>NZ_CP012915.1:731666-1097500 GCF_001315015.1 Azospirillum brasilense | reverse complement strand
GTAGGATAGGTGGGAGGCTAGGAAACCCGGGCGCCAGCTCGGGTGGAGCCACCCTTGAAATACCACCCTTGAGGTCTCTGGCATCTAACCGCGCTCCGTTGATCCGGAGCCGGGACCCTGCATGGCGGGTAGTTTGACTGGGGCGGTCGCCTCCCAAAGTGTAACGGAGGCGCGCGATGGTGGGCTCAGAGCGGTCGGAAATCGCTCGACGAGTGCAATGGCATAAGCCCGCCTGACTGCAAGACAGACAAGTCGAGCAGAGACGAAAGTCGGCCATAGTGATCCGGTGGTTCCACGTGGACGGGCCATCGCTCAACGGATAAAAGGTACGCCGGGGATAACAGGCTGATGACTCCCAAGAGTCCATATCGACGGAGTCGTTTGGCACCTCGATGTCGGCTCATCACATCCTGGGGCTGGAGCAGGTCCCAAGGGTTCGGCTGTTCGCCGATTAAAGTGGTACGTGAGCTGGGTTTAGAACGTCGTGAGACAGTTCGGTCCCTATCTGCCGTGGGTGTCGGAGTTTTGCGAGGATCTGTCCCTAGTACGAGAGGACCGGGATGGACATACCTCTGGTGCACCGGTTGTCACGCCAGTGGCATGGCCGGGTAGCTAAGTATGGACGGGATAACCGCTGAAAGCATCTAAGCGGGAAACCCACCTCAAAACCAGAACTCCCTTGAGAGCCGTGACAGACCATCACGTCGATAGGAGGCATGTGGACGGGCGGCAACGCCTGAAGCTGAGCCTTACTAATCGCTCGATCGGCTTGATCCTTCCCAGTCGGTAGCCCGCGCGCAGCGGCAAGCCCTGGGCGCACGAGCCAACACCGCAAAGAACAAGAGCAAACGTCCTCGCTCAAACGAAACCCTCTGCCGTCCCTGTCCGGATGGTTCGCGTGTGCCTTGGTGACCTGGTGGTCATGGCGAGGCTCCCAACACCCGATCCCATTCCGAACTCGGCCGTGAAACGCCTCAGCGCCGATGGTACTGCGTCTTAAGACGTGGGAGAGTAGGTCGCCGCCAGGTCACCACGGCACACGCCAAACCAAAACGGATGTGGACGCAGCAGGCTTCGCACGCACTTGACAATCGTCGCCACACTGCCGGTTCCCAGCAGCCCAACACCCGCGGGGTGGAGCAGCCCGGTAGCTCGTCAGGCTCATAACCTGAAGGTCGCAGGTTCAAATCCTGCCCCCGCAACCAACTTTATTTGCTCGGCAAGGCCGGCCCCGGAAACGGGGCCGGCCTTTCGTGTTCCGGAGCACAGCGCCAGGATCCCGGCCAGCGCGCCGTGCAGGTCCACCCGCAGCGTACCGTCCTCCGGCGTCAGCACCACGGCCCCGATCAACGAGCGGATCAGTTCCGCCGCTTCGGCCTGCGTGTCGGGCGTGGTGAGCGCGTCCTGCAGCGCCGTCACCCTCGCCCGATACAGCTCCGCCATATTGGGGTGGAGGAGGGGGCGACGCTTGGCAGGGGCTTCGGCAAGAGCCAGGCGGAGTTCCTCCTGCCGGGCTTCCAGCCGGACAAGCTCGTCCTTCACCGACCGGGCCGGAACTCCCTCCGCGATGGCGTCGACCAGCTTGCCCATGCGCCGCTCGACCCGCGCCAACTCTGCTTTGGCCTGATCCACGGTCGAGCTCTCGACGGCGTGCAGGCGGTTCAGTTCCGCGGTGAACTCCTCGCAGAACGCCTTGAACAGTTTCGGCTCCATCAGCCGTTGGCGCAGGCTATCCAGCACCGTCGCTTCGAGCACGTCGCGGCGAATGTTCACCCGGTTGCCGCACGCTGTCAGTGCCGATTGGATACTCCCCGGAACGGGCGGCTGAAAATTCCCCAGGCTAACGCAACGGCAGGGCTCCGGGGCGTACGCCCCGGAGCCCTGCGGCCGCCCGTCGCCCATGATCACCCTCCGAGGCGGAGGGAGGGCGCAGGTGGTCAGACTTGGGGAACTCGTCATGATTCTCGATCTCGCCCGCGAGGGCCTGTCGGTGTCGGCGATCGCACGCCGCACCGGCCTGGATCGCAAAACCATCCGCAAATGCATCGCCCGCGGATTGGAGGCGCCGGCCTACACCCCCCGGCCGGCTCGGCCGACGCTGCTCACACCCTTCGAGCCCTATCTGCGCGAACGCCTGCAGGCCTTTCCTGATCTCAACAACCACAGCGCCGCCGCGCGCCGGCTCGGCCTGTCGCGGGTGGGCCTTTTGAAGATGATGACCCGGCTGGGCCTGCGGGGGTCTGGCTCGTAATGCGGGTGGCGGTTCAGGAACTGCCCGCTCCCGGCCGGCACAGCCTGACCTCGAACAGGGCGCCGCGCTCCGACGGCAGCAGGGCAATGGTGCCGCCATGCGCCTCGACGAGCCCGCGCGCGATGGCGAGGCCGAGGCCTGTGCCGCCGCGTCCGCGCGCGGTCGTGAAGAAGGGCGTGAAGATGCGGCCGGCGTTCTCGATCAGGTTCGCCAGGACGCTCTCCAGCGCCTCCAGCCCCATGGCGACCGGAAGGAACGGCGGCAGAGTGGCCTTCGCGCCATGGCGGGCGGCGAGGCGGGCCGCGAGGGGTACGGCGTCGGTCACCACCGCCTCGGTCACCCGCATCACGTCGGCCCGCGCCAAGTCCAGGAGGCGGCGGACGAGGCGCGACAGCCGCTCGGCCTCCGCGTCCATGTTGGCCAGGAACCGCTCCCGCTCCCCGGCCGACATGGTGTCCAGATGGTCGCGCAGCAGCTCCACCGTGCCGCGGATGGTGGTCAGCGGGGTCTTGAACTCGTGCGAGACGTGGGCCGCAAAGTCGCGGATGTAGTCCGCCCGCTGCTCCAGCGTCGCGGCCATGCGGGTCAGCGCTTCCGACAGCTCGGCCACCTTGCGCACGACCGGGCGCTGCACGGGCGTCATCACGCCGCGTTCGCCGTCCGCCGTGCGCTTGGCCAGCGCCGTCACCGCGCGCAGCGGGCGGCCGATGGCGACGGTGCCCAGCCACGCCAGCACGCCCACCGAGGCGAGCAGGATCACCGCAAGCCCGGCGAGGTGCCAGCGCTTGCCATAAAGCGTGTCGGCGAGGCTGCGCGGCGTGCGCGACAGCAGCACGACGCCGACGACGCGGTCGGCGTCGAGCACGGGGTGGGCCGTGAAAATGCGCAACGATCGGCTGCGCTCGGGCGCGGCCAGCCCATCGACGCGCCCGCCAGCCAGCCCCCCAACCAGCCCGTGGTAGCGGCCGGTGCGTTCGCGCAGGACGCTGGCGGCTTCACCGGCCAGGGCGCGGCGGACCTCCTCCTGTCCGGCCAGTGACAGGCCGAGATCCTCGCCGGTGCTGGCGACCACGATGCCCTGCGGGTCGGTGACCCGCATGCCGGCGAGCGTGACGCGTTGCGCCTCGCGCAGGATGGGTCCGAGCGACGCCCCGGCCGTTTGCGCGGCGGGGTCGGGTGCGGCCGTCGCCGGGGCAGGATCGGGGGCGGCCGGAAGGACCGGGTCCTCGGCCAGATCCAGGCCGGCGAAGCGGGGCGTCCAGGGGGACTCGAACCCCGGCGGATGGGTCCAGGGCGGATCGACGGGCGGGCCTAGGCCCTCCGTGTGTCCGCCGGCGCGGCGCCATGCGTCGCGGTAGAAGGCGGCGACGACGCTGGCCTGGGCGATCAGCTCCGATTCCGTCTGGCGGATCAGGGCGCTTTCGTAGAGTCGCAGGAATGGGCGGCGCCACCTTATCCGAAAAGCTGCACGAGTTCTGCACAGGCTTTCCTTCGCGGTTGCACGGCCGCGTCATCGCCGCGGCACGGCGCCCTGGCATGCTGGCGGCACAACCAAACCAAAGCATCCAGGCCAAACCAAAGCATCCAGGCCGGCCACATCAAGGAGAGTCTCCGTGAGCATTCCAGCCGATCCGCCGCCCGACCAACCGCCGCCCTACCCGGCGCCATCGCCCCGAAGCCGCCGCTCGTCCAAGCTCGTGCAGGTCGCCGCGCTCCTGCTGGCGACGCTGGTCGCGGGCTGGCTGATTTCGGGGATCGTCGGGGAGCGTGAGGAGCGCCAGGCTGGCCTGCGGGCGGATTTCGCGAAGAGCTGGGGGCCGGAGCAGGCCGTCCACGCGCCGGTCTTGGTGGTCCCCTATGTCCATGCCGACCGTCCGTCGCGCATGTATCTGAAGTTCGCGCCCGAAACCCTGTCGACGCGAGTGGCGCTGACGCCGGAACGGAAGGCGCGCGGCCTGTTTTCCGCCACGGTCTACACGGCGGAGGTCGGGATGGCGGGAAGCTTCCCGATGCCCTCCAAGGCCAGCCTGGAAGCGCTTGTCGGGCGCAGCGCCACGATCCTGTGGAACGAAAGCCTGCTGGTGCTGCAAGCGTCGAATCTGGCCGGGATGACGGCCAAGGACAAATCGAGCTGGGACGGGCAGGCGCTCCCCTGGCGCAGCTGCGGCGAGCTGGTCGGCACCGCCGAGGACTGCCAGGGCGCCCTGCTGGTTGCCCGCCCGCCGCTGACGGCGACTCCCGCCGCGGGGAACCCCGCCGAAGGGAACAAGGTGCCGTTCCAGGCGACCGTGACCCTGCGCGGGACCGGCGCCTTCCGGCAACTCCTCAAAGGACGGCAGAGCGAAGCGGCGATCACGGCCCCCTGGCCGACGCCGAGCTTCACCGGCACGGTGCTGCCGTCGGACTCGACCGTGACCGAGAATGACTTCGCGGCGCACTGGCGGGCCGTGGATTATTCCCAGCCGCCGCTCTGGACCGCGTCCCGGTTGGCAGAGGCAGCCACGGAGCAGCGGGGCCCGTCGATCGGCGTGGATCTGCTGGAGGCGGTTCCGACCTACCGGATGGCCCATCGCGTCTCCAAGTACGGCATCCTCTTCGTCGTCCTGTCCTTCACCGTCTACGCGCTGGTCGAGCTTCTCTCCGTCCTGCGCATCCACACGGTCCAGTACGGCCTGCTGGGGCTGTCGATGACCCTGTTCCCCCTGCTGCTGGTGTCCTTCGCCGAGCCGTTGGGCTACGCCGCCGGCTATTGGATCGGCGCCGCCCTCGTCCTGGTCCAGGCGTCGTTCTACACCGCCACGGTGACTCGGCGCGCGGTGCCGACGCTGGTCTTCGCCGCGGCGCTGGGCGGCCTGTTCGGGTTCCTGTATGTGCTGCTCAGCCTGGAGACCTATTCCCTGCTGGCGGGATTGGTGGCGCTGTTCCTGGTGCTGTCCGTGGTCATGGCGGTCACCCAACGCGTGGACTGGCGGGCGGGCGAGGCATGAAAGCCGTGGTCGCGTGGTGCCTCGGCCTGGCGCTGGCCTTCGCCGGGGCCAACATCCACGACCCCTATCTGGTGCCGGTGCGCGGGTGGTCGGCGCCGGTCATCGCGGCGGCCGGTCTGTGCGGGCTGCTGGTGCTGCTGCGGCGTGGCGGCCGGCGGCAATTGGCGCTGGCGGTGCTCTGGGCCGCGGTGCCCCTGGCGGTGCTGGGGGCGGAGGGTGTCTTCCAGGCGCGCCGGGCCGCCGTCCTGGCGGCACCGGGCCCACTGGCCGCCGAGCTGGGCCGGCATTTCATGATCGGCTACGAGCGTGTGGAGGAGGTGGAGGGCTTGGCCGCCCGCGGGCTGATCGGCGGCATCTTCGTCTCGCGGCGCAATCTGGCCGGACGGTCGGCGGAAGACCTGCGCGAGGAGACCAGCCGGCTGCAGGACATCCGCCGGCGCGCCGGGCTGCCGCCGCTGCGGGTGGCGGCCGACCAGGAGGGCGGGATCGTGTCGAAGCTGTCGCCGTGGCTTCCGAACCGGCCAGCCCCGTCCGCGCTGGCCGGCTTGCTCCCCGACGAGCGCCGCGCCGCCGCGCGCGCCCTGGGCCGCGACCAGGGTCGGGACCTGCGGTCGCTGGGCGTCACCATCAACTTCGCGCCGGTGCTCGACCTGCGCAACGACCGGGCGCCCGACCCGCTGGACTTCAACAGCCTCATCGCGCGCCGCGCCATCTCAAGCGACCCGGCGGTCGTGGAGGAGGTCGCGACCGCCTACGCCGCCGGGCTGGCCGAGGCCGGCGTCCGGCCGACGGTCAAGCATTTCCCCGGCCTGGGCCGCGTCCGCGGGGATACCCATCACTTCCGCGCTGCCATCGGGGAGAGCCGCAAGACGCTGGAAGCCACGGACTGGCGACCGTTCCGCCACGCGCTGGCGGGAAACCCGCAGGCGCTGCTGATGGTCGGCCATGTGGTCCTCAGCGCCGTCGATCCCGACCGGCCGGCGTCCCATTCGCACCGTGTGATCGACGGGGTGATCCGCCGGGACTGGGGCTATGACGGCCTGATCGTCACGGACGATCTGGTCATGACGCCCGTCTATCAGCACGGCCTGTGCCGGGCAGTGGGGGAAGCGCTCAACGCCGGGGTCGATCTGCTGCTCGTCGCGTTCGACGGCACGCAGTTCTATCGGGCCATGGCCTGTGCCATGGAGGCGGCGAGGCGCGGTGAGCTTGACCCGGCCGCGCTCGCCGCCAGCCGCGAGCGGCTGGACCGCAATTCCGGCAGCGCGGCGCCACCAGCGTGACTGGGTGTGCTTCGCCGCGCGACGGATGTGCCAACGGATACAATGGCGGACGACCGTCACTACCCACGCCGGCTGAGGGGCAGGCGCTCCGCCGAGAGCAGCAAACAAAGGCGGTTGCGTGCCCCCGCAACCATCGACAGTCGACAGCCCGCCTCCAACGAGGCGGGCTGTCGGCGTTTTGGATCCGTTTCGGAGCACGCCTCCGGGTCGCCATGAAGCTGCGCCTCCAGCCCTGCGCCCGAGGGGCCCGGATCCTTGATGAACTCGCAACGTCCCTATTCCAGAACACCAGCATAATTGGCGTTGTTGAGGATACCGGTCCCGCGGGCGACCTGTCCGCGGATCGTGGTATCGACCCATCTCCTCCCCCTGGGGCCTGGAACGTTCTCATCGTTCAACCGCCTCATTCTGGCCGTTTGCTTTTCGGCGTGAATGAGCAAAGTCGGGTCAGCGAGGCGAAGCCGGCAGCTTTTTGGCCTCCGGGAACAGCCACAGCGCGCCGACCATGAACAGGCCAAGCGCCGGGATCAGCCATACCGGCATGTCGGGGCTGAGGCGGTCGCGCAAGAGGTAGCAGCCGGCCACCACGACGGCGACCAACACGGACAGAACGCCTTTCAGAATGGGGGGCATGACGGGTCTCCTGCTGTTATCCGGGGATGTGCGCCGCCAGAACGACGGCGAGGATGAGATTGAGAACGGCGGAGAGTGCGGCCCCGGCGCAGCCGTCGCGCAGCGGCGCCGGCACCGACTGGAACAGCAGTGGCCCGAACAGCATCGCCACTCCGGCGGCAATGACTGCGGGCGGCCAGGGCAGGCGCGCAACGGCGAGCCATAGCGCTGCCACCAGCAGCATCACGACACTTCCAGCCAGCAGCACCACCAGCGCGCCGCCACCGATGCCAGTCAGTGCAGCCGGGCGGTGCGCGGCCGGGAAGAAGCCCGCCAGTTGCACCGCCGCAGCAGAGCCGATCAGCACCGCCGCGGCGAAGCACGCCAGTGGAACGGTTTCTGCCCAGGACATCGCACCTTCCCTCCTGTGCCCCGTCCGATGGGGCGATTGCGGCTCACTTTGACATATGATAGATATATCAGACAAGCAGGAAACGGGAGGAACCATGAGGATCTATCGCGGCGACCGCACCATCGACGGCATCCAGGTGACCGTGGACGGCGTGCCTCTCGACCCACGCTTCGACCTGAAAACCGTGTGCGCGGAGGGGTTCGAATGGAGCTACGAAGGCGCCGCCCCAGCGCAACTGGCGCTGGCGCTCATCGCCGCGCACACCGGCGACGGAGACAAAGCACTGAAGGCCTACGACGCGTTCATGCGCACGGTGGTGGCCAACTTCAACAACGAGTGGGAGATGACCGGCGCCGATATGGACGCGGCGCTGGCGGGCCTTCATGCCCGGGCGTGACTCCTACCCGAACGGCCAGTTGACCGTGACATGGGGCTGATGTATCCGTGATATATTACAGCGCGGCTCGGGAGGAGACCTGGACATGCACAGCGAAATCGCCAACTCGCCGATGAGCAACCGGCAACGCAACTACCGCCAGCAGTACCGCGAGCGCATCGCCGGCTGGTACAATGGCTGGCTGCACGTCGCCGTGATCTACACGATCGGCCTCACCGCCATGTACATCTACGTCACCAACATCGAGGCCGTGCGCTGGTGGGAGTGGCTGACCGTTCCGGCGGTCTTCCTGATCTGCAATTTCTTCGAGTGGTTCCTGCACGCCCAGATCATGCACCGGCCGCAGAGCAACCCCGGCCTGCGGGCGATCTACACGCGCCACACGCTGATGCACCACCAGTTCTTCACCGAACACGAGATGCGCTTCGCCGACCAGTTCGACTGGCGCGTCACCTTCTTCCCGCCCTATGCGCTGGTGGTGTTCATCCTGATGTCGATCCCCGGCTCTCTGTTCGTCGGCTGGCTGATCTCGCCCAACGTCGGCTGGCTGCTGATGGTGACCACCACGGGCATGTACCTGACCTACGAGTTCATGCACTTCTGCTGCCACGTGAACGACAATTGGTTCGTGCGCAACTGCCCGTTCGTCAACACGATCCGACGCCACCACACCGCGCACCACAATCAGGCGATCATGATGGAAAGAAACATGAACCTGACCTTTCCCATCGCCGACTGGCTGTTCGGCACGTCGGACCTGAATCGCGGGCTGCTCGGCCACCTGTTCAACGGCTACGATACCCGTCATGTGCGCACCGACCTGCGGCGCACCTCGAAGACCCCGGTCAGCGGCAAGGGCAAGTCCGACGACGGCACCGTCGTCTCGGCGGTCTGAACCGTCACCTCCCCACACCTGCCCCTCTCCCGCCCCGGCGGGAGAGGGGTTTTCCGTCATCCGCTACAGCCGCGCCATAAAGGCGGCCAGCGCATCCGCCAGCCGCTGCGGGTCATGGGCCATGGGATTGTGGCCGCAGCCTTCCCAGACCTCCAACTCCGCTCCGGCAATCGCGTCCGCGATGGCGCGGCCGTGCGACAGCGGGCACTGGTCGTCCGCGGCCCCGTGCACCACCAGCGTCGGCACCGACACCGCGGCCAGCGTGCCGCGATGGTCGGCGCGCCGCGCCGCCATCCAGGAGCCGGCGACGGCGAAGGGCGCCGCCGTCTCGGTCAGCCGCAGCGCCTCGGCCCGGCGCGCCGCTTCCTCGGCGATCCGCTCGGGAGTCTCCCCGGCGAACCAGCGGCATTCGGTGCCCGGGTGCGCCGTGCCGCCGACCAGCACCAGCCCGGCCAGGCGGCCGCAGCCGTGGCGCGCGACGTACTCCAGGCTGACCAGAACGCCCATGCTCCACCCGGCCAGGACGAAGGGACCGGCAATCCCGGCGGTGTAGGCCGCCACATCGGCGGCGAAGCCGTCCAGTCCGTACGCCTCCAACAGGTCCGGCGCGTGCGAGCCGGCTCGTCCGCGCAGGTTGGGGGCCAGCGCGTGGATCTCCGGCGACAGCCGCTCCATCAGCGGTTTCCACGCCGACGCCGATCCTTGGATGCCGTGCAGCAGCACCAGCGTCGGGCGCTCCGCCGACGGCGCGCCGGCCGTCAGTTCCGTCAGCATGCCGGTCGCCACCCGCCGCTCGCCCGTGCGAATCCTTTCCGCATCCATCGCCCGCCCCCTGATGTTTCGGTGATATATCACGGAGGCTAGCAGCACCGCCGCATGGCCGGCAACCCGGCCGAACGGCTCATCCGCACGGATTGATCCGCGTCAATGCAGCGCTGGCCCAGCAGAGATATCAGTGATATGTTACCTATCATTGGAGCAGAGAGCATGGACCCGACGCTGATTCTCGTCCTGGCCGGCGGCTTGGTGCTGGCTGGCGTTACCCTCGCGGCGCGACGCCCGGGGCAGCCGCTGCCGCTGGCTGCGGTGATTGCCCGGCGCCTGCCCGGCGTGACCGCGCTGGCGACGGCCGGCACTTGCCACGCCGTTGCCAATGCCGTGGCCGCGTGCCGACGCTGCGAACGGCAGGACGCCTGCCGGCGGTGGCTGGCCCGCGACACGACGGAGTCCTGCCCTGGCTTCTGCCCCAACCGTGCGGTGATCGAAAACCTGAGGTGAGACCATGGCGGACTCGGCGTTGCAGGAGAAGGCGGAGCGTCTGCGGCAGTTGCATGGCACCGGAAAACCGCTGGTCCTCCCCAACGCCTGGGACGTCGGCAGCGCCGTGGTGTTCGCGGCGGCCGGCTGCCCCGCACTCGCCACCAGCAGCGCCGGCATCGCCTTCGCCGCCGGTTTCCCGGACGGTGAGCGCATGCCGCGCGACGCCATGCTCGCGGCGGTCGGCCGTATCGCCGCCCGCGTCGTGGTCCCGGTCAGCGCAGACATGGAGGCCGGCTACGGCGCCACGCCGGAGGACGTCGCCGACACCGTGCGCGGCGTGATCGCCGCCGGAGCCGTCGGCATCAACATCGAGGACGGGTTGGACGCCGGCGGGTTGCGCGACCCCGCGGATATGCTCGCCCGGCTGCGCGCCGCCCGCATGGCGGCCGACGCGGCCGGCGTGCCCCTGTTTCTCAACGCCCGCACCGATGTGTTCTGGCAGCGGATCGGGCCCGAAGACCAGCGCCTCGCGCTTGCCGTCGAGCGCCTGCGCGCTTATCGGGATGCGGGGGCGGACGGGTTGTTCGTGCCGGGCCGCATGGACCTGCCGACCATCCGGGGGCTGGCGGCGGCGACCGACCTGCCGCTCAACGTCCTGGGCGGTGCGGGAATGCCGCCCATCCCGGAACTGGCCTCGGCCGGCGTCGCCCGCGTCACCGTCGGCTCCGGCCCGATGCGCGCCGCCATGGGCGTCGTCCGCGCCATCGCCGAGGAACTGGCCGGGCCTGGCACCTACGAGCGCATCCTCGGCGTCGCCATTCCCTATCCCGACCTGAACGCGCTGTTCGCCGACGATCCGCAGGACTAGTCCCTTCGGCCGGAGACCCACCCCCTTCGGCCATAGCGCACGCTGCCGCGTTGACGGCATCTCTGATATTCGTTTAGCATACCAACAGTGTATTGTTGATATATCAGAGGAGGAGACCCGTGCTTCACGACCGGCTCTTCTACAGTGCGCCGTCGCGCATTCTCTTCGGCAACGGTGTCCGGCGCGATCTTGCGCCGCTGCTGGCAAGGCAGGGGTTCCGGCACGGGCTGATCGTCACCGACCGCTTCTTCACCGAAAAGAGCCCGATCATCGAGGAACTGCGCGGCCTGCTGCGCGAACACGGCATCACGTCCAGCGTCTCGGCGGAGGGCGAGCCGGACCCCAGCGTCGCGTTGTGCCTCAAGGTGCAGGGCCACGTGCGCGGCAGCGGCGAGCTGGACCGCATCGACCATCTGATCGCCGTTGGCGGCGGCAGCAACATCGACCTCGCCAAGGTGCTGTCGCTGACGCTGAAGTACGGCGGGGAACCGGAGGACTACATCGGCGAGGGGCGGATCCCCGGCAAGCCGCTGCCGCTGGTCGCCATCCCGACCACCGCCGGCACGGGGTCGGAGATCACCGCCGGCGCCATCCTGGTCAAGCACGACAGCGATACCAAGGTCGCGGTCATGGCGAACGACCTGCGCCCGGCGGTGGCGGTGGTCGATCCGGAGCTGACGCTGTCCTGCCCGCCGCGCGTCACCGCCGATGCCGGGCTGGACGCGCTGACGCACGCCATCGAGTCCTATCTCACCATCGACTCCCCGCAGTTCGACCGCCAGGGCGAGGCCGACCCGGCCTACACCGGCCGCAACGCCATGACCATGCTGTTCGCGGCGGAGAGCGTCCGGCTGTGCTTCCGCCACCTGCCGGCGGCGATGCGCGACGGCACGAATCTGGAGGCCCGCACCGGCATGGCGTACGGCAGCCTGTTCGCCGGGCTGTCCTACGCCAGCGCCGGGCTGAACGGCGTGCACGCGCTGGCCTACGCGCTGGCCGGGCTGACGCACGCCACGCACGGCAGCACGAACGCCGTGTTCCTGCCCTATGTGATGGACGCGCTGCGCCCGGTGCGGCAGGCCGAACTGGCGGAGATCGCCCGCATGGCCGGCGAAACCGGCGGTGACGACGCCGCGCTGGCCCTGCGCGCCGTGGAACGCACGCGGGAGCTGGTGGAGATGGCCGGCATCCCCACCACGCTGCCCGGCTTCGGCGTGCGCGAGGAGCAGATCGAGCCGCTCGCCCGCAACGGCATCGCCGTGGCCCGCCTGACCAGGGCCTTCCCGATCCAGCCGGCCGACGCGGCCTACCGCCGCATCGTCGCCAATGCCTTCAGCGGCCGCTTGGGGGACGCCGGCTAGCGCACGTTGACACGCCAAGCAAAGAACAACAATTCAAGGGAGGAAGAGTGTGATCAGGATCAAGGCTTTGACGATGGTGGCCGCGATCGCGGCCTTCATCGCAGTTCCGACGCTGGCGCTGGCGCAGGATGCCAAGCACAGCTTCAAGATGGCCACCGGCTGGCCGGGCGGGCCGCTCATGGACATCGGCGCCAAGGCCTTCGCCGAGCGCGTCGACCAGATGTCCGACGGTCGCATCAAGATCCAGGTTTTCCCCGGCGGTACGCTCGGCAATGCGCTGAAGGTGACCGAGACGGTCAAGAACGGCGTGGCCGAGATGGGCCACACCTGGATGGGCTACGACTGGGGCCGCGACACCACCACCGTGCTGTTCGGCGGCTACGCCGGCAGCTTCGATTCCGAACGCATGCTGCACTGGCTGTATCAGGCCGGCGGCGTCGACCTGCAGCGCCAGTACCGCGACGAGGTGTTCGGCGTCGTCTCCATGCCGCTGTTCATCCGCACCGCCGAGGTGTTCCTGCACTCCCGCAAGCCGGTTCGCACGCTGGAGGATATGAAGGGCCTGAAGCTGCGCACCGCCGGCTCCTGGCTCGACATGGCGAAGGACCTCGGCGCCGCGCCGGTGACCACGGCCGGCGGCGACGTCTTCCCGATGCTCGAGCGCGGCGCCATCGACGCCACCGAGTGGGGAACGCTGTGGGAGGACATCGCACCCGGCTTTCACAAGGTCGCCAAGT
This sequence comes from Azospirillum brasilense, assembly GCF_001315015.1. Lineage (NCBI taxonomy): Bacteria > Pseudomonadati > Pseudomonadota > Alphaproteobacteria > Rhodospirillales > Azospirillaceae > Azospirillum > Azospirillum brasilense. The sequence continues at coordinate 1,084,437 of NZ_CP012915.1, read as the reverse complement.
ATCTGATCATCCCGGGCGTCCATCAGCCGGTCGCCCCGTTCGATCTGGTCATCAACAAGGACGCCTGGGCCAAGCTGTCCGACAAGGACAAGAAGCTCATCGAGACCGCCGCCCGCCTGACCACTTTCGACAGCTGGCTGCGCATCGGCGAGGAGGATGCCAAGGCGCTCGACGTCTACCGCAAGGCGGGCAACGAGGTGATCGAGCTGGCCCCCGAGGTCCAGTACCGGACGCGCGAGATCGCCGACGCCTGGGCCGACAAGCAGGCGGAGACGAACCCCTGGTTCGCCAAGGTCCTGGCCAGCCAGCGCGACTTCGAGAGGCGCTGGGCGAACGCCACCCAGTACCGGAACGTGAAGGTGCGCGCGACCGCCACCCAGTGAGTCCTTGGGGCGCCTCCCTGCTTCCGGGCGGGGAGGCGCCCGCCGCGACCCCGGCGAATCAGGAGTCCGCATGCAATCCTTCGTCCGTTTCGTCGACCGCCTGACCGGCTGCGTCGGCTTCGTGGGAGCGTGGCTGGTCGCCCCGCTCATACTGTCCGCCTGTTACGAGGTGTTCTCCCGCTACATCCTCGGCAGCCCGACCATCTGGGCGTACGAGACGGGGTACATGTTCACCGGCGCCAACTTCCTGCTGGGCATGGCCTTCGCGATGCGCGAGAACGCGCACATCCGCGTGGACGTGCTCTACCTGCGCTTCTCGCCCCGCACCAAGGCGATCGTCAACGCGCTGTCCTACGCGCTGATCGTCGTGCCCATCGGCTCCTGGCTGGCCTTTGCGCTCTACAAGCACGGCCTGTCGGCCTACCTGACGCGCGAGACCTCCGGCCAGTCGGCCTGGAATCCGGTGGTGTGGCCGTTCCGTCTGAGCTTCTTCGTCGCCTTCGCCATGCTGGTGCTCCAGGCGCTGTCGGAACTGGCGAAATGCCTGCTGCTGCTGCGCCAGACCGAGCCCGAAGAGCGCGGCCACGGGGTCCTGCCCTCCGCGGCCGGCCGGCAGGGGAGTCATTAGCCATGACCATGCTCGCGCTTTACATGTTCCCGCTGCTGTTCAGCCTGCTGCTGCTGGGCGTGCCGGTGGCCTTCTCCATGCTCGCCACGGCGACCGTGTTCGGCTGGATTGTGTTCGACACGGCGCTGGTCTTCCAGTTGGTCGAGAAGGTCGAGGACGTCGCCTCCAACTTCGTGCTGGCCGCCGTCACCCTGTTCGTCTTCATGGGCTGCATGCTGGAACGCGCCGGCATCGCCGAGCAGCTGTTCGAGGCGGTGCATGTGTGGACCCGCCGTATGCCCGGCGGCCTGGCGCTCGGCACCGTCGTGATGTGCATCATCTTCGCCGCCTCCACCGGCGTCATCGGCGCCACGGAGACGGTGGTCGGCCTTCTCGCCATCCCGGTGATGCTGAAGCACCGCTACGACAAGCCGCTGATCTGCGGGACGATCTGCGCCGGCGGCAGCCTGGGCACCATCATCCCGCCGTCGGTGGTGGTGGTGGTGATGGGTCCGCTCGCCAACGTCTCGGTCGGCGACCTGCTGGTCGGCATGGTGTTCCCCGGCCTGATCATGGCCGGACTCTACGTCGCCTACATCTATCTCCTCTGCCGCATCCGTCCCGATGCCGGTCCGGTGGTGCCGGCGGAGGAGGACACCATGACGGTGGCGGAGAAGCTGCGCATCACCGCCTTCGCTCTGGTGCCGCCGCTGTTCATGATCGTCGCCGTGCTGGGCTCGCTGATGCTGGGCCTCGCCGCGCCGACCGAGGCGGCGGCCATCGGCGCCGCCGGGTCGGTGCTGCTGGCGGCCTTCTACGGGCGGCTGTCGTGGGCGACGCTGAACGGCGCGGTCATGAAGACGCTGCAGGTCACCGCCATGATCATGACCATCCTGCTGGCCGGCAGCATGATGACCGGCGTCTTCATCGGCGCCGGCGGCGTGACCCTGGCGCAGGAGCTGGTCGACAAGGCGCAGCTCGGCCCCTGGGGCCTGCTGGCGCTGGTGCTCGGGCTGACGTTCCTGGCGGGGTTCTTCCTCGACTGGATCTCGATCGTGCTGATCATGATCCCGCTGTTCACGCCGCTGATCGTCGCCGCCGGCTTCGACGCGGTGTGGTTCTGCATCCTGTTCCTGGTGATGATCCAGACCAGCTACCTGACGCCGCCGATGGCGCCGGCGATCTTCTATCTGCGCGGCATCGCCCCGCCGGAGATCACCACCGGCCACATGTACCGCGGCGTGCTGCCCTTCATCGGGTTGCAGGTCCTGACCCTCATCATCGTGCTGGTCTTCCCGCAGACCGTGCTCTGGCTGCCGAGCAAGCTGCTGGGATTCAACTAACTTACGGAGCGCACCCATGACCCCCGAAGAGGTTCTCTCCCGCCCGCCGCGGATCCTGACCCAGGCCCAACGCGAGTCGTACTTCGAGGACGGCTATCTGCTGCTCGAATCCATCATCCCCATGGACATCGTCGACAACCTGCGGCGCACGACCGAGGAGATGGTGGACCGCACCCGCGGCATCGCCAAGTCCGACGACGTCTGGGACCTCGAGCCCGGCCACAGCGCGGAGTCGCCGCGCCTGCGTCGCCTGTCCGCCCCGGTGGACCACCACCCCTACTACTGGGAATACTGCTCGCAGTCGCTGCTGGGCGACATCGTCGCCGACCTCGTCGGCCCGGACGTTAAGTTCCACCACAGCAAGCTGAACTTCAAATGGGCCAAGGGCGGCACCGAGGTGAAGTGGCACCAGGACATCCAGTTCTGGCCGCACACCAACTACTCGCCGCTGACGGTCGGCACCTACATCTACGATTGCGACATGGACCAGGGACCGCTCGGCGTCATTCCGGGCAGCCACAAGGGCGAGCTGTTCCACCAGGTCGACGAGGCCGGCAACTGGACCGGCTGCCTGTCGGACGAGGACCTGAAGAAGGTGGACGTGACCAAGGCGGTCTACCTGCCGGGACCGGCCGGGTCGCTGACCATCCACAACTGCCGGACGGTGCACGGCTCCAAGCTCAACCAATCGCCGAACGGCCGGCCGCTGCTGCTGTACGCCTTCAGCTCGGCCGACGCCATGCCCTACACCGGCAACCCGATCCGCAGTTCGCACGACCAGGCGATCATCCGCGGCGAGCGCGCGCTGATGGCCCACCACGACCCGCGGCCGTGCTGGCTGCCGCCGGACTGGTCGGGCGGCTATGGTTCCATCTTCACGCACCAGCAGGGCGAGAAGAAGGCCGCGCCGGCCATGACGATGTGACCTTGCGCGGCACAATCCGGAGCGCTAAGTCTCGACGCTGGGGCAACTGGAACCGATGCTGCAAATGAAGAAGGCGCCACGCCACGAGACCCAACCGGTCAATGAGGCCGAGCCGGTCGACGACATGCAGTCGACCTTGACCGAAAAGGCCTACCGTGCGCTTGAGGAAATGATCGTCACCCTCAAGCTGGCGCCGGGCAGCGTGGTGTCGGAGGCGGCGCTGAGTCAGCTCCTCGGGATCGGCCGCACGCCGATCCGCGAGGCGCTGCACCGGCTGGCGCACGAGCATCTGGTGACCATCCTGCCCCGGCGGGGGATCATCGTCTCCGAAGTCAACATCATGACCCAGCTGCGCCTGCTGGAGGTGCGCCGTGAGGTGGAGCGCCTGATGGCGCGCGCTGCGTCCAAGCGGGCCACCCCCGCCGAACGCGATGCCTTCCGCCGCATCGAGGAGGGCATGCAGAAGGCGGCGTCCGGCAACGACGACATCGCCTTCATGCGGCTGGACCAGGCGTTCAACCAGCTGCTGACGCAGGCGGCGCGCAACGACTTCGCCGCCGGCGCCATCAGCCTGATGCAGTCCCTGTCGCGGCGGTTCTGGTACATCCATTACCGCAAGGTCGCCGACATGCCGCTGGCCGCCCGTCTGCACGGCGCGGTGGCGCTGGCCATCGCCGAGGGCGACGCGGAGCGGGCAGCCGCGGCGTCGGACGCGCTGATGGACTACATCGAGACCTTCACACGCGCCACGGTCACCGCCGACTGAAGCCCTTCCCCCAGGGGAACGGGGCTTCGGGCGCACACGGAACCGCTTTGGAGGCCCCATGCGGAACGGCTTTACCGACCTGTCGAAGGACGGCGAGGCGCTGTCGGCCGTCCTGTCGAGGATGGGACTGATCGCGCCGGGTCAGCCCTTCGAGGCGGAGACGCTGACGGGAGGCGTTTCCTCCACCGTCCTGAAGATCTCCAGCGCCGGCCGGGTCTTCTGCCTCAAGCAGGCGCTTCCCAAGCTGAAGGTGGCCAAGGATTGGCGGGTTCCGGTCGACCGCGTCTTCGGCGAGATCGACTGGCTGACCACCGTGTCCTCCATCGAGCCCGAAGCGGTGCCGGCGGTCTGCGGAGTTGACCGGGATTCCCGATGCTTCGCCATGGAATTCCTCCCCGAGGAGGCGTACCCGAACTGGAAGTCCCTGCTGATGCGGGGCCGTGTCGACGCCGGGTTCGCCGCCGCCGTCTGCGCGGCGCTCGGCCTGATCCACGCGAGGACGGCGGCCGACCCGGTCCTGGCCGGGCGGTTCGCCACGGACGCCAACTTTTACGCGATCCGCCTGGAGCCGTACCTCGCCGAAACGGCGCGCAACCATCCCCGTCTGGCGCCGCGGATCCTGGAGGTGCTGGAGCGGACGCGCACCACCAAACTCGTGCTGGTCCATGGCGACGTCAGCCCCAAGAACATCCTCGTCGGCCGCAAGGGGCCCGTGTTCCTGGACGCCGAATGCGCCTGGTACGGCGATCCGGCCTTCGACCTCGCCTTCTGCCTGAACCATCTGCTGCTCAAGGCCGTCCACAACCCGGCCGCCGCGCCGTCGCTGCTGGCGGCCTTCGCCGCGTCCGCTGCCGCCTACCTCGACCACGTCGGGTGGGAGCCGCGCGACCGCTTCGAGGAGCGCGCCGCGGCGCTCCTGCCCTGCCTGATGCTCGCGCGCGTCGACGGCAAGTCTCCGGTCGAGTATCTCGCCGACGCCGGGCGCGCGCTCGTGCGGACACTCGCCGTGGCGATGATCGACCGGCGGCCGATCGCCCTGGACCAGATTGCCGCGTTCGTTCGCAAGGAGATGACGTCGTGAGCCGGATCAAGGATGTTCGAGGCCGCCAAGTGTGGGATTCGCGCGGATGGCCGACCGTCGAGGTCGAGGTCACCCTCGACACCGGCGCGGTCGGTCGCGGCATCGCGCCCGCCGGCGCGTCGCGGGGCGCCCATGAGGCGGTGGAACTGCGGGACGGCGGCGCGCTGCTCGGCGGCAAGGGCGTTCGCACCGCACTTGCGGGCATCGAGCGGGACATCGCACCGGCGCTCGTCGGCCTGCCGGTCTCCGATCAGGCGCGGATCGACCGGACGCTGATCGATCTCGACGGGACGCCCAACCGCTCCCGGCTCGGTGGCAACGCGGTCGTCGCCACCTCGATGGCGGCGCTCAACGCCGCCGCAGCCGACGCCGGGCTGCCGCTGTGGCGCCACCTCGCTGAGGGCCGGCCGGTGCGGCTACCGCTGCCGCAGATCCAGATCTTCGGCGGCGGCGCCCACGCCGGACGCCGGATCGACATCCAGGACCTGATGGTGATCGCCACCGGCGCCGGGTCGTTCGGGCAGGCGCTTGAGATGACGGCGGAGGTCTATCACAGCGCCGGCCGGATCATGGCCGGGCGCGGTCTTTTGCAGGGCGTCGCCGACGAGGGCGGCTGGTGGCCGGCGTTCGACACCAACGAAGAGGCGCTGGACACGCTGGTTCGCGCCATCGAGGGCGCCGGCCTCGTGCCGGGCGAGGACGTGTGCATCGCCCTGGACATCGCCGCCTCGGAGTTCGGCAGGAACGGCCGCTATCGCCTCGGGCTCGAGGGGGTGGAGTACGATTCCGACGGCCTGTGCGCGGTGCTGCTCGACTGGCTTGACCGCTACCCGATCGTCTCAATCGAAGACCCGCTCGCGGAGGACGACGAGGCCGGTCTCGTCGCCTTCACCCGCGCGGCGGGAACGCGCGTCCAGATCGTCGGCGACGATTATCTGGTCACCGACGCGCGGCGGGTGGAGGCGGCGGCGGCCAAGGGCGCCTGCAACGCAGTCCTCCTCAAGCCCAACCAGGCCGGGACCATCACGGAGACCCAGGACGCGCTGGCCGCCGCGAAGGCGGCCGGCTTCAACACTATCGTGTCCGCCCGTTCGGGTGAAACCGAAGACGCGATCATCGTCCATCTCTCGACCGGCTGGAACGCCGGCCAGCTGAAAGTCGGCTCCTTCGCCCGGTCCGAACGGATGGCCAAGTGGAACGAAGCCATACGGGTCGAATCCGCAGGGCTTCCATTTTTCGGACGATCCGCACTGCAACGTCCGACGCGCTCCACGTAGGCATCCGGCTTCTGAAGTATCGTTTGTGGCGGACGAAGATCGAGTAGAATCCAGGCCTTTTCGGCGGTCAGGATGACAAGCTGATGCGCCGCGAGAAGAGCCCGTTCACGGAGGCGTTGGTGCGCAAATCGTGAGACTGGTGATCGAGGCGGGCTGCGGCAAAGGATCGGCCCCTGCTGGAGCCAAGGGCCGGATGCCGTGCAAGGCGGACGAGAGCCGTCATCATAAGGTCCAGAAGGCGCGCCACAGTGTCGAGAACGGGGCGGCCTAAGATGCGGCGATGTTCCGGCGCGGCGACCTGACCATCTTGGTGACATCGCAGGCGATCGCCGCGTGGACGCAGCCCGCTACGCGCCGACGCGGCCGGCCAGCGCACTGCTCGGGGCGATTCATTCCAAACGCTCAGGCCCACGCCGGCCTCCTTGTGAACTTCAGTGCAGATTGAAACTGGCGGGAAAGTCAAATCTCGGTGGCTTCGAGCCCCCGCAACCAAAGAAAAAAAGCCCTCCTGGAAGCACAGCGCTTCAGGGGGGCTTTTTGCGTGTTGTGTCCACCAGAGGCTTTGCGCAAAGTTTCGTTCAGAAAGAGCCGGCCCGACCTTCATTGAGCGGATGTGGTGGACGGCCCATCCACCTTCCTTATACCAAGTCCTGTGGAATACGACGTACGCCTCCGGTGAGCCTTTCAACTACCCACATCCGGCAGCACAGCTGATGACGGCGGTCTCCACCTCGTATGCGGGCAATCCGCGGCCTGTTGACATCGAACGATGTTCGGGAGGTGCCGATGGCCACGGGAACCAACGCCTGGATCGAGGGTGAACTCGCCGGCTGCCACTTTGCCGACGAGCGGCTGGGGCGACGCTTGAGCATGTTGCTCGATCAACTGGCCGGGGCGATGGGTGACAGCATTCCCCTGGCCTGCCAGGATTGGGCCAACACCAAGGCGGCTTACCGGTTCTTCGCCAACGAGCGGGTGAGCGACGCGGACAATCTCGCCGGCCACTTCGACTCGATCCGCCAGTGGGTAGCTGCGACTACCGGCCCGCTCCTGGTCATTCAGGACACCACGGAGTTCTCCTTCCAGCGCGAGCATCCTGAGAAGATCGGCCAGACCGTCCGGGTGAACAGCGGTCAGGACAAGGAGGGCCGGTTCCGCATGCACACCGTGTGTGGGTTGCTGATGCACGCCAGTCTGGCGGTCACGACCGAGGGCCTGCCGCTGGGCCTCGGCGCCGTCAAGTTCTGGACCCGGACCAAGTTCAAGGGCACCGCCGCACTGAAGAGGAAGATCAACCCGACGCGGGTTCCCATCGAGCAGAAAGAGAGTGTCCGCTGGTTGGAGAACCTGCGCCGGACCACAGAGCGGTTCGGCGATCCGGCGCGCTGCATCCATATCGGGGATCGCGAGAGCGACATCTACGAACTGTTCTGCCTGACTCAGGAGTTGGGCACGCATTTCCTGGTGCGGACTTGCGTGGACCGGCTCGCCCTTGGCGGCGATACGACCGTCGACGCTGTGATGAGCGAGGTCGCCGTTCAGGGCGTGCGTGCCGTCGCCGTCCGGGATGGCCAGGGGCGCGTCGGCACGGTGGAGGTCGAACTGACCTATCGCAGCCTGCGAATCTTGCCGCCGATCGGGAAACAGAAGCGCTATTCGGCGCTCACCCTGACCGTCCTGCATGCCCGGGAACGTGAGGCGCTCGCTGATCGGCCGCGCATCGACTGGAAGCTCCTCACCGATCTGCCCGTCCTCACCCAGGAGGCGGCCATCGAAAAGCTCCGCTGGTACGCGGTCCGATGGAAAATCGAGGTGTTTCACAAGATTTTGAAATCAGGGTGCAAGGCGGAGGAGGCAAGGCTCCGAAGCGCCGACCGCTTGGTCAAGTTGATCGCTGTCTATTGCCTCGTGAGCTGGCGGGTTTTCTGGATGACCATGATTGATCGATCGGCGCCGGATGTCGATGCAGGGACGAGCACGGACGCCGCAGCAGCGACGCCGGGCTGAGCGGCCTGGGAGTGCGGGTGGGCTTCCACCTCCTTCCGGTTGGGCACCGGGCTGGCGTTGGGTTCAACGGGGTCGATTGATGCCACGGGGGCCGCGACCAAGGAGGACTGCGCGGCCGGCTGCGCAGGCATGACGGTCGGCACCAGCGCCGGTGCCGACGGCGCCACGACGCTGGCGGGCCGCCTATCGGTCCCGGAAACCGCATTGCCCGACGGCGCGCCGGCCGGCATGCCGAACGTCATGCTGCTGACCGGCAAGGGTGGCAGGACGTCCGCGAGGTCGTCGTCGTAGTGGTTCTGTTCCCGTTCGGCGTTGATGCGGTGGACGCGGGGAAGCCCGCGCAGCACCAGCCGCGCGAGGTAGCTGTGCTCGGCCGTCTCCGCCGCCGGCACCGGCACCGGCAGGCCGACGGTGACGGCGCGCTCGAGCACCGCGCGGGCGGCGTCGAGACGGTTGTGCCGGACGGCGTCCTCGATGGTGGCAACGGCGTCGAGCTCGGCCTGGACCCGCCGGGCGATCTCCTCCGGCCCCCGCTCCCCGCCCAGGGCACGCGCCACCTCCGCCCGTTCCAGCTCGCCGAGCAGGATCGGTTGGAGGAGGGCGCGGAGCGCGCTGGTGTCGATGGTGCCGGCCTGCATGACCTCGCCGAGGAGTGCGAGCACGGCATCGACCACGACGCTGAGACGCCGCCCTCGCTGCCGTGCGAGGCCGGGCATATTGGTCCGCAGGGAGAGGCGTATCTCCCGACCGACGAATTTTTTCGAAGAATTTTCCGGGGCCCTGTCATCCCCGACCGCAGCCCCACATGCCGGCAGGATCCGGCGCCACCAGTAGACGGATCCGCGGCGGTAGAGATGGACCCCAAGCGACATCCCCGGCACTCCCCCGTGAAGGGCGCCGAACCGTCGATGGCACAGGCTGATGGCACAGTTGGGGGACCAGCCTGTTGGCTTCGCCCTAAGTGCCTGATGTACAAGGATTTCTAGGAAAGGTTGGTTGGGGGACTAGGATTCGAACCTAGGCTGGCGGAGTCAGAGTCCGCTGTCCTACCGCTAGACGATCCCCCAGACCGTCACCGGGAATGGCGTTGCGCCACATCCCGTCGTGGGCCGCTCTTTTAGCAAAGCAGGCAGGGCTTGTATAGCCCTTTTTTGGCATCTGGCACCTTGGTGTGGGCGCGCGCGCACAAATCAATGCCATTCGTGGGCTTTCGCTGGGACGTGAAACCGGGTTAAGATGACTCCCTTAAGCATGGCGGGGAGGAGACGTGGACCTTCAGGTGCACAGTGAACGGCAGAACGACACCGGACGGTTGCGTTCGTCGGCCCCTGCGCGCCCGGTCTTTGCGGCTCTCGATCTCGGAACCAACAATTGCCGGCTGCTGATCGCACGCCCGATTCCCGGCGGCTTTCGCGTCATCGATGCCTTCTCGCGGATCGTCCGGCTGGGCGAGGGGTTGACCCGCAACGACCGGCTTTCCGACTCGGCAATGGAGCGTACTCTCGCCGCCCTGAGGATTTGCGGGTCCAAGATCGAGCGTCGCGGCGTCACCGCGGCGCGTGCGGTGGCGACCGAAGCGTGCCGCCGTGCCCGGAACTGCAGCGAGTTCGTCGATGCGGTGGAGCGGGAGACCGGCATCGCCATCGAGATCATCTCCAGCCAGGAGGAAGGGCGCCTCGCGCTCGCCGGCTGCGCATCCCTGCTCGACCCGAACGTTCCCTATGCCGTGGTGTTCGACATCGGCGGCGGTTCTACCGAGCTGATGTGGCTGGCGGTCGAGCGGGGGCGGCCCCCGCGCATCCTCGACCAAACGTCCATCCAGTGCGGCGTCATCGGCCTGACCGAGCAGTTCGGCGGCGCCGACGCCGACCGCGGCATGTACCGGCAAATGGTTGAGGAGGTCGCTTCGGCCATCGCCTCTTTCGAGGCGCGCAACGGCATTCGCGAACGGGTGCTGGCCGGTCAGGTGCAGATGCTCGGCACCTCCGGCACGGTGACGACGCTGGCCGGGGTGCATCTCGGGCTGTGCCGCTACGACCGGCGGGCCGTGGACGGCAGCTTTCTGCGCATCGACCACGCCCGTGCGGTCATCGAACGTCTCGTGGCGCTGGACTTCGACGGGCGGGCGCGGCATCCCTGCATCGGACAGGACCGCGCGGATCTGGTGATCGCCGGATGCGCGGTGCTGGACGCGCTGTGCGACTGTTGGCCGGTGGAGCGCCTGCGCATCGCCGACCGCGGCTTGCGCGAGGGCATCCTCGTTGAGCTGATCGGGTCGACGCGGCAAATCTATTAAGGAAATGTGAGACCATGGTTGGAAAGCCTCCGTCCTCCTCGACGCCGGGTGGGCGCCGCGCCACCGTCCGCGTGAAGTCCGCGGCCAAGCGCACCACCTCCTCGGCCCGCTGGCTGGAGCGGCATCTGAACGACCCCTACGTGCACGAGGCGACGAAGCGCGGCTTCCGGTCCCGCGCCGCCTTCAAGCTGCTTCAGCTCGACGAGAAGTTCCATCTGCTGGGGCCGGGCAAGCGCGTGGTCGATCTTGGCGCCGCCCCCGGCGGCTGGACGCAGGTGGCTGTGGACAAGGTGCAGACCGGGCGTGAGGGCTGGAAGGTCGTCGGGCTGGATATCCTGCCCATGGACCCGGTGCCCGGCGCCACCACCATGCAGGCCGACTTCCTGGAGGAGGGCGCCGCCGAGCGGCTGAAGGAAGCGCTGGGCGGCCCCGCCGACGTGGTGCTGAGCGACATGGCCGCCCCGACCATCGGGCACCAGTCCACCGACCATCTGCGCATCATGGCGCTGGCCGAGGCCGCCTACGACTTCGCGGAGGAGGTGCTGGCCCCCGGCGGGGCGTTCGTCGCCAAGCTGTTCCAGGGCGGGGCGGAGAAGTCTCTGCTGGAGCGGCTGAAGCGCGATTTCACCACGGTGCGCCACGCCAAGCCGCCGGCCAGCCGTGCCGAATCCTCCGAAACCTATGTGGTCGCCACCGGTTTCCGTGGGGCCAACATGAACGACTAGGTCCACCTCCGGCTGCGGTCCGTTCGCGCAGGTCATGGCTGGCTTGCGCGGATGAGGCCCGGCACACGACAGTTTGTGGTTCAGGCGCCTTCACAAGCCCACGGTCTTGTGTATAGTGCGCCAAATTTTTTTCCGGCCCCTTTTTATCTCCCGGGAGACCGCCGATGGCCCGCTCGTCCACGATCCGCGAAGCTTTGACCTTCGACGACGTCCTCTTGGTTCCGGCCGAAAGTTCGGTCCTGCCGAACGAGGTGGACACCCGGACGCGCCTGACCAAGACCATCGAACTGGGCATCCCCCTGATGTCCTCCGCGATGGACACGGTGACCGAAAGCAGCCTCGCCATCGCCATGGCCCAGGCCGGCGGCATCGGCGTGGTCCACCGCAACCTGACCATCGAGCAGCAGGCCGAGGAGGTCCGCAAGGTCAAGCGGTACGAGTCCGGCATGGTGGTCAACCCGATCACCATCACGCCCGGCCAGACGCTGGCCGACGCGCTCCAGCTCATGGCCGACTACCGCATCTCCGGCATCCCGGTGGTGGAAAGCCGCGACTCCCGCGGCAGCGGCAAGCTGGTCGGCATCCTGACCAACCGCGACGTCCGCTTCGCCACCAACCCGAACCAGCCGGTCAGCGAATTGATGACCAAGGACGTGGTGTCGGTGCGCGAGGGCGTCAGCCAGGACGAGGCCAAGCGCCTGCTGCACCAGCATCGCATCGAGAAGCTGCTGGTGGTGGACGAGGCTCACCGCTGCATCGGCCTCGTCACGGTGAAGGACATGGAGAAGGCCCAGGCCTACCCCAACGCCTGCAAGGATGCTCAGGGCCGCCTGCGCGTCGCCGCCGCCACCGGCACCGGCTCGGACGGGCTGCGCCGTGCCGAGGCGCTGTTCGACGCCGGCGTGGACGTTCTGGTGGTCGACACCGCGCACGGCCATTCGCTGAAGGTGCTGGATCAGGTGCGCGCCGCGCGCAACATGTCCAACTACACCCAGGTGATCGCCGGCAACGTGGCCACCGCCGAGGCGGCGAAGGCGCTGGTCGATGCCGGCGCGGACGCCGTGAAGGTCGGGATCGGCCCCGGCTCCATCTGCACCACCCGCATCGTCGCCGGCGTCGGCGTGCCGCAGCTGACCGCCATCATGGACGTGGTCGAGGCATGCGAGAAGATGGGCATCCCGGTGATCGCTGACGGCGGCATCAAGTTCTCGGGCGATCTCGCCAAGGCCATCGCGGCGGGCGCCAGCGTGGCGATGCTGGGCAGCCTGTTCGCCGGCACCGACGAGAGCCCCGGCGAGGTCATCCTCTATCAGGGCCGCTCATACAAGAGCTACCGCGGCATGGGCTCGGTGGGCGCCATGGCCCGCGGCTCGGCGGACCGCTACTTCCAGCAGGAAGTGTCGACCATGAAGCTGGTGCCGGAAGGCGTCGAAGGCCGCGTGCCCTACAAGGGCCCGGTGTCGGCGGTGATCCACCAGCTCGTCGGCGGCCTGCGCGCGGCCATGGGCTACACCGGCAGCCAGTCCATCGCCGAGATGCAGACGAAGTGCGAGTTCGTCCGCATCACCAACGCCGGCCTGCGCGAGAGCCACGTCCACGACATCACCATCACCAACGAGTCCCCGAACTACCGTCAGGGCTGATCGGGCGTTTGTCGGGTGGCGGTTCGAAGAGGCGAGGGGGGCGTTCCCCTCGCCTTTTTCATGCCCGCGCTTCAGGAGCGGGAGGCGAAGTGGCTGAACAGCGCCACGCTCGCCGCGACGGTGGCGTTAAGGGACTCCACCGCCCCGGTGGTCGGGATGGACAGGCGCTGGACGGGCAGGGTGGCGGGCACGCCCTGACCTTCCTCGCCCAGCACCAGCCGGACGTCGCGCGGCCAGCGGTAGGCCGCCATGTCGGCACCCCCGGCGTCCAGGGCGACCAGCGGCCCGGCGGCCCGGCTCACGTCCTCCCACCGGCCGCCGCGCAGCAGCGTCAGCTCGAACTGGGCGTTCGACGCGGCGCGCAGGCATTTGGGATGGTACGGGTGGGCTGCGCCGTCGAGCAGGATCACCCGGCGGGCGCCGAAGGCGGCGGCGCTGCGCAGCAGGGCGCCGAGGTTGTTGGGGTCGCCCAGCGCGCAGACGAGTTCGAGCCCCTGTGGCGGTTGCGAGAGGTCGATGGGCGGCGTGTCGGGCACCGTGCCGACCAGCAGGGGAAAGCCAGTGCCAGAGACGTCCAGGGTGCGGAACAGGGCGGGGGTGAGTTGGACGATCTCCAGCCCCGCAGGCAGGCGCCAACCTTCGGCCTGCGCCGGATCAGTGACTAGCAGGGTGGAAAAGCGGTCCGGCCAGCGGACCAGCGCCTCCGGCACCGTCTTCAGTCCGGCCAGCAGGAACTTGCCCTGTTTCTTCAGGCCGCGGCTCTCCAGCAAAGCCTCCCACAGCTTGAACTGCGGATTCTGCGGGCTTTCGATCAGGCGCGGCGGGCGGATCATGCGGGACGGGCTTTCCAGGGCGGGCGGTCGTCGTGATCGTGGACCTTACGGCGCGGGGCGCCGCGTTGGGAAGGCCGATCCGCCTTCATAGCCCTCTCCCCTCTGGGGAGAGGGTGCCCGCGAAGCGGGCGGTGAGGGGGATGTGCCGGGTGATGCGTTCGGCAAAAGCGGGTCCCCCTCACCCCAACCCTCTCCCCAGAGGGGAGAGGGAGCTTCAAACGCGAAAGCCGTGCGGCCACCGCCTGTTCTCCCACCGCCTTCCCGCTGCTATCATCGCTGAACCACTGAAAGGCGATCCCCATCATGCTTGCGCTGCGGCCGAACTGCGAATGCTGCGACCGGGATCTGCCCCCGGAGTCCCGCGATGCCTACATCTGCTCCTTCGAATGCACCTTCTGCGGCGACTGCCGGGACGGGGTGCTGAAGGGCCATTGCCCGAACTGCGGGGGCGAGCTGGTGCGACGGCCCGTCCGTCCGGCCGGTAGGCTGGCCAACAACCCGGCCTCCGCACAGCGGGTGCTCAAGGCCGGCGGTTGTCCGCCCGCCTTCTGAACCACTCTTAATCCAGGTGCCAGCCGAGGAACAGCAGCGCTCCCCGCTGGGTCGCTGCGGTGAATCCGGCGCGCTGGTAAAAGCTGACGTTCCGCGCGAACACCCCGGTCACCAGATGCAGGCCGGGCAAGCCATCGGCGCGGCAGTCCTCCGCGAAGCGGTCAACCAGCGCCCGCCCGATTCCATGATCGCGGAAGCCGGGCCGGACGTTGACGTGGAGATGGGCGGGAAAGGCGGCGAAGCGGTCGGCGAAGACCTCGTATTTCGGGATGGTGCGGGCGAGGTCCACCGCCCCGGCGCTGTCCTTGCAGCCGGTCAGATAGCCGATGATGGCGCCGTCCTCGGCCAAGGCGAACCACACGTCGTCCGGCGCCCGCTCCACATACCAGCCCGTCCAGGTGCGGAAGAAGGCTGTGCGCTCCTCCGCCGAGGCGAAGTCCTTGCGCAGCGTGGACTGGAAGAAGATGTCTTCCAGCGCGGCGAGGGCGGCCTCCCGGTCGGGCAGGGCGGACAGACGAACCAGCATCGACGACCAGACCTCAGCGGCGTTGCGCCAGCGTGAAGGAAGTGGTGCGCGGCGCCAGCATCGTGTAGCGGCCCTTGGCCTTCATCACACCGGCGCCCTCCGCGGCCTCCGCCCCATGGCCCCAGAACAGGTCGCCGCGCACCGCCCCCTTGATGGCGCCGCCGGTGTCTTGGGCGACGACGAGGCGCTTGATCTCGCCCTGCGGCACCGGCGCCTCGCGGACGTCCAGCCACAGCGGCACGCCCAGCGGGACGTAGCCGGGGTCCACGGCAAGGCTGCGGCCCGCCGTCAGCTCCATGTTGCGCGCGCCGCGGGCGCCGACGTCGGGGCGCATCTGGAAGAAGACGTAGGACGGGTTCATGTTCATCACCTGCTTGGCCTCGCCGGGATGCTCGGTCAGCCAGCGGCGGATCAGCGGCATGGTCACCTGCTCCGGCGTGGCGTAGCCGATGTCGATCAGGTGCCGCCCGATGGGGACGTAGCGGTGGCCGTTCTGCCCGCCATAGCCCAGAGCCACCACCGACCCGTCGGTCATCCGCACCCGGCCCGACCCCTGGATTTCCAGGAAGAAGGCGTCGATGGGATCGTCCACCCACAGGATCTCCAGCCCCTTGCCCTTCAGCGCGCCGTCGGTGATGCGGGCGCGGCTGGGCAGGCCGCGCTTGGTCCGCTTGGGCGCCTTGTAGAGGGGGACGTTGTAGCGCTCGGTCCGGGTCCAGCTGCCGCGCAGCTCGACCTCGTAATAGCCCGTGAACAGGCCCTCCTGCCCCTCGGACAGGGCGACAGGGGTGAAGTGATCCTCGAAGAAGCGGCGGGCGGTTTCCGGCTGGGCGTCGGGCAGGCCGCGCAACGCCTCGCAGATCGGGCGCCAGTCCGAGGTGGTGCCGGCGGCGGGGTTGGGGCCGAGCGGCTTGCCGGCCGGCTGCGACGCCACCCAGCGGCAGGTGCGCTGAACGGCAGGCAGGGCCTGCGCGTGGTCGTCGTCGATCCAGCCCGGCAGGCCGCGGAAGTCTGCGGAAACCTTCTCCATCCCCGGCCGCCAGGACGCCGCGGTGACGCCGCCGCCCGGTCCCGGTCCGGTCGCTGCGTCGCCCGCACAGCCCGCCAGCAGGCCAAACGCAAGAAGGGTGGAGACGCGCGCCAACGCACGCGCCATGACACTGCCGACCGCAGCCGTCATCGCGGACCCCGCACCAGATTTCAAGAAGACGCCGAAGAAGAGGGAGCGTTGGACTTGCCGCCCGCAAGAGAGCCGACGCAAGAACAACTACCCCTTTTTTGCCTCATTCACGGGATTGCGGTCAACCGCTCTTCGCGCGGATGGTTTCGATCGGGCCGTCTTGTCACAGGGCGAACGCCTGGGACGGCGACTCGAAAGGCTGCCGCGCGTGCGCGGGGGATGACAACCGCCCC
This sequence comes from Azospirillum brasilense, assembly GCF_001315015.1. Lineage (NCBI taxonomy): Bacteria > Pseudomonadati > Pseudomonadota > Alphaproteobacteria > Rhodospirillales > Azospirillaceae > Azospirillum > Azospirillum brasilense. Next base: position 1,068,060 of record NZ_CP012915.1, on the reverse strand, counting down.
CCGCTCGGGTTATCGAGCAGGGAATCTATCCGAGGACCATCCCATGACCCCCGCCGCCCGCCTTCAGGCGGTCATCGACCTGCTGACCGAGATCGACGAAACCCCGCGCCCCGCCGACGCGGTGATGAGCGCCTATTTCCGCGCCCGCCGCTACATCGGGTCGAAAGACCGCACCGCGGTGGCGCAGACGGCCTACGCGATCCTGCGGCGGCATGCCCGCCTGTGCTGGTGGCTGGAGCGTCAGGGCCATCCGCCGACCCCGCGCGCCCGCGCGCTCGCCAACGAGATCCTGGCCGAGGGCAAGGCCGCGGCGACGGTGAAGGCGCTGTTCGGCGCCACCAAATTCGCCCCGGCCCCGCTGGCGCCGGAGGAGGCGAAGCTCGCCAACGAGCTGGACACCCACACGCTGGAGCATCCGCAGATGCCGGAGAGCGTGGCCGTGGAATGCCCGCCCTGGGCCGAGGAGCCGATGCGCGCCGCCATGGGCGACCGCTTCGCCGTGGAGATGCGGACGCTGCTGGACAGCGCGCCGCTCGATCTGCGCATCAACCCGGTGAAGGCCAACCGCGAGAGCGCGATCAAGGCATTGGCCCGCGCCCAGATCACGGCGACGCCGACGCAGTGGTCGCCGCTGGGCCTGCGCGTCCAGGGCCGCCCGCCGCTGGGTGCCGTGGATGCCTTCAAGGACGGTCTGGTCGAAATCCAGGACGAAGGCTCGCAGCTCGTGGCGATCGCGGTGGCGCCGAAGCCGGGGCAACAGGTGGTCGATTTCTGCGCCGGGGCCGGCGGCAAGACGCTGGCCATCGCCGCGCTGATGAAGAACAAGGGCCGCGTCGTCGCCTGCGACGTGCTGGCCGGGCGCCTGAAACGCGCCGCCGAGCGGTTCCGCCGCGCCGGTCTACACAACATCGAGGCGCACCCGCTGTCCAGCGAGCGCGACCCCTGGGTGAAGCGCCACAAGCGCAAGTTCGACCGCGTGCTGGTGGACGCGCCGTGCAGCGGCACCGGCACCTGGCGCCGCAACCCCGACAGCCGCTGGCGCCAGCTCGGCCCCGGTCTGGCGGAACTGGTGCCGCTCCAGGCCAACATCCTGGACAGCGCGGCCCGTCTGGTGAAGCCCGGCGGGCGACTGGTCTACGCCACCTGCTCCCTGCTTCCGGAGGAGAACGAGAATCAGGTGGCCGCCTTCCTGGAAACCCACCCCGACTTCTCCGTGCTGCCGGTCGCCGAGGTCTGGGCGGAGGAGGGCGCGGGCACCCCGCCCGCCGAGGGGCCGTATCTGCGCCTGACCCCGGCCCGCCACGACACCGACGGCTTCTTCGCCGCCGTGATGGTGCGCAAGGCGGAGGACGAAGCCGCGGCGGAGGTGGACCAGATGGCCGAGGCTGATCCGGCGCCTTCAGAAGGGTAACATCGGCGGGGAGAACCTTCCCCGGTGGAATGCGTCAGGCCGGCGGTGTGTCGCCGGTCTGCGCGTTTCCGGTTTGCGGCTTTCCCGCCCCGGCCTTCAGGGCTTCCAGCAGGCCGCTGGCGACCGTGTTCTGGCCTTCGTTGGCGTTTCCGGTGATCGCGCCCAGGACACCGGTTCCGCCTTTCGACGCGCCCGACGCAAGCGCCGATTGGAGCATCGACAGCGCCGCCTGCGCGTTGCCGGGGTCGCTCGACGCCGGTTTGCTGACGGTATCCGGCGGCGATGGGCTTTCAGCGGCTGGCTTGCTCGCGATGGCTGGCGTCTCCGTAGCAATCTTGCTTTCCGCAGCGGGCGCCGGGGTCGGAGCGGCAGTGTCGGTCTTCGGGGCAGCTGATTTGGCCCCGATGCCGGGAATGTCCACGGTTTCCGCAAATGCCTGGAACGCGTTGCCGAAGACGGTCCGGTCGAAGCCGAGGTCCTGAAGCTTCTGCTCGGCGGCCTCGCCGTCCGGCGCGTACAGGTCCGCGAAGCCGGCGTCCTCCCCCATGGAGGCCAGCGCGGATTTGAAGCCTTCCATGTTTTTCGTGAATCCGCTGGCGTCGCTGAGTATGGCCGTCTGATCGGTCGGCCTTCCATAGGCGCCACGGGTCGCCGCGATTTCGCTCTTGAACGCGTCCTGAACCGGCTTCAGGCGCTCGTTCATCTCGTCCATCGAGATGTCGCCGCGCTGCTGGGCCTCCTGAATCTCCTGGGTCTTGCGCCCGACCTCGGACAGCGCGCCCGACATCCGGCTGCCGTAGGCCTGCAATTTCTGCCAAGCGGCCTCCGAATCGGCGAGCCGCTGCTTGTCCTCCTCGTCGCGGGGGCGTTCGGAAACGTAGCGGTTGAAGGTCGCCTTGGTCGCCATCGATTTCAGCCCGGTCACGGCGTCTTCGGCGCTGATCTTGCCGGAGTTGACGAGTCCCTCCAGCATGCCCCGCGCCTTTGAGTCAAGTTGCTTGAACACATCGGCGGCGGCGCCCTTCAAGGCTTGCCCAAGCTTGCTCACGGACACGGCATCCGTCTTTTCGCCGCTTCCGATGCTTGAGGATTGATGCCCGGAGGAGCCGGTTCCAGCCTGTACAGGCTTCCAATATCCGGTGGCGGGCAAGGGAATAGAAGAACTGATTGAGCTGTTTGTCATTGATCCAATTCCTGACCGTAATTACCAATCATTATTGGTTATCTGCATGGGAGAGCGGAGAATATAATTTTGAATTAATGATTAACGTATCTATTTTATACTTTTTAAGTATTTAGTATGCGATTGTTTAGCCTTCTATGACGTAAGATAATGAAGGCTATTATTTAAATTTTGCGCGATGGATTTGTGAGGGGATCGGCGGCGGAAGAGGTGAGCCTACCGGTAATCGAAGGCCCCCTTGCCAATCAGACGACGGACCGCGTCGCCGAAAGCCGCAAACGGACTTAGGTTGATGCCGAGATCGGCGATCTTCTTTGACGCATCGTCGCCACCATCCTCAATGGCAAGGAAGTAGGCGTTGGCCTGAGCATCCCTGCTCGTCGCCGGGGAGGGCGATGCCGAAGGTTTGTCGACGCGGATCGGAGAATTGTCCGGCTGCGTCGGCGTGTCGGACCGGCGCTGGCCGCGCTGAAGGAGCACCGCTCCGCCGAGAGCGCGGTTGGCGGCCTCCGAATCGAGATCGATGGTGGCGACATCGACACCGGACTGCGCGAAGCCGATGCGTTTCAGACGTGTCGTCAAACCCTTCGCCACCTCATCGCCGGTCAGAGTGCCGGCGCGCACGGCGTCGTCCAGTTTCCGACGGTCCTCGTCGCCCAGCGCCTCGTTGAACATCGTAAGGGCATTGCCTTTCAGGGCCATTGCGAGAGCGCTGAGATCCACGCTGTCGCTGGCTCCGCCCTTCCGGACGCTCGGCGTGGCGACGGAAAGTGTCGATGTGTTCGCTGAGCGCGATGCTGATCCAGCTCGGAAATTTGCGGGAACATCGGCGGGCGATGGGACGCTTGTAGGAGCCATTGGAAAAACTCCGTTGAACGATGGCCGAGGCCCTCATAGCAGGAGATAGATATTATTGATCTGTTGATATAGAAATTTGAGCGAAGATTAATAATGAAACATTAAAGTTCGAATGATAAGTATTTATGCGATAATGAGCTATACTCATACTGGGGTATGAGGTGGTTGGTTGGCGGCCAGTTCTGCGTCGGAAGGTGACAGTTGGCGCCCCGCTAAGGATTTGGCGAAACCAACATGGTAAAGGAGATTGACGGCAGGCCGAAAAAGCGGCGAATGCGCGCCAGCCCAAGAAAGGACGAGCGCCGCTACTCATGCGGGGGCACACGGACCGGCCTGCTGATTTCGTGCGGGTCATACCGCGAGGTTTGCGGTTAGGGTGCGACCTTTCCCCGCATGTTGGAGTGCAATGATGTGGAACACGTCCCGCTGGCGGAGCGCCGCCCTGTCCGCCCTTTTCCTGTTGGGGCTGGGCACCTCCGCCGAAGCGGCTGAGCCGGTCAAGGTCAAGGTGTTCGTCGGCGCCATGTTCGAGATCGGCAAGAACACCGGCGACCGCGCCGGCGAGTTCCAGAACTGGTACGAGCGCTACTGGCAGTCCGCCGAGCCGATCGCCGTGAAGGGCGCGCTGAACCCGGTCTACTGCAACGCCGACGGCGTGTGCGGCGCGGTTCTGGGGATGGGCAAGGTCAGCTCCTCCGCGTCCATGCAGGCGATTCTGCTGAACCCGCAACTCGACCTGTCGCAGGCCTATTTCATCATTTCCGGCGTGGCCGGCACGCCGCCGTCGCGCGGCACCATCGCCGAGGTCAACTGGGCGACCTGGCTGGTGGATTACGATCTGGGCCACCGCTGGGCGCCGGAGGAGGGCAAGCCGGGCGAGCCGACCTTCATGCCGCGCAAGGGCTACGAGTCCGTCCGCCTGTTCCAGCTGAACCCGGCGCTGGTGTCCTGGGCGATGAAGCTGACCGGCGACACGCCGCTGAAGGATTCCGACAGTGCCCGCGCCTATCGCCAGCGCTACCCGCAGGACGCCGCCCGGCGCGCGCCCTTCGTCGGCACCGGCACGCATATGACCGGCGACACCTTCTTCCACGGCCCCGGCATGTCCGAGCAGGCGCAGTACATCGCCAAGCTCTACGGCGCCGACGATTACGTCATCACCGAGATGGAGGCCGCGGCGATCACGCTGGTCATCAAGCGGACGCTGGGCTCCGACCGGGTGATGAGCCTGCGCGGCGCCGTGAACTTCGACCAGGGCAATCCCAAGGAAACCACGCTGGAGCATCTCGACCCGAAGCCGGGCGAGACCGCCGGCGGCTTCGCCGAGACGGTGGAGAATGTGGCGGTGGTCGGCGCGCGCATGACCGATCACATCGTGTCCCACTGGGACCAGTGGCAGGCGGGCGTTCCGGCGCTCCCGGCCCAGTAACACGAAGGCCGGCGGTGCGGCGGCCGTCCACCGTCGCCCCGTCCCGGCCCTTTTGGCTGACTGGACATCCTCCGGCCCGGCTCCCAGTTTCCATTGGGGTGGGCAACGGGTCCGGAGATGTCCCATGGATGAAGCGCTGGTGATTCGCGACGCGCGCCCGTCGGACGCGGTGGGCATCGCCAAGGTCCACGTCGCGACGTGGCAATCCACATATCCGGGCCTCGTCCCCGACACCTATCTCGTCAACCTGTCGGAAGCCGCCGCGGCGATGCGCTGGCACAACGCCGTCCAGGCCCACGGGCCGGGCCAGGGCGCCTTGGTCGTGGCGGATGCCGCGGATTCGGTGGTGGGATTCGCCACCTACGGCGGGCGCCGCATTCCCGTGGAAGGGTACGACGGCGAGTTCTACGCCCTCTATCTGCTGGACGAGGCGCAGGGGCAGGGGCTTGGCCGCCGCCTGATGGCGACCATGGCCGAACGGCTCCAGGAGGGCGGCAAGCGCACCGCCGTGGTCTGGTGCCTGCGCGACAACCCGGCCCGCTGGTTCTACGAGCGGTTGGGCGGTGTGCGGGTGGCGGAGCGGCCGATCCGCTTCGCCGGGAAGGAACTGGTGGAGGTCGCCTACGGCTGGCACGACCTCGCACCGCTTGCACGCTTGTCCGCGGGGCCTGAAATGCGGTAGTCAGGGGCTTGTCCCCCCGCATCAGGTTGTCGTCCATGTCCGCCGAGCGCGTTCTCATCCTCGATTTCGGGTCGCAGGTGACCCAGCTCATCGCCCGCCGCGTCCGTGAAGCCGGCGTCTATTGCGAAATCCATCCGTTCAGCATGAGCGAGGAGCGGATTCGCGACTACGCGCCGAAGGCGATCATCCTGTCGGGCAGCCCGGCCTCCGTCACCGAGGAGAACGGCCCCCGCGCGCCGGAGGTGGTCTTCACGCTGGGCGTTCCGGTCCTGGGCATCTGCTACGGCCAGCAGACAATGTGCCACCAGCTCGGCGGCACCGTGTCGGGCTCCGACCACCGCGAGTTCGGGCGCGCCTTCATCGAGGTGAAGCAGACCTGCGCGCTGTTCGACGGGCTGTGGGCGGTCGGCTCGCGCGAGCAGGTGTGGATGAGCCACGGCGACCGCGTCACCGCCCTGCCGGACGGCTTCCAGGCCGTGGCGGTCAGCGACGGCGCGCCCTTCGCCGCCATCGCCGACGACGCCCGCCAGTTCTACGGCGTGCAGTTCCACCCGGAGGTCGTGCACACCCCGCACGGCGCGCAGCTCCTGTCGAACTTCGTCCACCGCGTGGCGGGCCTGAAGGGCGACTGGACCATGGCCGCCTTCAAGCAGCAGGCGATCGAGAAGATCCGCAACCAGGTCGGCAGCGGCAAGGTGATCTGTGGCCTGTCGGGCGGCGTCGATTCCTCGGTGGCCGCCGTGCTGATCCATGAGGCCATCGGCGACCAGCTCACCTGCATCTTCGTCGACACCGGCCTGATGCGCGCCGGCGAGGCGGAGGAGGTGGTGACGCTGTTCCGCGACCACTACAACATCCCGCTGGTCCACCGAAATGCGTCCGAGCTGTTCCTGGGCAAGCTGGCTGGTGTCACCGACCCGGAGCAGAAGCGCAAGATTATCGGCGGCCTGTTCATCGAGGTCTTCGACGAGGAGAGCGCCAAGGTCGGCGGCGCGCAGTTCCTGGCCCAGGGCACGCTGTACCCCGACGTGATCGAAAGCGTCTCCTTCACCGGCGGCCCGTCGGTCACCATCAAGTCGCACCACAACGTCGGCGGCCTGCCGGAGCGCATGAAGCTGAAGCTGGTCGAGCCGCTGCGCGAGCTGTTCAAGGACGAGGTCCGGGCGCTCGGCCGCGAACTCGGCCTGCCGGCCGCCTTCATCGGCCGCCATCCCTTCCCCGGTCCCGGCCTCGCCATCCGCGTTCCCGGCGAAATCACTCCGGAGAAGCTGGACATCCTGCGCAAGGCCGACACGGTCTATCTGGAGGAGATCCGCAACGCCGGCCTGTACGACGCGATCTGGCAGGCCTTCGCGGTGCTGCTGCCAGTGCGCACCGTGGGCGTGATGGGCGACGGGCGGACCTACGACCACGTGCTGGCCCTGCGCGCGGTGACCTCGACCGATGGCATGACCGCCGACTGGTACCCGTTCCCGCACGACTTCCTGGCCCGCGTGTCGAACCGCATCGTCAATGAGGTGCGCGGCGTCAACCGCGTGGTCTACGACATCACCTCGAAGCCGCCCGGCACGATCGAGTGGGAGTGACGGATCGCAGTTTCGGATACGGACGGACACTACGTCGTAGATTCGTCGAACCACACACGCCGGTCGTTGCCGAACATGTGGAGTGAGGGCTTCGCCCTCACTCCGCTGGCGGGAGGCGGATGCGAATACTTGTCTTTGGCGCCGCTTTGCCGACCTGGATCCGCGACGCTTCGACGACCGCGCGCGAGCCCGCCGAGAGACACTTTCGTGTTGGGCAATCGAGGTGCAACCAGTCCTTTGGCACGATCCAGTCCTCAAGACACTGGATCAACCGCCCACTCCGGACGCAGGGCTGCGCGCGAGCGGCCCCTTCACATTGATATCGATCTCTTGGCCGTTGCGTGAGAACGACCAAGGGAGCCTCTGCGGTGCCGCCCATGGAGAGCGGACGTCCGAGCGGATCAACCAGCGCAATGGCTATCGGGAACGGCTTTGGGAGACTCGCGCCGGTGCGGTTGGCGTTGCAAATGCCCAAGCTGCGCAAGGGGGCCTGCTTCCCCGGCTCCCTGGAACACCGGTTTACCGCTGAGAAGGCGCTCGCCGCCGTTATCCATGAAGCCGGTGTGCAGGGCGTCTCGACGCGCAGCGCGGACGAACTGGTTGAGGCCATGGGCACGGCCGGGATCAGCAAGTCGCAGGTCAGCCGCCTGTGCGAGGATATCGACGAGCGCGTCGGCACCATCCTGAACCGCCCGCTGGAGGGCGATTGGCCCCTCTATGGATCAATGCGATTCACATGAAGGTGCGCGTGGCCGGGCGCATCGTGTCGATGGCGGTGATAATCGCCGTCACGGTCAACACAGACGGGCGGCGTGAGGCGCTCGGCCTGGAGGTCGGCCCGTCGGAAGCTGAGATGTTCTGAACCAGGTTCCTGCGCTCCCTCACCTCGCGGGGCTGCGGGGCGTGAAGCGGGGCATTACCGATGCTCACGAGCGGTTGAAATGTGCTGCCCCGGATATATTCCCGGTCCACCGCGCTGAGGCGGCCCGCCCTCTCCTCGGCGGTGGAGAGGACGGTATCGCCGTACCCGTCGTACAGGGAGCTGCGGTCGCCTGCAGCTCCCAGAATAAGGCTGTTCCTCTCAGCCGAACCAACCGGCGGCGTTTCCGGTCTGGCCGACGATGGTGATGCGGTTGCCCGACCCGATGTCGAGGATGGTGTTGCCACCCTCCACCCGGGCGGAGCGGATCACCGCGCCGAGATCGATGGTGGCGTCATAGAAGGCCAGGCGGTCCACGCCCACCTGGAAGTCCATCACCACCGACCCGCCCGAGGACCGGCCGAAGGCGAAGACGTCCGCGCCCTCGCCGCCCCACAGCGTGTCCGCTCCGCCGTCGGCGAACAGAACGTCGTTGCCGGCCCCGCCGTTCAGCAGGTCGTTGCCCGCCCCGCCGAACAGCGTGTCGTTGCCGGCCTCGCCGAACAGCGTGTCGTCGCCGTCGCCGCCGCTGGCCAGGTCGTCGCCCGCGCCGAGCCCGATCAGGTCGCGACCCGCTCCGCCCAGCGCCACGTCGTTGCCGTCGCCGCCGCTCAGCGTGTCGTCGCCCTCGTCGCCGATCAGGAAGTCGTTGCCCTCCCCGCCGAACAGAAGGTCGTTGCCCGACCCGCCGGACAGCGTGTCGTCGCCCTCCTCGCCGCTCAGCGTGTCGTCGCCGTCCTCGCCGAACAGGATGTCCTGGCCCGTCCCGCCGAACAGCGCGTCGTTGCCGACCCCGCCGCCGACCAGGTCGTTGCCCTCCCCGCCGAACAGCCAGTCGTCGCCCTCGCCGCCCATCACCACGTCGTCGCCGTCGTCGCCGTACAGCGTGTCGTTGCCGCCGGCGCTGGCGATCGTGTCGTTGCCGCCGCCGCCGTGCAGGATGTCGTCGCCGGCCCCCAGATACATGAACTGCTCGTGGTCGTCGCCGTAGACGATCTGCTCGCCGTCGCCGCCGACCAGCGTGGCGGCGCCGACCACCGCGGCGAACTCCACGTTGTCGAGCTGGATGGTCATCGGCCCCGACACCCCCGTGGTGTTCAGCACAACCGCAGTCGGTGCCGTGCTGGCGATGCCCGTGCCACCCAGCGTATTGCCGGTGACCCGCGTCTGCACCGCTTGGCCCGCAGCAACGCCGGGCGTGCTGAAGTCGATGGCCCGCACGAGGAGCTGGGTCTGCGAGGACAGCATCGAGAGGAAGCCCGAGCCGCCGCCGGTCAGTCCGGTGCGCGAGACCGTACCCTCGTCGGTGCGGGCTTCGATGGCGGCGATCAGGCCGGTCAGCCCGGTCAGCGCCTGGTTGGCGGTCTGCCGCTCGGTGTTGCCCGTGGCGGTCACCGCCACCCCGGTGGAGACGCTGACCGTCAGGGTGGTGACGATGGACGCCTGCCCCGTCTGCCGGTCGACCACCTGTTCGCGCACCACCGGCACGTCGGCCAGATCGGCGTTGGCGGTGCTGTGGTCCTCAACGCGGCTGCCGGAGGTCGCGGCGATGGTCACCGTAGTCGTGCGGCTGCCATCGGTGGCGGTGGTGACCGAACCGTTGACGGTGGCGCCGTCCACGGTGGCCGCTGCCGGTGGGGCGACCGGGGCCGGTTTGTCCACCGTCGCGGTCAGCTTCTGCGTCGTCGCGATGAAGGGCACCGAGGCGTTGCCCGCCGGGTCGGTCAGGCCAAGCGACAACGTGAGGGTGCCATCGCCCAAGCTGAACAGGTCCAGGCCGGTTACCCGCGTGGTACCGCCAGTTGTCACGCCGCTTCCAGTCACCCGGCCACCACCCGACGAGGTGATGGTCCAGGTGAAGGTGGCGCCGGCCTCGCTCCCATTGATGGTGAAGGCGCTGCTGGACTGCTCCACCGCATCAATGCTGTCGTCTTCAAACAGGACCGTTGCCGTGGGGGCGGTGGTGTCGATGACCAGCGACTGCGTGCTCGGCGCGGAGACGTTGCCGGAGACATCGGTGGCGGTGGCCGATACCGGATTGTCGCCGTTGGCGTTCAGGCTCAGCGTGCCGGCGGTCGGCGTCGCCGTGGCGAGGTTGATGCTCCAGTTTCCGCCCGTCGCCGTGGTGGTGTAGGTGGCGCCGCCGATGGTGACGGTCACCGTGCTGCCGGCCTCGGCCGTACCGGTCAGGGTCGGCGTCGTGCTGTTGCTGAGGTTGGTCGAGATGACCGGCGCGTTGGGGTTGGTCGTGTCGATGGTCAGCGACTGGGTGCCCGGCGCCGAGGTGTTGCCGGAAGCATCGGTTGCGGTGGCCGAGACCGGGTTGGCGCCGTTGGCGTTGAGGCTCAGCGTGCCATTCACCGGCGTTGCCGTGGCAAGGTCGATGCTCCAGTTTCCGCCCGTCGCCGTAGTGGTATAGGTGGCGCCGCCGATGGTGACGGTGACCGTGCTGCCGCTCTCCGCCGTACCGGCGATGGTCGGCGCCGTGCTGTTGCTCAGCGCCGCGGAGTTGATGATCGGCGCGTTGGGGTTGGTCGTGTCGATCGTCAGCGACTGCGTGCCCGGTGCGGAGACGTTGCCAGAGGCATCGGTGGCAGTGGCCGAGACCGGGTTGGCGCCGTTGGCGTTCAGGCTCAGCGAGCCGGCGGTCGGCGTCGCCGTGGCGAGGTTGATGCTCCAATTCCCGCCGGTCGCCGTGGTGGTGTAGGTGGCGCCGCCGATGGTGACGGTCACCGTGCTGCCGGCCTCCGCCGTGCCGGTCAGGGTCGGCGTCGTGCTGTTGCTGAGGTTGGTCGAGATGACCGGCGCGTTGGGGTTGGTCGTGTCGATCGTCAGCGACTGCGTGCCCGGTGCGGACGTATTGCCCGCCGCGTCGGTGGCGGTGGCCGAGACCGGGTTGGCGCCGTTGGCGTTCAGGCTCAGCGAGCCGGAGGTCGGCGTCGCCGTGGCGAGGTTGACGCTCCAGTTTCCGCCGGTCGCCGTGGTGGTGTAGGTGGCGCCGCCGATGGTGACGGTCACTGTGCTGCCGGCCTCCGCCGTGCCGGTCAGGGTCGGCGTCGTGCTGTTGCTCAGCGCCGTCGTGACGGTCGGGGCGTTCGGAGCGGTGGTGTCGATGGTCAGCGACTGCGTGCCCGGTGCGGACGTATTGCCCGCCACGTCGGTGGCGGTAGCCGACACCGGGTTGACGCCGTTGGCGTTGAGGCTGAGCGCGCCGGAGGTCGGCGTCGCCGTGGCGAGGTTGACACTCCAGTTTCCGCCGGTGGCGGTGGTGGTGTAGGTGGCGCCGCCCACCGTGACGGTGACGGTGCTGCCGGCCTCCGCCGTGCCGGTGATCGTCGGCACCGCGCTGTTGGCCAGCGCCGTGGTGATGACCGGGGCGGCGGGCAGCGTGGTGTCGATGGTCAGCGACTGGGTGCCGGGTGCCGAGACGTTGCCCGCCGCGTCGGTGGCGGTGGCCGAGACCGGGTTGGCGCCGTTGGCGTTGAGGGCCAGCGAGCCGGCGGTCGGCGTCTCGGTGGCGAGGTTGATGCTCCAGGTTCCGTTGGTCGCCGTCGTGGTGTAGGTGGCGCCGCCCACCTCCACCGTCACCGTGGCGCCGGCCTCCGCCGTGCCGGTGATCGTCGGCGTCGCGCTGTTGCTCAGCGTCGTGGTGATGACCGGGGCGTTGGGGTTGGTGGTGTCGATGGTCAGCGACTGGGTGCCCGGCGCCGAGATGTTGCCGGCCGCGTCGGTGGCGGTGGCCGAGACCGGGTTGGCGCCGTTGGCGTTGAGGGCCAGCGAGCCGGCGGTCGGCGTCTCGGTGGCGAGGTTGATGCTCCAGGTCCCGTTGGTCGCCGTCGTGGTGTAGGTGGCGCCGCCCACCTCCACGGTCACCGTGGCGCCGGCCTCCGCCGTGCCGGTGATCGTCGGCGTCGCGCTGTTGCTCAGCGTCGTGGTGATGACCGGGGCGTTGGGGTTGGTGGTGTCGATGGTCAGCGACTGGGTGCCCGGCGCCGAGATGTTGCCGGCCGCGTCGGTGGCGGTGGCCGAGACCGGGTTGGCGCCGTTGGCGTTGAGGGCCAGCGAGCCGGCGGTCGGCGTCTCGGCGGCGAGGTCGATGCTCCAGGTTCCGTTGGTCGCCGTCGTGGTGTAGGTGGCGCCGCCCACCTCCACGGTCACCGTGGCGCCGGCCTCCGCCGTGCCGGTGATCGTCGGCGTCGCGCTGTTGCTCAGCGTCGTGGTGATGACCGGGGCGTTGGGGGTGGTGGTGTCGATGGTCAGCGACTGGGTGCCCGGCGCCGAGATGTTGCCGGCCGCGTCGGTGGCGGTGGCCGAGACCGGGTTGGCGCCGTTGGCGTTGAGGGCCAGCGAGCCGGCGGTCGGCGTCTCGGTGGCGAGGTCGATGCTCCAGGTCCCGTTGGTCGCCGTCGTGGTGTAGGTGGCGCCACCCACCGTGACGGTCACCGTGCTGCCGGCCTCCGCCGTGCCGCTGATCGTCGGCGTCGCGCTGTTGCTCAGCGTCGTGGTGATGACCGGGGCGTTGGGGGTGGTGGTGTCGATGGTCAGCGACTGGGTGCCCGGCGCCGAGATGTTGCCGGCCGCGTCGGTGGCGGTGGCCGAGACCGGGTTGGCGCCGTTGGCGTTGAGGGCCAGCGAGCCGGCGGTCGGCGTCTCGGTGGCGAGGTTGATGCTCCAGGTCCCGTTGGTCGCCGTCGTGGTGTAGGTGGCGCCACCCACCGTGACGGTCACCGTGCTGCCCGCTTCCGCCGTGCCGGTGAGGGTCGGCGTGGCGTTCTTGGTCAGCGCCGCGCTGGTCACCGCCGGGGTGCTGGGCGCCGTGGTGTCGATCACCAGCGACTGAGTCCCGGCGGTGGAGGTGTTGCCGGCTGCGTCGGTCGCCGTTGCAGAAACGGCGTTGGTGCCATTGGCATTGAGGCTCAGCACACCGGCGGTCGGCGTCGCCGTGGCGAGGTCGATGGACCAGTTTCCGCCCGTCGCCGTGGTGGTGTAGGTGGCGCCGCCCACCGTGACGGTGACAGTGCTGCCCGCTTCCGCCGTGCCGGCGATGGTCGGGGTGGCGTTGTTGGCCAGCGCCGTGGTGATGACAGGAGTGCTCGGAGCCGCGCTGTCGATGGTCACCGTCAGCGTGCTGGAGGCCGACGAGGTGCCGGTGGCATCGCTCGACACGGCGGTCAGGGAATGAGCCCCGTCACCCAGCGAGGCCGTCGTGACGGTCCACAGGCCATTGGCATCGGCCGTCACCGTGCCCAGCGCCGTCGCGCCCTCGTACAGCACCACGGTCGTGAACGCCTTGGCCAGGCCAGTGATCGCCGGAGCCGTGACGTTGGTCAGCGTGTCCGTCGTCGAGCCGCTGTTGGACGCGGTCGTCAAGGCCAGACTCGCCGGAGTCGGCGGAACGTTGCGGAACAGGGTGATGCTTGTGAAGGCTCCGACCAGGGCGTCGAGATCGCCGTCACCATCGATGTCCACGATGCTCGGCGACCCCATCATCCCGGCATTGCTCAGCCCGAAGGGGTTGGTGCCGATCAGCGTGAAGCTGGGCGCCGTCGCCGTGCCGACGTTGCGGTAGACCGCCGTGTCACCGGTGACATTGCCGACCAGAATATCGAGGTCGCCGTCGCCGTCGATGTCCACCATGCTCGGCGACGCCTGCCCCCCGGAATTGCCGAGCCCGAAGGGGTTGGTGCCGACCAGCGTGAAGCTGGGCGCCGTCGCCGTGCCGACGTTGCGGTAGAACAGCAGGTCGCCGCCCTGGCTGCCGACCAGGATGTCGAGATCGCCGTCGCCGTCGAGGTCCGCGATGCTCGGCGACGCGAGAGGGACGACATTGCTGAGCCCGAAGGGGTTGGTGGCCTCCAGGGTGAAGCTGGGGGCCGTCGCCGTGCCGACGTTGCGCAGGAACAGCAGGGAGCCGGAGCTGCCTCCAACCAGCACGTCGAGGTCGCCATCGCCGTCGAGGTCCGCGAAGGCCGGGGTGGACATCGTCGCACCGCTCAGCCCGAAGGGGTCGGTCGCCGCCTCCAGGGTGAAGCTGGGTGAGGTCGCGTTGCCGACGTTGCGGTAGAGCTGGAGATTGATCCCGATGTTGCCGACAAGGACGTCGAGGTCACCATCGCCATCAATGTCAACGAAGACCGGCTTGGCTTGGGGGAAGAGGCCGTTCAAGCCGAAGGGATTGGTGGCCTCCAGGACGAAGCTGGGATCGCCCGCCACCCGGACCGCCTGACCGGTCAGCGCACCCGCAGCGTTGCCCGCGGCGTCCGCGGTCTTCGCGCCGGAGCCCGGCGGCGTGTAATCCACCGTGACGCTCTGATAGACCGTTGCTCCGGCGTCGAGCGTCAGGGTGACCGTCTTGCCGCTGGTGGCGACGGCGGTGACCGTGCGCGCCACGCCGCCCACCATCACCGTGAAGGCGCCGGCCGGAGTCTGGGCGCCGTCCAGAAGCTCCGAATAGGTCAGGGTCAGCTGCGTCCCGTTCAGCGTCGCCGAGGTGAGCGTCGGCGCCTTGGTGTCGATGGTCAGCGTCAGAGCGGTCGAGGCCGTCGAGGTGCCGTTGACGGTGCTCGACGTGACGGTCAGCGAGTGCGTGCCATCGCTCAGAGAGGCGGTGGAGAGCGTCCACAGGCCGGAGGAGGCGTCGGCCGTCACCGTGCCGATGGCCGTCGCGCCGTCGTACAGCACCACCGTCGACGAGGCGACCGCGGTTCCGACGATCGCCGGCGCCGTGACGTTGGTCAGCGTGTCGGTGGTCGAGCCGCTGTTCGAACCCGCCGTCAGCGTCGGCGCCGTGGGGGTCGCGGGCGGCGGCGTGGTGTTGCGGTAGAGGACCGTCTTGCCGTCGTCCCGACCGATGAGCGCGTCGAGGTCGCCGTCACCGTCGATGTCCGCGAAGGTCGGCTTCGCGTTGCTGCCGACATCACCCAGGTTGAAGGGGTTGGTGCCCTCCAGGGTGAAGCTGGGCGCCGCAGCCGTCCCGACGTTGCGGTAGAGGACCGTGTTGCCGCTGTCGTTGCCGATCAGGGCGTCGAGGTCGCCGTCACCGTCGATGTCCACGAAGACCGGCGTGGCGTTGCTTCCGACACCGCCGAGGCCGAAGGGATTGGTGCTCTCCAACGCGAAGGTGGGAGCCGCCGCCGTTCCGATGTTCCGATAGAAGAGCGTGTCGCCATCCGCGTTGCCGACCAGCGCGTCGAGATCGCCGTCACCGTCGATGTCCGCCAGGGACGGCGACGCGAAGCCCCCGGCATTGCTCAAGCCGAAGGGATTGGTGCCCACCAGGGTGAAGCTGGGCGCCGCCGCCGTCCCGTCGTTGCGGTAGACGACGATGTCGCCGCCCGCGTTGCCGGCCACCAGGTCGAGGTCGCCGTCGCCGTCGATGTCCGCGAGGGCCAGCTTGGCGAAGGCGGGCATGCCGCCGCCGACGGTGTTCAGGCCGAAGGGATTGGTGCCCACCAGGGTGAAGCTGGGCGCCTCCGCCGTGCCGACATTGCGGTAGACGACGATGTTGGCGTACCAGTCGCCGACCACCGCGTCGAGGTCGCCGTCGCCGTCGATGTCGGCGAAGACCGGGGCGGACTGACCGACGAAGCTGCCGATCCCGAAGGGGTTGGTGGCTTCCAGGGTGAAATTGGGGTCGCCGCCCACGCGGACCGGCTGGCCGTTCAGCGCGCCCGCGGCGTTGCCGGCGGCATCCACGGTCTTGGCACCGGAGCCCGGCGGGGTGTAGCTGACCGTCGCGCCCTCATAGACCGAGGAGGCCCCGGCATCCAGCGTCAGGGTGACCATCCGGCCGCTGACCGCGACCGCGGTGACCGTCCGCACCACGCCGCCCACCGTCACCGTGAAGGCGCCGGCCACCGGAGTCTCGGCGCCGTCCAACGCCTCCGAATAGGTCAGCGTCAGCCGCGTCCCGCTCAGCACAGCCGACCTCAGCGTCGGCGCCGCCGTGTCGATGGTCACGCTCAGCGCCGTCGAGGCCGCCGACGTGCCGTTGGCGGTGCTTGCCTTGACGGTCAGCGAATGCGCACCGTCGCTCAGCGACGCCGACGTGACCGTCCACAGGCCTGCGCCGTCGGCCGTCGCCGTGCCCACCGTGGTCGCCCCGTCGTACAGCACCACCGTGGCGAAGGCCTCCGCCGTCCCGGTGATCGTCGGCGTCGTGACCTTGGTCAGCGTGTCCGTCGTCGAACCGCTGTTCGATCCCGCCGTCAGCGCCAGACCGCTCGGTGCAGCCGGCGGCGGCGGACCGTTGCGGAACAGCACCGTATCACCGTCCGTATTGCCGATCAGGGCGTCGAGGTCACCGTCACCATCGATGTCCACGAAGATCGGTGTGGCGTTGTCTCCGACATCGCCGAGGCCGAAGGGGTTGGTGCCCTCCAGGACGAAGGTGGGCGCCGCCGCCGTCCCGACGTTGCGATAGAAGTATGTCTGGCCATCCCCGCTGCCTATCAGGGCGTCGAGATCGCCGTCGCCATCGATGTCCAACAGCTTCGGCGTCGCGCTGACCCCGACGTTGCCCAGGCCGAAGGGGTTGGAACCCTCCAGTGTGAAAGTGGGCGCCGTCGCCGTCCCGACGTTGCGGTAGAAGACCGTATGGCCGTCGTCGACGCCGATCAGGGCGTCGAGGTCGCCGTCACCGTCGATGTCCGCCAGTTCCACCGACGATCCGAACCCGGCGCGGCTGAGGCCGAAGGGGTTGGAGCCCTCCAGCGTGAAGGTGGGCGCTGTCGCCGTCCCGACGTTGCGGTAGAAGTAGGTGTTGCCGCCGGCAGTGCCGACCAGGGCGTCGAGATCGCCGTCGCCGTCGAGGTCAGCAAAGGTCGGCTGCGCCCCGCCGGAACCCACGGTGTTGAGGCCGAAGGGGTTGGTGGCATCCAGCGTGAAGGTGGGCTGCGTCGCCGTCCCGACGTTGCGATAGAAGACGATCTTGCTGGCGAAGTTGCCGACCAGGGCATCAAGGTCGCCGTCACCGTCGATGTCCACGAAGATCGGTGTGGCGTTGTCCCCGACATCGCCGAGGCCGAAGGGGTTGGTGCCCTCCAGGGTGAAGGTCGGATCACCAACCACTGTGACAGTCCGGCCGTTCAGCGCGCCCGCGGCGTTGCCGGCGGCGTCCGCCGTCTTCGCGCCGGAGCCCGGCGGGGTGTAGTCCACCGTGACGCTCTGATAAAGCGTCGCCCCGGCGTCCAGCGTCAGGGTGACCGTCTTGCCGCTGGTGGCGACCGCGGTGACCGTCCGCGTCACGCCGCCCACCGTCACCGTGAAGGCCGAACTGGCCGCTTGGGCGCCGTTCAGCGTCTCCGAATAGGTCAGCGTCAGCTGCGTTCCGTTCAGCCGCGCCGAGGTCAGCGTCGGCGGGGTGGTGTCGGGCGTGTTGTTGGTGACCGGTTGGGCGGTGAAGCTGGCGGCATCGCCGCCGGTAGGGGACTGGATGGCGTTGGCGTCGTCGCCCACGGTCGGGTCGGTGTAGGCGACGGTGACCGTGTCCGTATCCGTGACCGGTTGGGCGAGCGTCAGGGTAACCGTCTTGTTGGTGCTGTCCACCGCGACGTTGCTGACGGTGACCGTGGTGCCGCCGACCTTGACCGTGAAGGCGCCGATCGCCGGCGGGTTGGCCGCGTCCAGCGCGCTGTCGTAGGTGAGCACCAGCGTCGCGCCATCCACCGACGCGCTTTGAAACACAGGCGGAGGGGTAACCGTCACCATGACGGAACTGGAGACCACCGAATTGGTGAGGTCAAGGCCGGCGGAGATCGCGTGGACGCTGATGGGGAACGCGCCGGACGTGTCCGTGCCGGAGGACGTCACGTCGAAGGTCAGCGTGAAGACGTCGCCTTGACTGATGATCGCAGCGATCGAGGGAGTGAGACTGACGCTTCCCACCGACCAGCCGCTCGGTGCATCGACCCCGAACGTGATCGAGGAACCGATCAGCGTCCTCATCTGCGTGGCCGTCACGGTGAAGGACACCTGCTGCGGCGTTCCCGGCGTGAAGGCGATGGTCGGGTTCGTCGGTACGACCGTCAGGAACGGGGTGTAGGTGGCCGTGTTCGCGATCGTGACCGTGGCGACCTTGTCGATCGCCGTGGAGTTGCTGGAGGCCCCGCTGTCGGTGATGGAGCGCAGAACGATCGAGCGGGTCTCGCTGCCGCCGTAGTTCGTGCTGGCCGCGTCCGTGTTCTTGTAGGCGATGCCGTCGATCAGCGTGTCCATGCCGCCGTTGCTGAGCGCCATGCCGCTCAGCGTCACTGTGGCGACGCCGTTCGCCAGCGTGACCGTGTAGGCGCCGCTGGCGAAGCTGCCCGAGGTGCCGTTGCTCAGCGCGATGTCGGTGCCGCCGATGCTCAGGAACTCGGTGCTGCCGGTGCCGCCGACGTTGTGAACGGTCAGCACCATGCCGGTGAAGGTCTGACCGTTGTCCACCGTGGAGGCGGTCACCCCGTCGAACAGGTCGGTGCCGCTGCTGCCTTGGCCGGATGAGAAGCCGCCGTTCTTCGTCGTCAGCGTCAGCGTCGGCGGGACGCCGTTCGGGTCGGGCGTGGTGTTGGTGACCGACCGGCCGGTGAAGCCGGCGGCGTCGAGGCCGCCGCCGAAGGACTGGATGGCGTTGGCGTCGTCGCCCGCGGTGGGGTCGGCATAGGAAACGCTGACCGCGGCGCCGTAGGCGACCGGCTGGGCGAGTGTCAGCGTGACCGTCTTGGTCGCGGTGTCCACGGCGACGCCGCTGACGGTCACCGGGGACCCGCCGGCCAGGACGGTGAAGCTGCCCGCGGACGGAATGTTCACGGCGTCGAGCGCCGTGTCGTAGGTCAGCACCAGCGACGTGCCGTTGACCGCGGCGCTTTGCAGGACCGGCGTCTGGGGGGCGCCGATGTTGATGACGGCGGAGATGCCGGTGAGGGTGCCGATGTTGTCGCTGACGCCGCTGTCGGTGACGCTGGCCAGCGTGATGATGCGCTGGCCGTTGGACGGCGTGCCGGCGCTGTTGTTGTAGTAGAAGCCGTCCAGGAGCGACTGCATTTCGTCAGCCGACAACCGCAGGCCGCTGATCGTCACCGTCAAGGTGCTGCCGTTGAGCGTGGCGCCGCCGGTGACTCCAAAGGGGCCGCCCATCAAGCTGGCGCCATCGGCCAGATTCATGATGGCGGACATGGCCCCGGGGATCATGAAGATCAGGTATTCCGACGCACCGTCCAGGACGCCGGTCACGGTGAAGGTCAGACCGGTGAAAACCTGTCCCAGATCATTGGCGTTCGCCGTGACCGACGAGAAGAGGTCCGCCGGGCTTGAGGCGTTGGTGAAGGTCGTCGCGTTGCCCGTCGCCGTCAGGCTCGGGGTGTTGACCGTGCGGGTGGTCGTGACCATGGTGGCGAAGCGGGTGTCGGGGAAATCCAGGCCCGACAGGTTCTGCAGGACATTGGCGGTGTCGTTGCCCGCGGTGGGATCGGTGTAGGTGAAGCGGACGTAATCCCCCTGAGCGAGCGGACTCACCGTGGTCAGGATCAGCTTGTTGCCGGAGATCACTGCCGAGCGCAGATCGACCTTCACGTCACCCGTGTTCGTGTTGCCCACGATGATGGCGTCGGTGCCGAAGTCCAGTGGAACATAGCTGTCGACGGCGCCGAAACTGGAAAGCAGCAACGGACTCTGGGTGTCCAGGGCCTGATCGAACGTCACGATGATGACGTTCTCGCCGACATAGGCATCGATGGCCGTGACGGACGGCGGCGTGGTGCTCGGGTCGGGCGAAGTGTTGGTGACCGACTGGCCGGTGAAGCTGGCGGCGTCACTGCCGCCGGTGCCGGCCTGGATGGCGTTGGCGTCGTCGCCCGCGGTGGAGTCGGTGTAGGAGACGGAGACCGTGTCGCCATAGGCGACCACCTGGCCGAGCGTCAGCGTGACCGTTTTGTTCGCCCCGTCCACGGCAACGCCGCTGACGGTGACTGGCGTGCCGCCGACCGTGACGGTGAAGGCGCCCGGCGCCGGCGGGTTGGCGGAATCGAGCGCCACGTCGTAGGTGAGCACCAGCGAATCGCCGGTCACCGCGGCGCTTTGCAGGACGGGAGCCGGCGGCGGCGCGGTCACGGTGACGGTGGCGGAGACGCCGGTGAGGGTGGAGGTGTGGTTGTTGCCGCCGTCGTCGGTGACGCTGGTGACGGTGATGACGCGGTTGCCGGGCGTGACGTTGCCGGAGACGAGAGTCCCGCCGGTGTAATTGATGTAGGACAGGCCGTCGATCAGCGCCTCGAGCTGGGCGTTGGTGTGAGACAGCCCGGTCAGGGTGACGGTCACCGTGGTGCCGTTGACCGCCACGTTGGCGAAGACGCCCAGCCCGGACCCGGTGATTCCCGGCAGGGGCGTCGGGCCGCCGCCGGCGATCGACAAGGCTAGGGGATTGCTGCCGATGCCGAGCAGCGCCTCGGCGTCGGACACGCCGGTGATCGTCAGGGTCAGGCCGGTGAAGACCTGCCCCGTGTCGTTGGTGTTCGCCGTCACCGTGGAGAACAGATCGGCGCCCACGGGCGAGCCCTGGCTGAAGGTCGGCGTGCCGCCCGTTGCCGTCAGGCTGGGCAGGGTCAGCGGCGGTGCGCCGACATTGATGGTGGCGGCGATGCCGGTCAGGCTGGCCGTGCTGTTGCTCGCCCCATCGTCGGTGACGCTGGTGAGGGTGACGACGCGCTGGCCGTTGGACGGCGTGCCGGCGATGTTGTTGTAGGCGATGCTGTCGATGAACGACTGCATGTCGGCGGCCGAGTATTGCAGGCCGCTGATCGTCACCGTGGCGGTGCTGCCATTGAGCGTGACGCCGCCGACAGCCGACCCGACGAAGGGACCCGTCAAGGTGCCGGCGCCGGTCAGCGCGATGGAGACGGCCCCCCCCATCATCCCCGGTATGGTGAAGCCCAGCATTTCCGACGCGCCGTCGACGAGGCCCGTCACGGTCAGCGTCAGGCCGGTGAAGACCTGCCCCGTATCGTTGGTGTCGGCCGTGACCGACGAGAACAGATCCACCGGATTGGAACTGTTGGCGAAGGTCGTCGTGCCGCCCGTCGCCGTCAGCGTCGGCAGGGTCGAAGACGCCGCACCGATATTGACGGTGCTGGAGACGCCGGAGATGCTGGCGGTGCTGTTGCTGCTGCCGTCGTCCGTGACGCTGTTGACGGTGATGACGCGCTGGCCGTTGGACGGGGTGGTGGCGGTGTTGTTGTATTCGAGGTCGTCGAGGAGCCACCCCATGTCGGCATCCGACGCCTCCAAGCCCGTGAGCGTCACGGTCGCCGTGCTGCCGGTGACGATAACGGTCGCGGTGACGACGGCTCCGCCTGGCATCGCCGGATTCGCGGTGCCTGTGCCGTTGACCAGGCTAAGTTGAAGGGGATTGGCCGCGCCGGGTATGTAGAAGGTCAAGAACTCCGCCGCGCCGTCCTGGACGCCCGTCACGGTCAGCGTCAGGCTGGTGAAGACCTGCCCCGTGTCGTTGGTGCTGGCCGTGATCGACGAGAACAGGTCCACCGGGTTGGAACTGTTGGTGAACGTCGTCGTGCCGCCCGTCGCCGTCAGTGTCGGGGCGGTGGTCGGACGGGCTCCATAAACCGTGACATCGTTCTGAAAGGTCGCGACATCGTCACCGGACAGCGATGCCTGGAGAACGCCGCTGGTCTGATTGCCGGTCGGGTCCTCATACTTGATGGTGAGCACGTCACCGTTGGTGAACGTCTCCATTGGAAGCGTCAGCGTCAGCGTGTTGCCGGAGATTACGGCGGCCGACAAGTTGGTCGCGGCACCGTTGATCTCCACGCTGCTCGGGGTCAGCATGTCGGAGGCGAAGTAACTCAGGGTCGGCTGGCTTGCGGCGTCCAGCGCCTGATCGAACGTCAGAACGATGGTGTTTTCACCGGCATAGGCGACGCCGCTCACGATGGTCGGAGCGGCCATCACCCCACGATATGAATCGAATCGCAGGGCATCGGCGGTGATGGTGCCGTGCACCCAGTCGAGGTCCCAGTCGCCGCCCCGGTCCGCGGCACCCGTGGGCGTCCGCGAGGCCGCGACGTTGGCCCCCGTCGCCTCCGCCAGCGCGGTGAGGAAGTCGGCGCCCCGGCCCGACGCCACGTCGCAGCCGTAGAGCAGGATGTCTCCCTCCGGGGCGAGGCTGGAGGCGATGGACGCCAGTTCCTCGACGCGCTGCGCCAGGGCCCAAGTGTCGAACCGGCCGGAGCCGAGCTTAAGACCGCCTTCGAAGCCGTGGCTGAGCACATGAATGGCATGAACGTCCCGGCGTCCGTCCAGTGCCCGCGCCATCGCCGCCATGCCGTCGGTACGGCTGTCGATCAGGAAGACCTCGATGTGAGCCGGCGTCCCGGATTTCAGGATCTGCCAGTCATCGAGCGCCGTATCGATGAACGCAACCTCAAGCCGTGAAATCGCTGGACCTTCCTCACAGCCCAAAATAGCAGTAGCGGGCGAGGGCACGGTCGGATAGGGCATGGCAGGCTTTCCTCGAAGGGGGTAAGCTTTTTGGGGGCTCCCTTCCGCCTATACATACACAAGTTGACTTAGTAAAATGCAGGGTTTGAAAGAGCGGAATTCGCCCCATGAATTTGCACCGTATCGATTTGAATTTGCTGGTGGTTTTCGATGCAATCGCGCGCGCGGGTTCTGTGAAGGATGCTGCGCCACAACTAGCGCTCAGCCAGCCGGCGGTCAGTCACGCGTTGAACCGGCTCCGCGAGTTGATGAATGATCCGCTGTTCGTGCGCAGCCGCAACCGGTTGGTGCCGACGGAAAGGGCGCAGTCAATGATTGTTCAGGTGGCGGACATCCTTCAGTCCGTCCGCGTCCTGATGAACGGTGAAGAATTGAATGTGGTCGAAAGCGACCGTCATTTCCGCATCGGCATCAGCGATTTCACCGCGTTGGCCATTGTACCCCGACTGACCCGAAAGCTGCAGGAGATTGCCCCCAAGATAACAATGGAGATGATCCCCGTCGGGGAGAGCACATTGAACCAGTTGGCGGCCGGGGAACTTGATTGTACATTCTGGGGACTGCAACCACCGGAAGCACCGTATCAGTCGCAATTTCTCTTTCATGACAGCTTCCTGGGGTTCTGTTGCGCAAGCCACCCATTGATAGAATTGGAGAGTGAGGAGATTTCCATTGATGATTATTTGCGGTTCCCACACGCCATCGCTCAATTCCGCGCTTCCAGCGCCAGCCCGATCGATGTTTTTCTGAAGGGCATCGGCCGGCGCCGGACAATCGCCCTGCGCTCGCCAAGCTTCATGAGCAACATTACCGCCATAGCAGGGACGAAGATGATCGCGACCCTGCCATCACGTCTGGAATCAATGGCCTTGTCGCAAGGCCTCCTGTCCTTCCCGCTGCCCTTTTCCATACCGAATTTCAATTATTCCCTGGTCTGGCATCGGCGCACCGAAGCCGATCCTTCCGGTATCTGGTTCAGGAGGCTGCTGATAGATTTGCGATAAGCTTTGCCTTCTTCCGAAAACTCTTTATCCGGGCCAAGCTTGAGCTTTCCAGCATGGTCAATGGCGAACGGAAAATATCCAGCGGCACCGTCAACCCGCCGGAACCGGCGCCGCTGTCGGTCACGCGCGGCGCCGGCCACCGGAGCGTCTTTGGCGGTTCTCCGCGACGGACCAGCCAAAGGCTTTTTCTCCCGCTTCCAAGTCCGTCACGTTTCTATTCTCTATGGCGGCTTGGCTGTTTGATGCTGGTGCCGTCTGCTCCTCGGGGTTGGGGCGCCAGCGGTGCAGCAGGCTCTCACCAATCCCGAGGTCGGTGGCAATTCGGCTGATCGGGGGCTTGCCCTCGCGGACCAGCTTTACGGCTTGCTCCTTGACGTCCGGCGTGAAGAACCGCCGTTTCCCCTGTCCCATCCAACACCTCCTGACGGATCATACGATCCAAGCGAGGCCTCCACCACTCCGGGGACAGATCAACCGAAACCGGTCCGCCGTCGGCGGCTCTGCCACAGTCGGGGCATTATTGCTGCCTTAGTGGTTGTCAGCGGGCCGTTACCCACCAATGTGAACGGCAGCCGGGCGGTCCTGTGACCACCCGCTTCCCACCCGGCACGCCTGCCGTTCGACACTCCATCAAGGAGGCGGCCCCAAGAGGCCGAAATTATATGCGTCGTCACCGCCGCGCGAAGATTGTTGCCACGGTCGGTCCCGCCAGCAACACCCCCGAGATGCTGAAGCGGCTGTTCCTGGCCGGCGTCGATACCTTCCGCCTTAATTTCAGCCATGGGACGCATGAGGATCACGCCAAGGTCCACGCCGCCATCCGCGCGTTGGAGGCAGAGATGGGTCGTCCCATCGGCATCCTTCAGGACCTGCAGGGCCCGAAGATTCGCGTCGGCACCATCCGCGACGGCAAGATCACCGTCGCCGCCGGCGAGTCGATCCGCTTCGTCCTGTCCGGTGCCGACGGCGACAAGACCGCGATCCCGCTGCCCCATCCGGAAATCTTCGCCGCGGTGATGCCGGGCCACAATCTGCTGATCGACGACGGGCGCGTGCGCGTCGCCGTGACCGGGCTGGGCGACGATTACATCGACGCCAAGGTGGTGATCGGCGGGACCATCTCCAACCGCAAGGGCGTCAACCTGCCCGACACGGTGCTGGAACTGTCGCCCCTGACCGCCAAAGACCGCGTCGACCTCGCCTTCGGGCTGGAGCTGGGCGTCGACTGGGTGGCGATGTCCTTCGTGCAGAAGCCCGCCGACCTGCTGGAGGCCCGCGGGCTGATCGGCGACCGCGCCGGGCTGATGTCGAAGATCGAGAAGCCGGCGGCGCTCGACCGTATCGACGACATCATCCGCCTGTCGGACTCGGTCATGGTCGCCCGCGGTGACCTGGGCGTCGAGATCCCGCACGAGGAGGTGCCGGGCCGCCAGAAGGAGCTGGTGCGCGCCTGCCGCCTTGCCGTGAAGCCGGTGATCGTGGCGACGCAGATGCTCGATTCCATGGTCAACGCGCCGACCCCGACGCGGGCCGAGGCGTCCGACGTGGCGACCGCCATCTATGACGGCGCCGACGCGGTGATGCTGTCGGCGGAGTCGGCCAGCGGCGCCTTCCCGGTTGAGGCCGTGGAGATGATGGACCGCATCATCCGCAGCACCGAGCAGCACAAGCTCTACCGCTCGATCATCGACGCGTCGGACCCCGGCGAGGAGCAGACCGCGCCGCACGCGGTGGCGGCCGCCGCGGCCGATCTGGCCGAGGTGATCCACGCCTCGACCATCGTCGCTTATACGTCCAGCGGCACCACGGCGGCGCGCATCGCCCGGCGCCGCCCGGCGGTGCCGATCCTGGCGATCACGCCGCACGCCGCGGTGTCGCGCCGCCTGTCCCTGCTCTGGGGCGCACACAGCGTCCTGTCCGCCGACATCCACACCTATGAGGAGATGGTCGAGCGGGCGCTGGGCTTCGCCAAGGAGGAGGGCTTCGCCAAGCCCAACGACCAGATGGTCGTGGTGGCCGGCATTCCCTTCGCCAAGGCGGGGACCACCAACAACCTGCGCGTGGTGCAGGTCGAGGGGTAAGGGTCCGGCAACGGTGCCCCCTCCCTAACCCTCCCCCGCTCTCGGCGGACAAAAGGTCCGCCTGCCGCGTCAGCGCAAACCTATGGTTTGCGCGAGAGCTTTCGCAGGGGAGGGGACTTGCTTCTCCCTCCCCTGCGTCAGCGGGGGAGGGCCGGGGTGGGGGCAAACCTTAGCGCTGCCTGTACGTCTCGCTGTCCATATGGACAAGCTGCGCCGCCGGGTAGCGCTCGCCTGCCGCGGCGCCGGGAGGCAGGGCTTCGGCCAGCTGCGTCAGATCCTCCGCCGACAGGGTGAGGTCCAGGGCGCCCAGCGCCTCGGCCAGACGGTCGCGGCGGCGGGCACCGACCAGCGGGACGATGTCGCGGCCCTGCGCCGCCACCCAGGCGATGGCGACCTGGGCGACCGAGCCGCCGATGCGCTGGGCGATCTCCCGCAGACGCTCGACCAGCGCCAGGTTCCGGTCCAGATTCTCCCCCTGGAAGCGCGGGCTGCGGCTGCGAAAGTCCTGTCCCGCGCGGTCCTTGCTCCAGTGACCGCTGATCAGGCCGCGCGACAGCACCCCGTAGGCGGTGACGCCGATGCCAAGCTCCCGGCAGGTGGGCAGAATGGCCTCCTCGATCCCGCGGGAGATCAGGGAATATTCAATCTGCAGGTCGCTGATCGGGTGCACCGCGGCGGCGCGGCGGATGGTGTCCGGGCCGACCTCCGACAGGCCGATGTGGCGGATGTAGCCGGCCTTCACCATGTCGGCCATGGCGCCGACCGTGTCCTCGATGGGGACGCTCGGGTCGAGCCGAGCCGGGCGGTAGATGTCGATGTGGTCGACCCCCAGCCGGCGCAGCGAATAGGTCAGGAAGTTTTTCACCGCCGCCGGGCGGGAATCGTAGCCGTTCCAGCCCATCTGCGGGTCGCGCAGGGCGCCGAACTTCACGCTGATGAGCAGCCCGTCGCGGTCGCGCCCGCGCAAGGCGTCGCGGATAAGCAGTTCATTGTGCCCCATGCCGTAGAAATCGCCGGTGTCGAGCAGCGTGATCCCGGCGTCGAGCGCCGCGTGGATCGTGGCGATGCTCTCCTCCTGGTCGGCGGGGCCGTAGAAGTCCGACATGCCCATGCAGCCGAGACCGATGACTGAGCTGATGGGGCCGGCGGCCCCGAGCGTGCGCTGTTCCATGGTCCTGATCCTCTCCGTCCGTCGCGGCGCCGTTCCAGCGCCGCCTTGCCCTGGGTGATGACCTGGGGATGATGACCCGGCGCCATTGATCCGATAAGCTGGACAATGCCGAACGGGCTGTTCACTGCATCGAACAATCGGAATCCGGGAATGGACGACACCGACCTGCGCGACCTGCAAGCCTTCGCCGCCGTCGCCCGCCACCGCAGCTTCCGCCGCGCGGCGCTGGAGCAGCGCGTGTCCGTCTCAAGCCTCAGCCAGCGGATGCGGGAATTGGAGGAGCATCTCGGCGTCCGCCTGCTGAACCGCACCACCCGCAGCGTCGCCCCGACCGAGGCTGGGGAGCAGCTTCTCCGCCGGCTGGAACCGGCGCTGGGCGAGGTGGCCGGTGCCCTCTCCGACCTGCGGGAGCGGCAGGGGCGTCCGGCGGGGCGGCTGCGCATCAACGCGCCGGCCCCGGCGGTCGATCTCGTGCTGGCCCCGATGGTCACGCCCTTCCTGACCCGCTTTCCGGATGTGGAGCTGGAAATCACCGTGGACATCGCCCTGATCGACATCGTGGCGCAGGGCTACGACGCGGGCGTGCGCTACGAGGAACATCTGGCGCAGGACATGATCGCGGTGCCGCTCGGCCCGCCGCAGCGCTTCGTGCTGTGCGCGGCGCCGTCCGTGCTCGACCGTTTCGGGGTGCCGGAGCGGCCCGAGGACCTGCTGGGCAAGCCGAGCGTCTCCACCGTCTACGCCAGCGGCGCCCACCCGCCCTGGGAGTTCGAGAAGTACGGCCGCATCGTGCGCATCCAGCCCGGCGGCCCTTTCCACGCCGGGCACACCGGCATCCAGCTGCGGGCGGCGCTGGACGGGTTGGGGTTCCTGATGACCTTCGACGATTATGTGCGCGAGCACATCGCCGCGGGCCGTCTCGTCGCCGTGCTGGAGGACTGGAGCCAGAGCTTTCCCGGCCCCTTCCTCTATTACCCGTCGCGCCGCCAGCCCCCGGCGTCGCTGCGCGCTTTCCTCGACTTCCTCAAGGACTGGCGCCGGCAGGCCGCGCCGTAAGCGGTCAGACGGTGCAGAGGAAGCGGCGCTCGCCGCCCTCCAGGACCAACGCGGTCAGCCGGTTGGAGGCGTAGGCCCCGGTGTCGATGCCGATGCGGTTGGAGCGGACGTCCGGCTGCTCGACGATGGTGTGGCCGTGCACGACGAGCTTGCCATGGTCGAGGTGGGAGGTCAGGAACTCCCGACGGATCCACAGCAGATCCTCGTCCCGCTGGCGGTGCAGCGGCAGGCCGGGGCGGATGCCGGCGTGGACGAACAGATAGTCGCCGATGGCGACGCTGGAGCGCAGCCCGGCCAGGAAGGCCCGGTGATGGGGCGGCAGGGCCGCGGCGAAACGCTGGCGGGCTTCCTCCACATGCTCCGGCGGGGCGTCCTCGACGGGGGCCGGAACGCCGTAGCTGGCCAGCGTCGCCCGTCCGCCATATTCCAGCCAGTCCGCTCCGGCCTCCGGCTTCTCGATGAAGTCCATCATCGCGGCCTCGTGGTTGCCGCGCAGGTGGATGGCGCCGAAGCCGGGCAGGGGCTCCCGGCACAGCCGTTCGATGACCATCGCGGAATCCGGGCCGCGGTCCACATAGTCGCCGAGAAAGACCAGATACTTGACGAGGTCGGCGCCGCTCGCCGCGTCGCGGTCGATCTGCGCCAGCAACTGGTCCAGCAGATCCAGGCGTCCGTGGATGTCGCCGACCGCGTAGACGCGCACCCCCCGCGGCACATGGCTCGCGACGGGTTCCGGGTCCGACCACAGTTTGCGCGCAAAGCCGAACACGCTCCGCTCTCCTCCGTCCTCGATGGGTGGTCCTGCCTTGACAGGATGGGGATGACGGCGCGCGCACTCAAGTCGCACACCCGCATGCCCGGCCCGGGTTCGCCCATTCATCCACAAGGCGCGAGTCGGACTGGAAAGAGTGGGTGCGGTCAAGCGGCTGGAATGGGTACCCCGGATGGCGTTCCTTGGCGGCGCCGTCAGGAGCCGGGCATGGCCCGGTCCAGCGCCTCCAGCAGGCCACCCAGCCGGAACTCCACGGTCCGCCGGTCGAGCCGCGGCCAGTGATAGACCTGCGTCGCACCGCCGGCCTGCTTCTGGAACTCCAGCCGCAGCGGGCGGTCGGAGCGGATCAGCGGCAGAAGACGCTCCATCGGGCCGCAGGTCAAGCCGATGCGCTGCGGCTCCTTGATGGCGGCGAAGCGGCTCAGCATCTCCGCTCCAGCGTCCTGGTCGGCGATGGCGCCCTCGGCCACCTGACGCAGGAAGCGGGTGAATTCGGGAGGCCCCCCTTCCGCTGCCGCGTCGGTCGGGCCTGCGTCATCGAGCGCGTCGGCGAGGTCGGAAAGCTGGCGCGGCGTGTAGAAACGCTGCGGCGGGGCGCCGTCCACCGCCAGGGTGACCGGGCGGGCGAGCGCGATGGGCTCGTCGAACACGATGTAGAGGGAGGTGCAGGCCGCCTCGCGCACCGCGCTGATGCTCAGCTCGCCGAGGCCGCCGCGGTTGTCGGGGAAGGGCTCGACGGCGGACACGGTGCAGCGCCGCCCGGCGCCCTCCCCGGCACAGACGGTGTCGGAGACAGTGTTGGAGACAGGGGCCTCCACGGCTAGGGCGGACGTGGCCGTTCCCAGCCCGGCCACCAACAGGAACAGCCCGATCCGGCGCGTCATCGGCAAATGAATCCTCCTCCGGCGCATGATCTGAACGGGGGACGCTACCAGGGCCGGGCTTTCGTCCTGGTTAATGGTCCGGTTCGATGGGGTGGTGCGAACGCCCGGCAATCCCACCTTGGTGCGGCGTTTTCGCCGGTCCGGACTCTGCTAGGATGTGGGAAAAGAAGGACAAGGGGGAGGGGCGCCATGGACGAGAGCCCGATCCGCGTGCGCCGGTTTCGTGAAATCCTGCTGTGGCCGGTGCAACTGATGCCGCTGAAGGCGGGTGCGCAGATCCAGAACCATTGGGAATGGCTGGGCGGGCCGGACTGTCCCTGGCAGGAGGTGGCGGACGAGTTCACCCAGGACCCCGGCCAGTTCAGCGAGCGCCATTACAGCGAGTTCGTGTCCTTCCTGCCCTATGTGCAGCGCTTCCTCTATGGCGAGGGGGAATCGCGCGACCACCGGCCCGGCTATGGCGGCTCTCCCATCCGCGTCTTCCGGCGGCGCGACGTGGCGGCGCTGGCGGTCACCCTGCGGCGGGGGCAGGCGCCGCTGCGCTTCGCCATCGCCCATGTCGATCTGCATTTCTTCCACGACGTCGACGTGGCGATCCTCGTCGTGGAACTGTTCGGCACGGATCTGCCGCTGGACCGCGTGCAGGACACGCTGTTCCGGCTGGGCCGCACCTATCCGCCCGCCTGGGAGTCGGACGGCAGCGCCGCGCAGTGCCCGCACCGCGTCGAATGGCTCGGCGCCGACGGTGCCGTGCTCGCCGTCTCCGACTATGAGCAGAAGGCCGATTACCTGTCCTTCGTGTGCCGCCACCGGGCGCCGCGGATCGCCGCCCACTGGTCGTTCCTTCTGCGCCCCCTGGTCCACCACCATTCGGAGGAGGCCGGGCTGCTGCGTTACCGCCAGCTCGAATATCAGCGGATGCCGGCCATGGCCTATCTGTCGCTGGACGAGCCGGAACGGCTGGAACGGGCGGATTGGGTGCGTCTGGGCTTCGCCACGTCGCCCGGGTTGGGACCCAGCGAGGTGATGCCCTTCGCCCCCGCCTTCCTGGAGGGGTTCGAGCAGCGCTACTGCTACGACCGCTATTGGGATCCGCGGGCGCCCGGCGCCTGGACGCGCAGCCGCATCCTGTGCTGCGGCCATTCGCTGGTCATGGTGGGGCCGGAGGGCGACGCCTTCTTCACCGATGCGGAAACCGGGCTGCTCGGCCAGTTCCGGCACCAGTATTTCCTGCTGGGGCTGGTCGTGCATTTCCATCGGGCGGCGCTGGTGATGCTGTCCGACCGGCTGGTGCTGGCGGTCAGCCAACTCGACATCGGCACCGTGGAGTCGGTGAAGCGGTTCAAGCGCGACATCCGGCAGGTGTTCGAGATCTTCCTGCGCTTCACCCACCGTTACTGGTTCCATGAGCTTTCGATCCAGGGACCGCTGCGCGACCTGTTCCGCCTGTGGGCCGGGCATCTCGGCACCGACCGCCTCTACGCCGAGGTGCGGGACGAAGTTCAGGACATGTCGGACTATCTCGACAGCGACGGGCTGCGGCGGCAGGCCAACACGGTGCTGCGGCTGACCGTGGTTACGGTTGTCAGCACCATCGGCACGCTGGTCACCGGCTTTCTCGGCATGAACCTGCTCGCCATGACCGACGATCCGCTGCCGACGCGCATCCTGTTCTTCCTGTTCGTCCTGCTGGCGACGGTCGGGCTGATCGCCTTCAGCGTGACGCGCTCCAAGCGTCTGGCGGATTTCCTGGAAGCACTGTCGGACGAACGGCTGCCGGGGCGGAGCAAGCTGGCGCTGTTGGCGAAGGTGTGGGAGCGCCCGAGTCGCCGCACCGGGCCACCCTTCTGAGGTGGTGGAAACTGGATTTACAGAAAGACCGGAAGGATAGGGCGTCCTTTCCCCGAATGGAGAGGGCCGGCGCCAAAGAACAGGCGGGGTACAGGAACCAGCCGGTCAAGCTCGCGTTCTTCTCAGCGAAAGCTCCACATTTAGGGGGACATCATGACCATCGGCACCATTCTGCTCATCATTTTGATTCTCGTTCTAATCGGCGCGGTTCCGGCCTGGCCGCACAGCCGCAGTTGGGGCTATGGCCCGAGCGGCATCCTCGGCGTGCTTCTGATCGTTCTGATCGTGCTTTTGCTGATGGGCCGGATCTGACGGGCAAGCCATAACGGCACCCAATCCGGCGACCGATGCGCGGGCGCCGTTCCCGTTCCGCCACCGGCCCCTGGGCGTCACGCTCCGGGGCTGCGGCCGGGACGGGAACGGCGCCCGTTCCGCATCACGAACATCAGCCAGCCGATCGGCCCGAGGATCAGCACCATCACCACCCAGCCGGTCCGCGGGCCGAAGGGGCAGCGCGTGCCGGGCGGCGGGCGCCACGAACCGCCGCGCCGCGACAGCATCACATGGAGGAGAGGCGCGCCGTAAAGGGCGAACAGGATCAGCCAGGGTGCGAAGTCTTGTGCCATGGCGGCATGCTACCCCAGAACGGGTGGCCGCTCCCACCACGGAGCGGTGGGAGCAACGTCGTCGGCGCTTGTTCGGTGATGTGTCCAAATGGTAATACCGCAACGCAGGAATGGACTTCATGCGTATGAGGCATGGTTGCGCCGCAGCGTGGCGGACGATTATCCTCAGCGGCGTCCGATAAGCCGAAAGGCCGATATCATGGCGGTTGAGATCGAACGGCGGTTTCTGGTCCGGAGGGACATCCGTCCCCTGTGCCGAAACGGCCTGTCCATCGTCCAGGGCTATCTGCCCTCCGACGATGGCCGCACGGTGCGGGTCCGGGTTGCCGGTTCGGACGCCACGCTGACTGTCAAAGGTCCCCGCCGCGGCCTATGCCGCGAGGAGGTCGAACACCCGCTGCCCCTCGACCGTGCCTTGGGTCTGCTGCGCCACAGTTGCCGGCGCGGTCTGATCGAGAAGACCCGCTACCTTGTCCACCATCATGGTCTCTGTTGGGAAATCGACGTGTTCGGCGGCGAGAACGCCGGTCTGGTGATCGCCGAGGTCGAACTGTCCCATCCCGATCAGGTCGTTCCGCTTCCCGATTGGGTGGGGGCAGAGATCACGCACCGGGCGGCCTACAGCAACTCCGCCCTGTCGCGCAGCCCGATCCGCCACTGGGTCAGCGCGGCTTAACTCCCCTGCCGGAAAAAAAGAAGCCCCGATCCGAAGGGAGGACCGGGGCCGAGGCTGCGTGGATGACTGTGTGCAACGCAGCAATCCGCGTGCCAGACTGTGCGGAAACTCCGGCGATGCGCCGAAAGGGGAACGCAGCCCGGTCCCGTCCTGTTGCAAAAGAGCCGTCCGGACGGGCGGCGGGCAACGGCGAACGGGAGTCTGGCACGATGACTCAATACGAGAACCGGTGGAAGGACGAGGCCCGCAACGTGGACGAGGACGACCGTCGCGACGTCCGCGAGCGCAACGACTTTGGGCGCGGCGCCTACGGCGCAGGCGGTTATTCCCGGAGTGACTACGAAAGCGGCGGTTCCGGCGGGCGCGATCCTGGTCGCCGCTGGAGCAGCGATTGGGGGCACGCCGAACGCGGTTGGCATCGCGACGACCGTATCCGGGATCAGCGCTACCGCGACGAGCCCATCGGCATGGCGCGGGAGCGCAATTTCTGGGAGCAGGCGGGCGACGAGGTGGCCTCCTGGTTCGGCAACGACGACGCCGAGCGCCGCCGCCAGGAGGATGAGCGCCGCGCTCAGTTCCGCGGTCGCGGTCCGCGGGGTTACACCCGGTCGGACGAGCGGATTCGCGATGATCTGAACGACCGGCTGACCGAGGACCCCTATCTCGACGCGACCGACATTGCGGTATCCGTGTCGGGTGGCGAGGTCACGTTGGATGGCACGGTGGACGACCGCATGGCGAAGCGACGCGCCGAGGATTTGGCCGACGCCATCTCCGGCGTCCGTCACGTCCAGAACAACCTGCGCCTTCGCGAGCCGGGCGGCACCATGGCCTTCTGATATGGCCTTCTGATCGGGTGCCGGCCTCCGAGGCGCTGACGAGACACCCCCGCTCCATCCGGTGCGGGGGCTTTCGCGCGTGCGCTCAATGGGCGGTGGTTGTGCTGCCGGCGTCTTCGGCCATGAAGGGGCTGTACTGTTTGTCCACCGACTGGATGTGCTCGATGAACCATTCCTTCAGGAGCAGGATCAGGTCGATGCGCAGCATCATCTCGTTGCTGTCGTCATCGTCCAGGGTCAGCTTGTGCACTTCGTCGATGAAATAGCGGTGCGCGGCCCGGTGGGCGTCGAGGCCGGGATAGCCCTGCTGCTCCATCAGCGCCTCCTCCCGCTTGAAATGCACCGTCGTGTATTCCTGCAAGCCCCCCAGCAGCCCGGACAGGCTGGCACGGTCCTTTTCCGCGATGCCGGCCTTCAGCAGCCGGTTGAACATGTCGAGCAATTTTCGGTGGTCGTCGTCGAGAATTTCGACGCCGACGCTCATCGATTTATCCCAGGCAACATGTTGCATCGGATCAATCCTTTCAGAGGGCCGGGTCAGGCGAGTATAGGGGGCGCGGAAATCTTGTATTGCGATGTTAAAACCGGCAACCGCGGCGGCACAAGCGGCAAAAAACCGCAGGTCGGAGGTTGCGCCGCACCCTGTTGACCTTGTGGGCCGGCAAAGGATGTGCTTCCCCGCGCGCCGTCCAGGCATTATGAAAATGCACGGGATCTGCGGAGTTCGGGACGATGGCGCTGCTGGACGATATTCTGGAAAAGAAGCGGGTTCTGGACGACGCCCGGCCGATGCCGTTGACGGTGGTCCGCGATCTGGCCGACCGCTTCGAGCGCGGCCTGACCACCGCCTGCCTCCTCGTCGAGGGGGTGGAACTGTCCCCCGACGACATCCGCATGGTGCTGGACCGCGGCGCGGTGCTGCGCAGCCGTCCGGCCGAGCCGCAGCGCCTCGCGCTCAACCACCGCGCCGCGCTGGAGCTGATGGCCCGTCTGTCCTTCCAGGGCAGCGGGGTGGTGACGGAGCGCACGATCGCGGCCTTCCACGGCGTGCTCTACCAGGGGATCGACACGAACGCCGGGCGCTACCGGGACGGCGCGCTCAAGGACGACGCCGGGGCCTCTCCCGATCCGGCGAAGGTGCGGGTGTCGATGTCGGCGCTGTCGGGCTGGCTGCGCCGGACGGAAGCGGGGCCGGAGGCCGCCTTCGAGGCGCACCACCGGCTGATGAGCGTCCGTCCCTTCTTCCAGGGCAACGCCGCGACCGCGCTTCTGCTGTGCAACCTGATCCTGAACCGCGCCGGCTTCCCGCCGGTGGTGGTGACCGAAGAGGATCGCGAGATGTACGCCGCGATGGTCGAGCGCGCCTGGTCGCTCGGCGACAAGACGCCGTTCCGCGACCTGATGATGCGCCTGCTCGACCGCAGCCTGAACCTGTGCCTGCGCAGCGCCGCCCGTGCCCTTCGCGATTTCGAGCCGGCCGACGAGGATGATCACGGCTTCGGCGGCGACCATGACGAGGGTTATGGCCGGCGCCCCTGAGGGCTGACGGTCAGCCTCGGGCCGGCAGCAGCAGGCGCGACGGGCGGGCGCCGCCGCCGTGGATGAGCAGGGTGATCGGCTGCGCGTCCACCAGCCGGGTTTCGCCCGGCTCCGCCCCCGTCCCCGGATTGATGGGATAGGCCGGGAAGCAGGACCCGGCGAGGCTGAGGCGCAACGCGCTTCCGGCGGGCAGGGTCGCGCAGAGCGCGCGCAGGGCCACCGGCATGGGACGCTGCTCGCCGCCCGGCTCCACCCGCGCGTGGCCCTGGCTGAGCGGCAGGACGCGCCCGTCGGGCAGCACGGCGGAGAGGACGGCGCTGACGTCGAAGGACGGCGCGTCGGCCTCCACCCAGATCTCCAGGGCGGCCAACCCCGACAATGTCAGCGGCGCCGTGAGCGGTGCGGTGTCGTAGACCGCCACGTCGGGGCGGGCGTCGGCGGCGGCGCGGTCGCGCGGGCCGGCGTCGGGCACCGCGTGACCGCCCACGGTGGGCACCGGATCGCGCGGGTCGTGGACCAGCACGTCGAGGAACGCTTCGTCCGGGGCGTCGTCGCGCAGGGCACCGCCGCGCCGCGTGGCGAGTCCGTCGCTGGACAGATGCAGCGGCCGTGCGGCGGGCGGCAGGGCCGGCAGGTCGCGCCAGCGGCGTTCCAGAACGTCGAACAGGCGGATCGGGCCGCCGCGCTCCGCGCCGTTCATCTCCCCCTTCAGGAAGCGCTCGAACCAGCCGAGCTGCAGGGCGTCGAAGGACGGCACGTCGGACGGCTTCAGGCTGTCGAGCCCGGCATGGACCGCCACCCCGTGACGGTCCCACGGGCCGACCAGCAGGCGGACGGTGCCGTCGCAGCCGGTCGACAGGGCTTCGTGCGCCGCCAGCGTGCCGGTCAGGCGCGGGTCGTACCAGCCGCCGATCTGAAGGACGGAGACCTCGCCGATACCGCCGGACAGGGCGTGGCGGGGGGACAGCTCGTCCCAGCTTCCGCCCGGGCCGGGCGTGGTCAGCCAGTCGTCGTAATGGCAATGCCGCGCGTAATCCCGCAGCACCCGCGGGCGGGAGGGAATCTCGTCGTCCAGCGGCAGGCTGCGGATCGCCTCCAGAAGCGCGCGGTAGGCCGCGCCATCCTCCAGCCGGCGGGCGGACTCCGCCGCGCAGTGCAGCGCCCAGCCCATCGCGTCGGCCAGCCGGAAGGCGCCGCCCTCCGTCGCCCAGTCGGTAAACACGTCCCAGCCGGCCAGCGCCGGAACCACAGCGCGCAGCGCGGCGGGCCGCTCGGCCAGGGCCAGAAGCTGCGCCATCCCGGCGTAGCCGCTGCCGTACATGCCGACGGTGCCGTTGGAGCCGGGCAGGGAGGCTGCCCAGGCCACCGCGTCGGCGCCGTCCTCGCGCTCCGCTTCGAAGGGGCGGAATCGGCCCTCCGACGTGCCGCGCCCGCGCACGTCCTGCACCACGACGACATAGCCCCGCGCGGCGTACCAGCGCGGGTGCGCGTAATGGCTGGTCATCGCCGTGCGCCGCCCGCAGGCCAGACGCAGCAGCAGGACCGGCCAGGGGCCGACCCCGTCGGGGCGGTAGAGGTCGGCGTCCAACCGCACACCGTCGCGCGTCCGCATGGAAACGGTTTCGGGAGGCCGGACGGCCAGGAGGGGCGGCTGTTCGAGAATCACCGGGGCCATATGGGTCATGGGGCGCCCTGCCGAGCAACTGTGACCGGCAACTCTCGCAAGCGCTGTGCCATGACCTGTTGAAACCCTCTCTCCCCTGGGGAGAGGGCTGGGTGAGGGGGAATTACGCCCGGCAGGGCGGAGAAAAGCCCTCGTCTCGCGACGGAGGCCGCCTTCGGCGCCCCCTCATCCTGACCTTCTCCCCAGAGGGGAGAAGGAACTGTGTCGCACCGCTTCCGCACAAATCATGGGCAGACGCCTCTCGGAAAGGCGCTTTTACGAATCGTAGCTCATCAGTGAGACGCTGGGCACGTCCAGCTTGTCGCGGCCGTTGAGGAAGGTCAGCTCGACCAGGAAGGCGGCGGCGCGGACGTCGGCGCCGACGCGGCGCAGCAGGCTGATCGCCGCGGCCATGGTGCCGCCGGTCGCCAGCAGATCGTCGAGGACGACCACGCGCTGGCCGGGTTTCACGGCGTCGGCCTGAACCTCGATGGTGTCGGTGCCGTATTCCAGGTCGTAGGAATGGGCGACCTTGTCGCCGGGCAGCTTGCCATGCTTGCGCACCATGATGAAGCCGGTGCCGAGCGCCAGGGCCAGCGGGGCGGCGATCAGGAAGCCGCGCGATTCGATGCCCACCAGCAGCTCCGGCTTGTGCGGGCGCAGCGCTTCGGCGAGCTGGTCCACCGCTTCCTTCCACGCCTCGGCGTGAGCCAGCAGCGGGGAGATGTCGTAGAAGAGGATGCCGGGCTTGGGGAAGTCGGCGATGCCGCGGATGTGGTTCTTCAGATCGATGGGGTTCGGCATGGTGAAAAGGTTCCTGTACAACGGCGGCGCCATACTATCGGGGCGGCCGTCCGCGTGCAAACCACCGCTGTGCGGCTGTTTTTCCCCGGCTTGAGGTTGACCATCGGGGGGGCTTGCGGCCAAGTTCCTCTCCACAAGCATGAGCATCGCCGCATGGCGGCACCGGAAGGGAAGGGCAGGACGGGGCATGGCGCGCGAAAGGGCGTGGTTGGAATCGTCGCGCGCCGGCGACGGTGAGTGGCGGCTGACGGCTCTCGGCCATTGGGATTTGCAGGCCGCCGGCTCCCTGTCGGCTACGCTCGACGGCTTCGCGCTGGACGGTGGCGGGGCGGTCAGCCTCGACCTGTCGCGGCTGGACGCCATGGACACGGTTGGGGCCTATCTGCTGTCCACCCTGTCCGACCGGCTGAAGGCGGCGGGCCACGGCGTCGATCTGTCCGCCATCCGCCCGGAGCACGCCGCCCTGTTCGAGGCCGTGCGCGAGGTCGGCCCTCCGCCGGTCGAGCGGGCGCAGACGCACCGCCCCATCCTCGACATGCTGGAGCGCACCGGACGCACCGCCGTGGATGGGCTGCGCGAGGGGCGGGACCTGCTGTCCTTCCTCGGCCTGATCGCCATCACCTTCGGGCGGCTGATCGTGAATCCGCGCCGGCTGCGCTTCCGCTCGGTGATGTTCCACATCGAGCAGACGGGGCTGAACGCCCTGCCGATCCTCGGGCTGCTGTCCTTCCTGATCGGCGTGGTGCTGGCCTTCCAGGGCGCGGACCAGCTCCGCCGCTTCGGGGCCGAGCTGTTCGTGGTCAATCTGCTGGGCGTGTCGATCCTGCGCGAGATCGGCATCCTGATGACCGCCATCATCGTGGCCGGGCGCTCCGGCTCCGCCTTCACCGCGCAGATCGGCACCATGAAGGTGAACCAGGAGGTGGACGCCATCAGCACGCTGGGGCTGGACGTGGTGGAGCTTCTGGTGGTGCCGCGCGCGCTGGCCCTGATGATCACCCTGCCGCTGCTGGCCTTCTACGCCGACATCATGGGGCTGTTCGGCGGAGCGGTGATGAGCTACGCGACGCTGGACATCACCTTCGGGCAGTTCATCCGCCAGCTTCACGGCGCCGTCACGCTGCCGCATTTCCTGGTTGGACTGGTGAAGGCGCCGGTGTTCGCGCTGGTGATCGCCATGGTCGGCTGTTACGAGGGGCTGAAGGTCTCCGGCAGCGCCGAGAGCGTGGGCACGCTGACCACCAAGTCGGTGGTCGAGTCCATCTTCCTGGTGATCGTCCTGGACGCGGTCTTCTCCGTCCTGTTCTCCTTCCTCAGGCTGTGAGGGACCGTGGCGCCGTTTGACGACAGACAACCGGATTCGCAGGACGCGGTGATCCGCGTGCGCGGGCTGGTCACGCGCTTTGGCCCGCAGGTGGTCCATGACGGGCTCGACCTCGACGTGCGGCGGGGCGAGGTGCTGGGCGTGGTCGGCGGCTCCGGCACCGGCAAGTCGGTTCTGCTGAAGGAAATCCTCGGCCTGATCCGCCCGGCGGACGGCCGGATCGAGCTGCTGGGACGCGACACCGCCGACCTGCCGGAGCGCGAGCGGGTGGCGCTCCAGGCGCGCACAGGCGTGCTGTTCCAGAACGGCGCGCTGTTCAGCTCGATGACCGTGGCGCAGAACGTCATGGTCCCGCTGCGTGAGCACACCGACCTGTCGGCGGCGCTGTCGGCGGAGATCGCGCGGGTCAAGATCGCCATGTCCGGCCTGCCGCCCAACGCCGGGGCGAAATTCCCGTCGGAGCTGTCGGGCGGGATGATCAAGCGCGCCGGTCTGGCCCGCGCGCTGGCGCTCGATCCCGACATCCTGTTCCTCGACGAGCCGACCGCCGGGCTGGACCCCATCGGCGCCGCCGCCTTCGACCAGCTGATCCGCAACCTCCAGCGCAGCCTGGGGCTGACCGTCTTCATGGTCACCCACGACCTGGACAGCCTGACCTCCATCTGCGACCGCATCGCCGTGCTGGTGGACAAGAAGATTCGCGTGGGCACGCTGGAGGAGCATCTCCGCGACCCGCACCCCTGGATTCACGACTATTTCCACGGACCGCGCGGCCGCGCCGCGCGCCATGCAGAAAGCTGACCGGACGCCATGGAAACCCGCACCAGCTACATCCTCGTGGGCAGCTTCGTGTTGGCCTTGCTCGCCGGCCTCTTCGTCTTCACGGTCTGGGTCGCCAAGATCCAGCTGGAGGAGACGCGCCAGCCCTATTACATCTATTTCACCGGCTCGGTGACCGGCCTTCAGGAGGGCAGCCCGGTGCGCTACCGCGGCATCCCCGTGGGCACGGCAACCGACATCCGCCTGGACCCCAACGACGTCAGCCGCGTGCGCGTGCGGATCGAGGTGCAGGAAGGCACGCCGATCAAGACCGACTCCATCGCCTCGCTGGAGGTCCAGGGCATCACCGGCGGCGCCTACGTCCAGATTTCCGGCGGCACGGAGATGAGCGAGCTTCTGCGCACCGCGCATGACGGCGGCATCCCAGTGATCCCGTCGCGGCCGTCGTCGCTGACGGTCTTCGTCGACGCCGCCCCGCAGCTTCTGAACCGCGCGCTGGACCTGACCAATCGGGTGGCGGACCTGCTGACCCCGCAAAATCAGGCGGCCATCGCCGAGATCCTGGCGAACACCCGCGACCTGACCGGCGAGTTGGCCCGCGCCAGCCAGGGGCTGGACACGACGCTCGCCCAAGCCAACCGGACGCTCCAGGGCTTCGAGACGGTCGGGCCGCAGATCGGCGAAACCATGGACCAGGCGCAGCGCACGCTGGTCGCGGTGGAAGGCGGCATGAAGACGGTGAGCGGCGATCTGCACACGCTGGCCGGATCGCTGAACAAGACCGCCAACCAGCTCAACGCCATGATCGGGGAGAATCGCGGGGCGATCCGCGACTTCACCGGCGGCGGGCTGTATGAGCTGACCTTGCTGATCTCGCAGTTGCGCGACCTGTCGGGGCAATTGTCCCGCGTCGTGACGCGGATCGAGAACGACCCGTCGAACTTCCTGTTCGGCGGAACCCGCCAGGGCGTGGAGGTGCGTGGACGATGACGAGCCAATTGATGAAGGGGGTGGCGGCGGCGCTGCTGGCGGTCGGCCTGATGACCGGCTGCGCGGCGCTGAACCCCACCGCGCCCAGCCTCTACACGCTGACGCCGGGAACCGTGGCGGAATCCGGGCTGCCGCCGGTGAGCTGGCAGTTGCTGGTGGAGCCGCCGGCGGCCAGCGCCGGGATCGACACGCCGCGCATCGCGGTCACCCGCTCCGCCACCGCGCTCGACTATTTCGCCGGAGTGTCCTGGGCCGACCGGGCGCCGAACATGGTGCAGGGGCTGATCGTCCAGTCCTTCGAGGACAGCCGGCGGATCGTCTCGGTCGGACGGGATTCGGCGGGCTTGCGCTCCGACTTCCTGCTGAAGACCGAACTGCGTGACTTCCAGGCGGAATTCAGCGACTCCAGCGCCGCGGCGCCGGACCGGGTGCGGGTGCGGCTGTCGGCCAAGCTGGTCGCCATGCCCAACCGGACCATCGAGGCGGGTGAGACCTTCGACGCCGTGGTCCCGGTGCGCGGGTCGGATTTCACCGACGTGATCGCCGCCTTCAACACGGCGCTGGGTCAGGTGGAAGGCGCGCTGGTGGATTGGACCCTGCGGCGGGGCGAGGCGGTGTTCCGTGCGGATGCCGGCCGTGGCCGTTCGGCGGGCGTCCGTTAAGGAAAGCGCTTGCTATGCGTACAAAGCCTCATACGTAATAGGGATCTGGGAAGGGCAGGGGCTGACGGGGCAGAGCATCCGATGATGGAGCTTTCGGAGCTTTCGCGCGACGAATTGCAGGCGATGTCGGAGGCCGCGCGGGAGGTCCGGCAGTGCCAGCGCGTGCTCGCCAAGACCGGCGACACGGTGGTGGGGGAGCTTCTGCGCGGGCACGGCACGCTCTACGAATGGCGCCACTATCCGCCGGGCGACGTCTACGATGCCGAGTATCACGCCCAGTACTATTATCATTGCCACCCCGAGGACGAGCGGCCCGACGGTGAGCACGGGCACTTCCACACCTTCCTGCGCCCGCTCGGGATGCCGCCGGGCATGGAGCCGGTGCCGCTGAAGGATTACGAGGAGCCGGACAACCCCAACGACGCGCTGTCCCATCTGGTGGGAATCGCCATGGACGTGGCGGGGCAGCCGGTGCGCCTGTTCACGACGAACCGTTGGGTGACGGGGGAGACGTGGTACGGGGCCGAGGACGTGATCCGCATGCTCGACAGCTTCACCGTCGATCACGCCCGCCCGTCCTGGCCGGCGAACCGCTGGATCACCGCGATGCTTCGGCTGTTCCGGCCGCAGATCATCAGCCTGCTGCACGAGCGCGACCGGACGGTCGCCGCGTGGAGCGACCGCCATCCGGACGGCTGGGTCTACGAGGATCGGACGCTGGAGGTCACGTCGCAGATTCTGATCTCGGTGGAGGAGCAGATCGCGACGGTGGAGCACGCGCTGCGCGGCGTGCGGCGGCGGTCCTCCGTGCTGCCGGAGCCGCCGCGCTTCGTCACGCCGTAACGCACCGTGGGGAGGCTGCCGCCGGTCACACCGGCAGCAGCGCCTTGCCCGTGGTACCCGGAATTTGCCGGGCTTGGGCCATCACCGCCTTCTGGACCTTCTCGAAGGCGCGCACCTCAAGCTGGCGCACGCGCTCGCGCGAGACGTGGAAGTGCTGGCTCAGCTCCTCCAGGGTCAGCGGCTCGTCGCGCAGGCGGCGGGCCACCAGGATCTGCCGCTCGCGGTCGTCGAGAACGCCCAGCCCCAGCTTGAGGAACTGTTGCCGGCGCTTGCGCTCCTGCGCGCCGGCCAGGATTGCCTCCTGGTCGGGTCCCTCATCGGCCAGAAGGTCCAGCCATTCGCTGTCGCCATCCTCGGCCAGTGTGGCGTTGAGCGAGCGGTCGGTGCCCAGCCGGCGGTTCATCTCGATCACGTCGGCCTGGGAGACGTCCAGCGTCGTCGCGATGCTCTCCACCGCTTCCGGAGACAGGTCGCCGCCGAAGGTGCCGTTCTCGGCGTCCTGCAACTGCGCCTTCAGCCGGCGCAGGCTGAAGAACAGCTTCTTCTGGGCCGCGGTGGTGCCGATCTTCACCAGCGACCAGTTGTGCAGCACATATTCCTGGATCGCCGCCCGGATCCACCAGGACGCGTAGGTGGCGAAGCGGAACCCCTTGTCGGGGTCGAACTTCTGGGCCGCCTGCATGACGCCGACGTTGCCCTCGGCGATCAGGTCGGACAGCGGCAACCCGTAGCCCTGATAGCCGCGGGCCATTTTGAAAACGAGCCGGAGGTGGCTGCCGATCAGCTTGTCGAGGGCGCGGCGGTCCTGCCGCTCCCGCCAGCGGATGGCGAGGTCGCGTTCCTGCTCGGGGGTGAGGTAGTCGTACTTGCGGGTTT
This sequence comes from Azospirillum brasilense, assembly GCF_001315015.1. Classification (NCBI taxonomy): domain Bacteria; kingdom Pseudomonadati; phylum Pseudomonadota; class Alphaproteobacteria; order Rhodospirillales; family Azospirillaceae; genus Azospirillum; species Azospirillum brasilense. Next base: position 1,025,061 of record NZ_CP012915.1, on the reverse strand, counting down.
CTTTTAGAAAGAGGGTGAGGGGTTCGCCAGAAACTGCCAGTTCCGTCAAAGAGCTTCTCCTGATTCCGGCATCCTCGGGAAACACCCTGCAATGGACCGATGGTCCCCGGCCCGGCTGGCCGGCGGGGCCATCGGAGCGGGGTGGGATCGGCTGTGGCCCAGGGCCGGCCGTGACTGTGTGGATGTCGGCAAGAGCTTAGAAATAAGAGGCCGCGGCGGCGGTTCAAGGGGTGGAGGGAAAGAAAGTATCCGCAACTGGAAAACGGGAACTCCCTGCGACATGCCGCGTTGGGGGTCGCGTCGGGCCGGCTGGATTCGGCTCGGTGACCGTCAACGGAGGGCCGCGGCCATGGACCTCGATCCGCTGCTTCTGTCACGAATCCAGTTCGCTTTCGTGATTTCTTTTCACATTCTTTTTCCCTCTTTTACGGTGGGGCTGGCCTGCTGGATCGCGGTGCTGGAGGCGCGGTGGCTGATCACCGGCAAGGCGCTGTACCGCAGCCTGTCGGAATTCTGGACGCGGATCTTCGCCATTTCCTTTGGCATGGGCGTGGTGTCGGGAATCGTGATGACCTACCAGTTCGGCACGAATTGGAGCCGCTGGTCCGACATCGTCGGCAACGTCCTGGGGCCGCTGATCCAGTACGAGGTGGTGACCGCCTTTTTCCTGGAGGCCGCCTTCCTCGGCATCCTGCTGTTCGGGCGGGACCGCGTGCCGCGGGGCATCCATTTCCTGGCGGCGGTTCTGGTGGCCACCGGGACGGTGCTGTCCTCCTTCTGGATTCTCTCGGCGAACAGTTGGATGCACACCCCGGCGGGGGCGGAACTGCGCGACGGGCGGTTCTTCGTCACCGACTGGTGGGCGGTGGTCTTCAACCCCTCCTTTCCCTACCGGCTGGCCCATATGCTCACCGCGATGTTCCTGACCACCGGATTCGTGGTGGCCGGCATCAGCGCCTTCTACCTGCTGCGCAACCGCTTCCTGGAGCACGCGCGGGTTGGGCTCAGCATGTCGCTGGCGCTCATCACCATCCTGGCGCCCTTGCAGATCTTCCTCGGCGACCTGCACGGGCTGAACACGCTGGAGCACCAGCCGGCCAAGATCGCCGCCATGGAAGGCCATTGGGAGGGCGGGGCGCGGGCACCGCTGATCCTGTTCGCCATCCCCGACAACGAGGCGGAGACCAACCACGCGGAAATCGCCATTCCCGCGCTGTCGAGCCTGATCCTGACCCACGAGTGGGACGGGGTGGTTCCCGGACTGAAGAACTTCCCGGTGGCGGACCGGCCCAACCCGGAAATCCTGTTCTGGACCTTCCGCATCATGGTGGCGATCGGCATGATCATGCTGGCGGTGGCGTTGATCCACTTGGTGCAGCGGGTGCGCGGGAAGCTCTACAGCCCGCACTGGTTCCACAAGGTTTTGGTCGGCTGCATGCCGCTGGGCTTCGTCGCCATCCTCGCCGGCTGGTTCACCACCGAGATCGGGCGCCAGCCCTGGGTGGTCTACGGGATCATACGCACGGCGGACGCGGTCACTCCGGCCCTGACCGGCGGGGCGGTGCTGACCTCGCTGATCGTCTTCATGGTGGTCTACACGATCATCTACGGGGCCGGGACCTATTACCTGTTCCGGCTGCTGACCATCGGCCCGGCGCGGCTGAACGACGAGGATCTGGAGATCCCGGCGGTGGTGCAGGGCCACCAGCCGAAGCGGCCGCTGTCGGTGCCCGGCGAATCCATCGAACCCGCGGAGTGACGTCCATGGAAGGCAGCCTGCTCACCCTCGCCTGGGTCGCCATCGTCGGTTTCGCCGTCTTCATGTATGTGCTGATGGACGGCTTCGACCTCGGCATCGGCATCCTCTACCCCTTCGCCCCCAGCGAGGAGGCGCGGGACGTCATGATGAACTCGGTGGCGCCGGTCTGGGACTTCAACGAGACGTGGCTGATCCTCGGCGGGGCGGGGCTGTTCGCGGCCTTTCCCATCGCCTACGCCATCGTCCTGCCGGCGATGTATCTGCCGCTGTTGCTGATGCTGATCGCGCTGATCTTCCGCGGCGTCGCCTTCGAGTTCCGCTTCAAGGCGCGGAGCAGCCGCCATTTGTGGAACAAGGCCTTCTTCCTGGGCTCGCTGCTCGCCACCTTCGCGCAGGGGGTGGTTCTCGGCTCCTTCATCCAGGGGATCGAGGTGGAGGGGCGCAACTTCGCCGGGACCATGCTGGACTGGCTGACCCCCTTCAGCCTGTTCTGCGGCGTGGCGCTGATCGCCGGCTACGCGCTGCTGGGGAGCACCTGGCTGATCTGGCGGACCATCGGCATTCTGCAGGACTGGTGCTTCCGCGTGGCGCGGCGGCTCCTCATCGTGGTGCTGGTTCTGGTCGCGGCGGTCAGCCTGTGGACGCCCTTCCTGGACGCCTCCATTGCCGCACGCTGGTTCTCGGTTCCCAACATCCTGCTGCTGTCGCCGGTGCCGCTGATGGTCGGCTTCCTCGCCTTCGGCCTGTGGCGGGCGCTGGACGAGGGGCGGGAGGCGCTGCCCTTCGCCTTCGCCATGGGGTTGTTCGCCCTGTCCTATCTGGGGTTGGCGATCAGCCTGTGGCCGGTGCTGATCCCGCCGGGAATCACCATCTGGCAGGCGGCCGCCCCGCCGGAAACCCAGGTCTTCCTGCTGATCGGCATGGCCTTCCTGATTCCGACGATCCTGATCTACACCGCCTACAGCTACTGGGTTTTCCGCGGGAAGGTAACGGGCGCCATCGGTTATCATTGACGGCGGCTGCCATTGAGAACCCGCCCGAGGCTGGCGTACAACAGCCGACCCCTTTCGACGGAGACCGCGCCATGACCCCAGACACCGCCCCGGACATCAGCTTCGCCGAGGTGATGCTGCGCAAGGGCGCGGAACTGCTGCAGGACACGCCGTCGGACGACGCGGCGGAGGAGGCGGTGAACATCATGGCGCGCCGTCTCGCCATCGCCGCGACGATGGACGCCCCGCTGGTCGTCCACGCCGAGGGCGGCGGGCGGCCGGAGATGTTCGAGGAGGCGATGCGGCTGGCCGGAGTCTCCGCCGGGGAGCGCGCCGCCGCCCTGGCCGAGGCCCGGCAGGTCGAGCGCGCCGTGGTGTTCGAGTTCGACGGCACCGGCCCACTGACCGGCAACCGCGTGGTCGCCGCGGTCATTCGCCCGGAGGACCGGCCGGACCTCCTGGAGGCCTACATCGCCATCGGGCGCCTGCGCGACGGGACCGCCCAGGTGACCGTTGCCCCGGCGACCTTGCGGCTCGACGCCCGCGCGCTGGCGGAGACGCTGGCGCTGATCGGTCCAGCGGCGCAGCACAGCCTCAACGCCGCCAACGCCGCCATGGCCCACGCGGCGAACATCACCGCTTTGCCGGGGCATGAGCTGGACAGCATGCCGGGCGCCCTGGTCGCGCTCTACTGGCATGCCTTCTGCCTGTCCTCGGCCCGCACGCGGCTGCGCCCCACCGGGCCGAACGCGCCGACCTTGCATTGAACGCCGGGAGACGGCCCATGAGGGTGCTGTTCCGCGCCGACGCCGGGGCGTCCATCGGGGCCGGGCATGTCATGCGCTGCCTCGCGGTGGCGGAAGCCGTGCAGGAGCTGGGCGGCGATGCCCTGTTCGCCGCAGCGGGCCTGCCGCCGGCTTTGGAAGAGCGTCTGCGCGCTGCCGGCATGGCCGTTCACCGGATCGAAGCGGCTCCCGGCAGCGCCGCCGACCTTGCCGCAACCCGCGCCATTGCAACGGAAGCCGGCGCCGCGGCCATCGTGCTGGACGGTTATGGATTCTCCGAAGGCTGGCGGGCCGGGCTGGCCGAAACGGGGCTGCCCATCCTGGCCTTCGACGACGCCGGGACGGGGGAACCGATCCACGCCGGGCTGATCGTCAACGCCGCGCCGGACGCTGCGTCGCTGCCCTACCGCAAGGGCAACCCAGACGCCCGGCTGTTGCTCGGCCCCGGCTACGCGCCGTTGCGGCGGGAGGTGCGGGAGGCCGCGGCGGCGGGCAAGCCGCCGCTGGAGGAACGCCGCGGTCTGCTGGTGACCTTCGGCGGCTCCGATCCGCTGGGGCTGACGGCTCCGGTGATCGAACGCCTTGCACCCCGCCTGCCGCCCGGCGTCTGGCTGGATGTGGCGGTCGGCGGGGCGGTGCGCGACGCGGCGGCAGTGGAGGCCGCGGCGGGGTGTTTCAAAGACAGCGTGCGGCTGCACCGCGACACGCCGCGCATGGGTCGCCTGATGGCGCAGGCCGGGCTGGCCGTCTCGGCGGCGGGCACCACGACGGGGGAACTGGCGGCCATCGGCACGCCCGCCGTCCTCGTCACCATTGCCGGCAACCAGTTGGAGGCCGCCCGCCAGTCGGAGGCGCTGGGCTGGTGCGCCCTGGTGGCCGGACAGACCGAAGGTGCTCCGGAGCGGATCGCGGACGTCGCGCTGGAGCTTTGGACCGATCCGGCGCGGCGGCGGATCATGGCGGACAAGCTGGTGGGGATCGTCGATGGCCAGGGAGCCTTGCGCATCGCGCGGGCTCTGGCGGAGGCGGTCACCCCGCGGTGAAGCCGCCGTCCACGGGCAGCACCGTCCCGGTCACCCAGCGCCCGCTGTCGGCCAGCAGATAGGCCACGGCGTCGGCCACGTCCTGCGGCGCGCCGTAGCCCAACGGGTGGGCGGCGGCGAGCGCGGCGTTCTGCTCCGCCGGCAGCATGGCGAACTGCTTCTCCGCCTTGGCGCCCAGCACCACCGCCGGGGCCACCACATTGACGCGGATTCGCTTGTCGGCCAGTTCCAGCGCCAGCGATTGCGCCACCGAGACCAGCGCCGCCTTGCTCGCGGCGTAAAGCGAGCGGCCCTTTTGGCCCTTCAGCCCGGCGACCGAGCCGACATAGACGATCGACCCGCCGCCCGGCGCGACGACGCCCTTCTGGTGGAAGCCGCGCGCCAGCATCAGCGACGCTCCGACGTTCAGCGTGAAATAGCGGTCGAACTGCGCCCGGTTGACCTGGCGCAGAACGGAATAGCCCTGCTCCGACGCGGAATGGACCAGCCCGGCGAAGGGACCGCCGGCCTCCGCCAGCCCCTTCATCCAGCCGGGAATGGCGTCCAGGTCGGTCAGGTCGAAGGGGGCGACGCCGTGCCGCTCCGGTCCGTCCAGCAGGGCGCGCGTGGCCTCCAGCGCATCGGCGCGGCGGCCGACCAGCGTGAGGGCGGCCCCCAGCCCGGCCAGCGTCCGGCAGATCTCCCGCCCGATGTCGCTGTCGGCGGAGGCCCCGGTCACCAGCAGGCGCCGTCCCGTGAGGTCGAGCGGGTTGCGCATGGTCCGGCGGCTCAGGGGGTTAGCAGGGGGAAGTCGTCGGGGATCTCCTGCACCGCCGGGGCGGGGATCGGCCCAACGTCGGCGACCACCGCACCCCAGGACCAGCCGACGCCGAAGCCGGCCAGCAGCATCTTTCGCGTGCCGGTGGACAGCGCCTCGCCCAGCCGGTGGCTGACCGCCAGCGGGATGGAGGCGGAGCTGGTGTTGCCGAAATCGTGCATGTCCACGAGGAATTTTTCCGGCGGGAACTTGGTCTTCTTGCGCAGATGCTCCAGCATGAAGGCGTTGGCCTGGTGCATCACGCACAGGTCGATGTCCTCCACCCCCACGCCGGCGAACTCCAGCGTCTCGCGGATCAGCGGCGGCACGGCGCGCAGCGTGAAGGCGAAGACCTCCGCCCCGTTCAGCGAGAGGCGCGAGTCGGTGAACATCCGCTCCTGCTTGTCCGCCGGCCATGGTTCGCGTCCGGGCACCAAGGAGTTGCGGCGGCCGCCGGCCTTGACCCAGATGTTCTTGGCCCCGCCGCCGTCGGTGCCGACGACGACGTGGATCGGCGTCGCCCCCTGGCTGACCTCCAGCGCTACGGCTCCGCCCGCGTCGCCGAACAGCGGCAGGGTGGAGCGGTCGCCCGGCACGAGGTGGCGTGAGCTGGTGTCGCCGCACAGCACGATGGCCCGCCGGCCCGTCGACCCGCCGAGCAGGCGCCCGGCCATCCACAGCCCGTAGACGAAACCGGAGCAGCCCAGATTGACGTCGAAGCAGGCCGCCCCCGTGGACAGCCCCAGCCGCTTCTGCATGACGCAGGAGGTCGCGGGCACGTTGTAGTCGGGGTCCTGCGACACGAAGACCAGAACGTCGACGCTGGCCGGGTCCCAGCCGAGTTGGGCGAGCAGCCCTTCCGCCGCCGCGACGCACATGTCCGACGCGCAGATGTGCGGCGGGGCGATGCGCCGCTCGTACACGCCGGTGGTGGCGAACAGCTTCTCCGCCTCCTCCGCCGTGAAGAGGGAATGGTCCTCCAGGAAGGAATGGCGGTGCGGCGGCACGGCGGCCCGGAATCCCGCGATGCGCACGCCCTCGATGATGGCCTTCACCGGATGCTCCCTCCCTCCGCCGCCCTTCCGTCCGTCCTGGACTTGGGCGAATTCGGAGACTATTAACCGAAAGAACGCTAGGGTCGAATGATTAACGAACCGATAAATGGAATCAGCCATGGATGACCGGGTTCAGCAAAGCCAGCTTTCGTTCCCGCCCGACATGGTGATCCCGCCCCAGCGTTACTCCGGCGAGGCCAATCACGCCGAAGAGGCGGTGCGAGTCTTCCGCCGTTGCTGGATGTTCGTTGGATTTACGGACGACCTGCGCAACGACAACGACTTCATCACCACCGACATCGCCGGCACCTCGGTTCTGGTCCAGAATTTCGACGGTGACTTGCGGGCCTATCACAATGTCTGCACGCACCGCTATTCGCTGATCCACCTGCGGCCCTGCGGCAACGGCAAGCCAGTCTGCCCCTATCATGGCTGGGTCTTCAACCGTGACGGCGTTCCGGTCGGCATCCCCGGCAACCGCGAGCATTTCGGGCTGGACGACGCCGCGAAGAAACGCCTCGCCCTGCGGCGCTTCGAGGTGGCGGTGCGGGGCCGCTTCGTCTTCGTCCGGCTTGAGCCGGCCGGGCCGGGGCTGGACGAGCAATTGGGCGCCTATGGCGCCGTCCTCGACCATCTGTCGGAGCTGTTCACCGACCGCATCGACGAGGGCGTGCTGCCCTGGAACGCCAACTGGAAGGCGGCTCTGGAAAGCGCCCTGGAAGTCTACCACGTCGACGCCACCCACCCCGAGACCTTCAAGGGCTACGTGAAGAAGGTGTGGATCTGCTCCTACGAGGGCGAGCATTCGCGGGGCGTCAGCCAGCTGTCCGACGGCTCGGCGCGCTGGTGGGACGGGGTGAGCCAGAAGATGGGGCTGCCGCGCAGCGACCGGCTGGAAAGCTACGACCACTATCTGATCTTCCCCAACCTCGCCATCGGCGTTTCCCACGGCGCGCTGATGAGCGTCCAGACCTACGATCCCGTCGGGCCGGACCGCTGCGAGCTGCATTACCGCCTCTTCCTGGGCGAGACGTCCAAGCCGCAGACCAAGGGCGGAGCGGCCCGCAAGGCGGTGGAGGCCAACGTCGCCGGCTTCAACCGCACCATTCTGGGCGAGGACCAGCGCGTGGCCGAAGCCACCCACAAGGGGCTGAAGCAGGTCCAGGCTCCGGCCGTCCTCGGCTCCTGCGAGGAGCGCATCGCCGCCTTCCACCGGGCGTGGCTCGCCCGCATGGCCGCCGAATGAGCCGGGACATGAGCCCTCTTGTCGATCTCACCGGACGGCATGTCCTGGTCACCGGCGCCTCCGCCGGGATCGGGCGGGCGACCGCTCTGCTGGCCGCGAGGCTCGGCGCGCGGGTTACGCTCAACGGGCGCGACGCCGGGCGGCTGGCCGAGACGCTGGCGCTTCTGCCGGGGGAGGGGCATCGGACGGCGGCCTTCGACCTGTCGGACAGTGACGCCATTCCCGGCTGGGTCAAGGCGCAGGCGGACGCTGGTGGTCCAATCGCCGGTCTGGCGCATTGCGCCGGCGTGCACGTCGGAAAGCCGGTGCGCGGCGTTGACCGCGCCTTCTTCGACAGCATCCTGCACGCCAACCTGCTGAGCGCGCTGGCGCTGGCCCGCGGGCTGCGGCAGAAGGGCTGCCACGCCGAACCGGCGGCGCTGGTGCTGGTGTCCTCCGTCGCCGCGGAGATCGGGCAGCCGGGCAACGTGGTCTATTCGGCGGCCAAGGGCGGGCTGGTCTCGGCCACCCGCGGGCTGGCCATGGAGTTCCTGCGCGACGGCATCCGCGTCAACTGCGTCGCCCCGGCGATGGTCGAGACGGAGATGATGGAGCGCTTCCGCCGCACCACCACGGCGGAGCAGTTCGAGGCGATCCGCGCCGCCCATCCCATGGGCTTCGGCAAGCCGGAGGACGTGGCCTCGGCCATCGCCTTCCTGCTGTCGCCGGCCAGCGGCTGGATCAACGGGGTGATGCTGCCGGTGGACGGCGGCTATCTGGCGACGTGACGCCGCAGGCGTTCGAAGGGTAAGGGTTCATGTTCCGCTTCCGCCGACCAACGACCGACGATGCCGAGATGCTGCTGCGCTGGCGAACCGAGCCGTCGATCACCCGCTTCATGTTCACCGATCTGGAGAACCCGGATGTGGACCGGCAGCGTGCGTGGCTGGCCGCGATGGACGCCCGCCCGGACTTCCGCCACTTCATCATCGAGCATGAGGATCGGCCGGTTGGCTATCTTTCCTACTATGACATCGACCGGGTGCATCTGCGCTGCTCCTCCGGCTCGTACATCGTGGAGGAGAAGGACAGGCGGCGGCTCGCCGGCTTCCTGCACTGTTTCATCATGGACTATTGCTTCTACGGATTGGGGATGAACAAGCTCTTCAACTATTTCATGGAGGGCAACGACACGGTCATCCGCATCCAGAGGGTTGTGAAGGCGCGGGAGGTTGGGGTGCTGCGGCAGCATGTCCACAAATATGGCCGTTTCCACGACGTCCATGTGTTCGAGACGCTGCGCAGCGATTGGGAGGGACATCCCCATATCTTTTCGCGCGAAACCACGCTGGCCGCCTTCGCGGAATAGGCCAAGCGGCTGGGGGCTTACGTTGGGCGGTCGGCCGGGAAAGTTCGCCGTCACCCCCACCGAATGTTTGACCAATCCACCGCCGACGCGGTATGCGGCGGGGGTGGGGGCGGCGCCGCGGCGCCGGGAGCATGAGGGGAAGCACGGTGCGGCCTGAGGAAGCCTTGACGGACATTGACGTCACGCTGCTTGCCGGTGGTCTCGGCTCGCGCATGCGGGGCGTCTCGGGCGACACGCCCAAGGTGCTGGCGCCCATCGCGGGCCGCGCCTTTCTCGGACATCTGCTGGACCATCTGGCCGCCTACGGCGCGCGCCGGGTGGTGCTGTGCCTAGGCCATCTGGCGGACCGGGTGACGGCGTGGCTGGCGCAGGGCGACACCAACCGGTCGCTGGACGTCGTCTGCCAGATCGAGCCGAGCCAGATGGGCTCCGCTGCGGCGCTCGCCTACATCCGCAAGGACCTGAAGGCCGGCACCGTCCTTGTAATGAGCGGCGACACCTTCCTGGACGCCGACCTGCGCGCCTTCGTCGCCTCGCACCGCCTGTCGGGGGCGGAGGCGTCGGTGCTGTGCGTGGAGGTGGAGGACGCCGCCCGCTTCGGCCGGGTCGAGGTCGGGCCGGACAGCCGCGTCCGCCAGTTCCTCGACAAGGCGCCGGGGCGCGGGGTCATCAACGCCGGAGTGTATCTCTTCTCCGCCGCCTTCCTCGACCGCATCGCGGCCTCCGGGGCCAGCTCGCTGACCCGCGACGTGCTGCACAAGATGCCGCCGGGCACGCTGCACGGCCATGTCGCCAAGGCGCGCTTCATCGACATGGGCACGCCGGAAAGTCTGGCGGTCGCCGCCAGCGTGATCGGCGGCCGCGAGACCTGAGCGGAACGGGCGCCGTGGCGACTCTGGACGAGGCGCTGGCCATCGCACTCGACCTTCACACCGCCGGGCGGACGGAGGAGGCGGAAGCCCTCTACGGGCGCATTCTCGACGCCGTTCCGGACGAGCCCAACGCCCTTCACCTCTATGGACTTCTTTGCGCCCAAGGCGGGCGGTTGGAGCAGGCCGTTGAACTTCTGGGCCGGGCGGTGGCGCTGCGTCCCGGCCTGCCCGAATACCGCGCCAACCTCGCGATGCTGCATCAGGCCCGCGGCGACCCCGCCGCAGCAGCCGAGGAGTACCGCGCCGCCCTGTGCCTTTGTCCCGATTCGGCTGCGCTCGCCTTTCCGCTGGCCGGAGCGGCGCGGCAAGCGGGGCAGGGCGGGCTCGCCATGGCGGCCTATCGCCGCACGACCCTCCTCCAGCCCGACCTCGCCGAGCCGCTGGTCCAGGCCGGAATCCTGCTGCGCTACGAGGGACGGACGGGTGAGGCGATGACGGCCCTGCGCCGCGCCGTCCGGCTGCGTCCCGACCATGGGGAGGCGTGGCACCATCTCGGGGTGGCGCTTCAGCGCGTCCAGGACCCGGCGGCGCCGGCGGCGCTGACGCACGCAGCGGCGTTGTTGCCGGAGGACGCGACGGTCCGGCTCAACCTCGGCCGCGCCCATTACGAGGCGGGACGTTGGGACGACGCCGCCACGGCTCTGCGCGGCGCGTTGGCGCTCGACCCGGCGAACGACGGCGCGCTGGAACTTCTCGCCGCCGCCGGGCGAAGAGCGGGCGGGGAGGTGGGCGCCGTGAGGACGCTGCGCCGTCTCCTGCGGCTGCGCCCGGACTCGGCGAACGGCTGGCACGCGCTCTCCCTGTCTGAGCCCGGCATCCTTGGAACGCTCCGCCGCGCGCTGGTCCTCCAGCCGGATCACCGCAGCGCGCTGAGCGGGCTGGCGAACCGTCTGCGGGACCGGCGGGAGATCGCGGAGTCGCTGCGCCTGCACGATCGCGCCGTCCGCCTTGAGCCGGCCAGCGCCGAGGCGCGCTGGAACCGCTCCCTGGCGCGGCTGCTCGCTGGTGATTTGGCGGGTGGTTGGGAGGATTACGAGGCGCGCTGGGGCGTGGCCGATTTCCCGACCCGGCCGCGCGGCCTGCCGCAACCGCTGTGGAGCGGCGAGGGCATCGCCGGGCAAACCATCCTGCTGCACGAGGAGCAGGGCCGCGGCGACGCCATCCAGTTCGTCCGCTATGCCCCCCTGGTGGCCGCCCGCGGCGCCCGAGTGCTGCTGGAGGTCGGGGCCGACTTGGTTTCCCTGTTCCACGGCCTGCCGGGGGTGGAGCGGGTCGTCGCGCGCGGCGAGCCCTTGCCGGCGTTCGACTGGCAGTGCCCGCTGCTCAGCCTGCCGCGGGCCTTCGCCACCCGGCTGGAGACCATTCCCGCCGCCGTCCCCTACCTGAGCGCCGACCCGGCACTCACTGCGGCGTGGAAGGAACGGCTGACCGGCGAGGGTCTCACGGTCGGGCTGGTCTGGGCCGGCAACCCGCAGTTCGCCGGGGACCGTGAGCGGTCGCCGGGCTTGGCGGCGCTGGCCCCGCTGCTGGCGGTGCCGGGCTGCCGCTTCTTCGGTCTGCAACTCGGCCCTGGGCGCGACGAACTGGCGGGGCGGGCGATGCCCCCCTCCTTCACCGATCTGGCCCCGGAGATCCGCGACTTCGCCGACACCGCGGCGATCATGGCGTCGCTGGATCTGGTGGTGTCCTCCTGCACCGCGCCCGCCCATCTGGCCGGAGCGCTGGGCGTTCCGCTGTGGGCGCTGCTGTCCCACGCGCCGGACTGGCGCTGGCTGCTCGACCGCGCCGACAGTCCCTGGTACCCAACCGCCCGCCTGTTCCGCCAGCCCCGCCCCGGTGATTGGTCCGCGGCGGTGGACGAGGTCGCGGCGGCTCTGGCCGAACGCGCGGCGCGTTCTTGAAACCTTAACCACGCCGGGGCTATCAGGAGGCGGGGCGCAACACAGGCGCCGGTTGGGGGATCCGCATGTCCGACATCGCCGGGGAACAGGCCGCCACGTTGAAGGCCCTGCTGAGCGAGCGCCAGTTCAACGCCGACCGTCTCAACGCCCTGACGGCCCATTGCGAGCGCATGCGCCGCGAGCTGGATTCGGACACCCGCCTGTCCATCGCCGAGGAACTGCGTCGTGACCCTCCGACCGGGGAAACGGTGCTGCTCCACTCCGTGCTGTTCCAACTGACCGGCGACCTTTACCACTACGAGCGCATTCTCCATTACCTGATGCTGGGCGGGGAGCGGGTCGGGCCGCAGTTGATGCACTACACCTACTGGTGCATGGCGCGGCAGCTGTTCCTGGCCGCGTCGGCGCCGGAGAAGCTGGGCGCCTTCGGCCCCTGCGACCTGTTCCGCTTCTATGAGGAACTGGTTCAGGCGGTGGCGCGGCGCTGGGGCGTCGTACCGCCGCGCCACGCGCCGCGCGACGGGCCGATCCGCCGGGTGGCCGTGCTGACCAACCAGTTCACCAACGACCAGCACCAGCCCTCGCGCGACTGCTTCGACTACGCCAGCCGGCTCCAGGACGATTTCGGGCTCGATGTCGCCATCATCAACTGCAACACCATGCCGCTGCGGGCCGAGAGCCTGTTCGTTCCGCCGATGGTCGCGGAACTGGTCGCCGATTACGAGGGCGTGTTCGCCCTGAAGATGTTCGGGCGGCAGGTGAAGACGGCCTCATTCACCGACCGCGCCTTTTCCAAGGACAAGCTGTCCACCATCGTTGGCGCCATCGACGGCTACGACCCCGACCTGTTGGTGACCTTTGGCGGCGCCAACGTGGTGGGCGACCTGTTCGCGGTGACCGGTGCGCGTCCGGTGGTCTGCCTGCCCACCACCTCGGGCATGACCATCTCGCTGGCCCATCTGGTGCTGGGCTACGAGGAGGGGAACCACACCGACGCGATGCCAGCGCTCTACCGCGGCCCCTTCGCGCGGCGTTTCCGGCCCTTCACGCTGGGCTTTTCCCCACCCCCCACGGCGGGAGTCGGGGGCGCTCTCGATCTCGGCGATGCGGCCTTCGTCTTCGCGGTGGTCGGCACCCGTCTGGACCTCGAAGTGACCGCGGAGTTCCTCGCGCTGGCCGATTCCATCCTCGACCGCTGCCCCGGTGCCGTGATCGTCTTCGCGGGAGAGGTGGAGCAATTGCCGGCCCGGCTGGCGGCGGCGCGCAACGGTGCGCGGATGCGCAGCCTGGGTCATCTCAAGGATATCCGCGCCTTCTATCGGCGCTGCCACGCCTACCTCAACCCGTCGCGCCAGGGCGGCGGCGGCAGCGCCGCCTACGCCATCGCCGAGGGGCTGCCGGTGGTCACGCTGGCCTGGGGCGACGTGGCGAGCGTGGCCGGAGCGGGCATCCCGGTGACGGACACCGCCGCCTATGTGGAGCGCGCCGCCGCCCTGGTCGCCGACCCTGCGCTGCGCGAGCGGCAGGCGGAGCTGTCGCGCGTCCGCTTCCGGACCGTCGGCGACCGCCACCGCTGCACCGAGCGCCTGCTGGCCTATGGTGAGGAGGCGCGGGACCTTCTGCGGGCAACCGCACAAAGGGAAGACCGGCCAACCGCTTCCATGGCAGAGTGATCCTCGACCATCACCGAGAGACCCATCCCGTGCCGCGCGACGTCGTCATCAACGGGCGCCCCATCGGCCCCGGCCACCCGCCCTATCTGATCGCCGAGATGTCGGGCAACCACCAGGGCGAACTGAACCGGGCGCTCGCCCTGGTCGACGCCGCCAGGGAGGCCGGCGCCGACGCGGTGAAGCTGCAGACCTACACCGCCGACACCTTGACCATCGACCATGACGGGCCGGGCTTCCTGCTGGAGGGCGGGCTGTGGAAGGGCCGCACCCTGCACGACCTCTACCGCGAGGCTCATACCCCCTGGGAGTGGCACGGCCCGCTGTTCGAGCGCGCGCGTGCCCTCGGCCTGACCATCTTCAGCTCCCCCTTCGACGAGACGGCGGTGGATCTGCTGGAGCGGCTGGACGCCCCGGCCTTCAAGATCGCCTCCTTCGAGCTGAACGATCTGCCGCTGATCCGCCGGGCCGCCCGCTCGGGCAAGCCGCTGATCCTGTCCACCGGCCTCGCCACGCTGGGCGAGATCGGCGAGGCGGTGGAGGCCGCGGGCGACGCGCCGCTCATCCTGCTCCATTGCGTCAGCGGCTATCCGACGCCGCCCGAGGATTGCAACCTCCGCACCATTCCGCATCTGGCGCAGGCCTTCGGGGTCGCCGCCGGTCTGTCCGATCACACCCATGGCGCGGCGGTGCCGGTTGCGGCGGCCGCGCTGGGTGCGGTGGTCATCGAGAAGCACTTCACCCTGTCCCGAGCCGATGGCGGGGTGGACAGCGCCTTCTCGCTGGAGCCTGCGGAATTCAAGGCGATGGCCGAGTCCGTCCGCACCGCCTGGGCGGCGCTGGGCGGCGTCCATTACGGGGTGAAGCCGAGCGAGGCGGGCGGGCGCGACTATCGCCGCTCTCTCTACGTCACCGCCGACGTGGCGCCGGGCGAAGCGCTGAGCGTCGGCAACGTCCGCTCCATCCGTCCCGGCTTTGGCCTGGAGCCGAAGCACCTCCCGGCCGTGCTTGGCCGCCGCGCCGCTCGCGCCCTGACGCGCGGTGAGCCGCTGCGCTGGGACATGCTGGCACCTGAGAACGGATGAGGGAGGACGCATGAGCGCCGCCACGGCCAAGCCGCGCGTCGTCTGCATTTCGCAGGCCCGCATGACCTCGACCCGCCTGCCCGGCAAGGTGCTGATGGACGCGGCGGGGGAGCCGCTCCTGGCCCACCATCTGCGCCGCCTGTCGCGCTGCCGGACGCTCGACGCGCTGGTGCTGGCGACCACGGTGAACGGCACCGACGACCCGGTGGCGGAGCTGGCGGGAGCACTCGGCGTGCCGGTCTTCCGCGGCGACGAGCAGGACGTGCTCGGGCGCTTCGCCGGGGCCGCCGCCATGGCGGGCGCCGACGTCGTGGTTCGGGTCACCGCCGATTGCCCGCTGATCGACCCGGCGCTGGTGGGCCGCGTGGTGACCGCCTTCCTGGAGGCCGAGCCGCCGCTGGATTATCTCAGCCTGGACGTCACCCGCTTCCCGCGCGGGCTGGATGCGGAGGTCTTCAGCCGCGCCGCCCTGGACACGGCCGCCGCCGGCGCTACCGAACCGGCGGAGCGCGAGCACGTCACCGCCCACATCTACCGCCGCCCGGAACGCTTTCGCATCGGCGCCCCCCTGGCCCCGGAGGACGGCGCGGTCTTCGACCAGCGCTGGTGCGTCGACGAGGCCGCCGACCTGGAGCTGGTGCGCCGCCTGCTGGGGGCGCTGCTTCCCGAAAATCCCGGCTTCGGCTGGCAGGATTGTTGCAAAGTTCTGCGCCAGCACCCTGAATGGGCCGACCTGAACGGCAGCGTGCGTCAGAACACGCTCCACTGAAACGGAGACACCACCATGAACCGCAAGGATTTCCTGCTTGCGCTCGACGAGATGCTGGAGCTGGACCCCGGCACGCTGACGGGGGCGGAAGAACTCGACTCGATCGACGCCTGGGACTCGCTGGCCGTCATCAGCTTCATCGCGCTGGTCGACGAGAAGCTCGGCCACGTCGTGGAGGGCGAGAAGCTCGTCAGGGCGAAGACGGTGGAGGACCTGATCGGTCTGGCCGGCATCGCCGTGGCCGCCTGACTGTCAGGTGACTGAAAGGATCGAACGTTCGCCGCGGCGCGGACGGGCCGACATTGAGGGCGGTCCCGCCTCCTATCTGTCGATGGGGCGGGGCGGCGTTCCGGCCCTGTTGCTGCACGGCTTCGCCGGGGATTCACTGACGTGGCAGTTCAACGCCGCGGCGCTGGCCGCCGAACGTCGAGTCCTGGCGGTCGATCTGCCGGGGCACGGCGCCTCGACCCTGGATGTCGGGGACGGGCGGGTCGGCGCCTTTGCGCCCTGGCTGCTGCGCCTGCTGGACGCGCTGGAGATTCCGCGGGTCCATGCGGTCGGCCATTCGATGGGCGGTTGCGTCGCGCTGGAGCTGGCGCGGCAGGCCCCGGATCGGGTGGCGAGCCTGTCGCTGGTCGCCAGCGCCGGCCTCGGCCCTGACTTCGATCTGGAGTTCCTGCAGCGGGTCGCCGCGCTGGAGAGCGTGGAGGATGGGCGGGACTGCGCCGCGCGCCTGTTCGCCCGGCCCTGGCTGCTGGCGGGACGCGTCGGAGAGGTGATGCACGCCCAGGCCGCCGATCCCCGGCGCCGCGCCGCCCTGGAGCGGATCATCGCCGGCTCCTTCGTGGAGGCGCACCGGTCGCTCGACCCGGTGGACTGGATGGCCTTCTCCATGCCGATCCAATTGCTGTGGGGACGCGAGGACCGCATCATCCCGGTGCCGAGTGCCGACCGCCTGCCCCCCGCGGCACCGCTTCATCTCTTCGACAAGGCCGGGCACTTGCCGCATAGTGAGGCGGCAACCCCCGTCACGGCCATCCTCCGCGACTTCCTTTCCGCATGCGACCCCCAATGACCAATTCCATGTTCGCGCTGATCGCCGAAGAGCTTGCCCGCATCGCCGCCGACAAGGGGGAGACCCTGCCGGCGCTTGATCCGGACACCCGTTTTCTCGGCGGGGATCTGCCGATCGACTCCCTCGACCTTGCCACGCTGCTGGTGGTGCTGGAGCAGCGCACCGGTCAGGATCCCTTTCGCGCAGGATTTGTCCAGTTCAACACGGTCGGGGAACTGGCGGCCCTCTACCGTTCGGCCCTCCACTGTCCGGCCCTCCACTGTCCGGACGTGTCCGCCGGGTCCTCATGAGCCCGCCGCCACCGCCCTCCTGGCTGCATCCCGGCATTCGCCTGATCGAGGCGGAGCGAAGCGTCGGCTGGGCGGAGATCGCCTCACAGGCCGACGCTTTCGAAGCGGCGTTCCGGGCTATGGGGACGCGAGCGGTCCTGCCGCCGCAGGGCGTGCCGGCCCTTGTCGCCGCCCTTGTCGCCGCCGAACGGGCCGAGGTGGAACTGCATTTGTCGCGCCGCACCTCTGTGGAGACGGATGCCAAGCCCAACGGGCCGGGCTTTGCGGTGTTGCTGGAAACCTCTGGCACCACGGGCACGCCGAAGCTGATCCGGCACAACTTCCAGCGCCTGCGCGGACGGCTGCGCGGTGCTGCCGATCCGAGCGCGCGCTGGCTGCTGGCCTATGAACCGGCGGCCTTCGCCGGGCTTCAGGTCATCCTGACGGCTCTGGCGGCGGGGGCGACGCTGGTGTCGGCGCCCGGTGTCGGTGCGGGGGAACTGGCGCGCCTCGCTGTGAGGAACGCGGTGACTCACATCAGCGCGACGCCCAGCTTCTGGCGCTCCTTCCTGCTGTCGCTCGACGGCGTGGCGCCGCCGCTGGCCGCCGTCACGCTGGGCGGGGAGGTGGCCGACCAACCGCTGCTCGACCGGTTGGCGGAGCGCTTCCCGACCGCGAAGCTTCGGCACATCTACGCCTCGACGGAAGCGGGAGCCCTGTTCGCGGTGGGCGATGGGCAGGCCGGATTTCCCGCCGCCTGGCTGGACGGCGGCATCGACGGGGTGGGCCTGCGCCTGAACGACGGCGTGCTGGAGGTGAACAGCCCCCGCGCGATGCTCGGCCATGGGGATGGCTGGCTGTCCACCGGGGACTTTGTGGAATTGCGTGGCGACCGCGCGCTGTTCGCCGGGCGGATCGACGGGCGGATCAATGTCGGCGGTGTGAAGGTCTCCCCGGAGGCGGTGGAGCAGGTGCTGCTGGACGTGCCGGGCGTGCGGGACGCCCTGGTTCAGGCGGCGGCCAACCCGGTGACCGGCCATATCCTGACCGCTCTGGTGGTTCCGGCGCCGGAGGTGGATGAGGCCGCCTTGCGCGCCGCGATCCGCTCGGCGGTGGCCGATCTGCCGCCCGCGGCGCGCCCCCGTCTGGTGACCATGACCGGGAGCATCGCCCTGGGGGCGGCGGGCAAGAAGACGCGGAAGGGAACGGCATGAGCGGCAAACGGCATGTCATCGTCACCGGCGGCAGCCGCGGGCTGGGGTTGGGGATCGTCGAGGCGCTGCTGGCCGAGGGCTACCGCGTCTCCACCTGCAGCCGCGCGCCGAGCGCGGCGCTGGAGCGGTTGGCCGGGGCGGACCTGTTCTGGAAGCCCTGCCGCATCGGCGATGGGGAGGAGGTGCGGGCCTTCATGGACGCCGCGCTGGACTGGGGCGGCGCGTCGCCGCTCTGGGGGCTGGTCAACAACGCCGGCATCGCGCGCGAAGGGGTGCTGGCGACCTTTCCCGAGATCGACGTCGAGGAGGTCATCCAGGTCAACCTGACCGGCGCCATCCAGGTCGCCCGCGCCTTCCTGCGCGCCAAGCTGGTGACGCGGGGGCCGGGGCGGATCGTCAACATCTCGTCGATCATCGGGCAGCGGGGCTACAACGGACTGTCCGCCTATTCGGCGTCGAAGGCGGGGCTGGACGGGCTGACCCGCGCGCTGGCGCGCGAGGTCGGGCGGCTCCAGGTCACCGTCAACTCGGTTGCGCCCGGCTATCTCGCCACCGAGATGTCCGGCACGCTGGCCCAGAGGCAGCGCGACCAGATCGTGCGGCGCACGCCGCTGGGCCGGCTGGGCGAGGTGGCCGACGTGGTGCCGGTGGTCCGCTTCCTGCTGGGTGATGGGGCGGGCTTCATGACCGGCCAGACCATCGTCGTGGACGGCGGCATCACCGGCTGACGGAAGGAGACGCCCCATGGTGGCCAGCGTGATCGAGGGCGTCGCCCTGACCGGCCTCGTCGCCTGTGTTCCGGAGCGGCGCGAGACGGTGGAGGATCTGGCCGTCCGCTTCGGCGAGGACGCCGCCCGTCGGATCGCCAAGGCGACGGGCATCGAAGCCCGCCATCTCGTGCCCTCCCATCAATGCACCTCCGATCTGGGGGAGGCGGCGGCGCGTCGCCTGCTGGACCGGCTGGGCTGGGCGGCGGACAGCGTCGACCTGCTGGTCATGGTCACCCAAACCCACGACCACATCCTGCCGGCCTCGGGCTATCGGCTCCACCATCGGTTGGGGCTGGGCAAGGGGGCGGCGGTGCTCGATCTGACGCTCGGCTGCTCGGGCTACGTCCACGGCCTGTGGACGGCATCGGCGATGCTGAAGGCGGCGGGCGGGCGGCGCGCGTTGTTGATCGCGGGAGACACGACATCGCGCGTGCTCGACCCCGACGACCGCACCGTGGCGCCTCTGTTCGGCGACGCTGCCACGGCGACGGCGCTGGTGGCGGAGGAGGGGGCGGCACCCATGGTCTTCGCGCTGGGCAGCGACGGCGCGGGCGCTCCCTATCTTGCCGTCCCCGGCGGTGGTCTGCGGCGGCCCGGCGAGCCCGCGCACCTGTTCATGGACGGCACGCAGGTCTTCGCCTTCACCCTGCGGGAAGTGCCTGGGAACATCCGCGCCGTTCTGGAACGGGCCGGCTGGGCGATGGAGACGGTGGACCGGCTGGTCCTGCATCAGGCCAACGCCCAGATGATCCGCCACCTTGCGCAGAAGCTCGGCGCCACGCCTGACCAGACGGTGATCGGACTCAGCGAATTCGGCAACACCAGTTCCGCCTCCATTCCCCTGGCGCTGGCCTCCGAATTGGGTGCGGCGCTGTGTGGCGGTCCGTTGCGCCTCGTCCTGTCGGGTTTCGGCGTCGGCTGGTCCTGGGGAAGCGTGACGCTGACCGCCGGCCCACTCGCCGTCTGCGAGGTGATGGTGCTCCCTGCAAGCCCGGCAGAATCTGCCGGGTCGGAAGCGCAACCGGCAAACGGTGCCGGGCGGGAGGCAACTTTTGCCGGGCACCCGGCAAAAGTTGCCGAGTCCTGATTTGCCCGGAGGCAGGAATTGCCTCGCCTGGGCGGCAAATTCGATCTGGCCCATTTTTTGCCTACTGCTAGCCCGAGGGAATTAGTCCCTCTCCGTGCGCGCACCGTCGTACGGACTGACATCCTCCAAAAGGAGTGACTTCCATGGCTGGCAGCGACATTTCCCTCTCGTCTTCGATGCGTACGAACCTGCTGCAATTGCAGGGCGTGCAGGACTCGATCGCGAAGAAGCAGAACATCCTCTCGACCGGCAACAAGATCAACACGGCCCTCGACGGCCCGACTTCGTTCTTCGCGGCGAAGGGTCTGACCCAGCGTGCGGGCGACCTGAGCGCGCTGAAGGACACGATGGGCCAGGCCATCAGCACCATCAAGGCCGCCGACAAGGGCTTGAGCTCGATCGACGACATGATCGAGCAGGCGCGCGGCCTGACCACCGCCGCCTATTCCGCTCTGGGCACCGACGCCGGCTCCGTCGCCACCCGCAAGACGCTGGCCTCGCAGTTCAACGCGCTGAAGGAACAGATCGACAAGCTGGCCGGTGACTCCGCCTATGGTGGTAAGAACCTGCTGGCCGGCAACGGTCTGCGCATGGACTCCACCAGCGAATCGCGCCGCGCCGTCAACACGATCCAGGGCATCGAGAACGCCCGCGTCACCAACGTGGTGTCGGCCGACACCTACACGGTGCGCGTCAAGGGCGACGGCTCCATCGAAGGCGCCGCCGGCGAGATCAACAGCGCCGAAATGGCCCACGGCCTGGTCGGCCTGAAGCTGTCCGGCACGATGTCGACGTCGGCGGGCAGCTTCTCCGACGTGCAGATCGAGGTCCGCGGCGCGTCGGGCCGCGAGCGGTCCTTCATCGTCACGGACGGCAACGAGTCGCGCACGGTCACCTACTTCGACAACAGCCAGACCATAGCCGCCAACACGACGACGGCGGCCAAGACGGGCACCGCGCAGATCACCCAGGTGACGCTGGGCGGAACGGTCGAAGCCGGCGACAGCTTCACCATCACCGTCGAAGACCAGACCTTCACCTACACCGCGACCGCCGGCGACGTGGCGACGGGCCAGAACGCCCGCAACAACATCGCCAACCAGCTCAAGGCGTCGATCAACAGCGCGCTGGGCGCCAACGGCCGCCTCAGCGGCAAGGACGTCCAGACCGTCACGGTCAGCACGACCGGCACGATCACGCTGTCCGGTGCGACGACGACCAACGCCGCCCGCGAGATGACCGTCAAGGCCACGGCCGAGAACGCCCTGACCAAGCGCATCTCCGAGAGCTTCGCGTCGGGCACGGTGGTGTCCTTCACGGTGGACCGCAAGCTGCTGGAGCAGGCCGCCAACGCCGGCAACGGCGTCTCGAGCATCGAGAAGAAGGTCGACATCCAGATCTCGGTCAGCAACCTGAGCGGCGCCACGGTGACCCGCGACGGCATGTCCAAGCGCGGCGAGGGCAAGCTGTCGGACGGCGAGAACGCCTACGCGTTCGACACCGGCACGGTGCGCTTCAACGTCGATCAGAAGAACATCAAGCAGGCGGCGGCGGCCAACTCGGCGGCCAATCTGGTCTCGGTGCAGGTGACCGACGCCAACACCGCGAACGATCTGACGGTGCAGCTCAACGAGCGCAACACCAACGCGATCACGGTGAAGTCGCAGAACCTGACCACTAGCGGCCAGGGCCTGCGTCTGGACTATGCGCAGAACGACTGGACCGACCGCGCCGACATCGACAAGGCGGTTGCCAGCATCGACTATGCGAAGCAGAACCTGCGTTCGGCCTCGCAGACGCTGTCGACCAATCTGAACGTCATCACGACCCGTGAGAACTTCACCAAGGAGTTCAGCGACGTGCTGACGGAAGGCGCGAGCAAGCTGACGCTGGCCGACCAGAACGAGGAAGGCGCCAACCTGCTGATGCTGCAGACCCGTCAGCAGCTCGGCACCATCGCCCTCTCGCTGGCCAACCAGTCGCAGCAGTCGATCCTGCGTCTGTTCTAAGCCTGAGACTTCGGGTAGGATCACGCCCGGCGGGCGGCGGCGCAAGCCGCCGCCCGTTTCATTTGGTGCGGCGCCTTCCGGCAAGCGCTTCCCGCTTCCGCGCGCCGCCGAGACAAGGACCGGGTCCGTTTCATGCCTCTGAAGTTCGTTCTCCGCCCCAATGAAAAGGTCATCATCAACGGCGCGGTCATCGGGGCCGGTGATCGTCCCGGCTCGTTCTTTCTTTACAACACCGCCAACTTCCTTCGTGGGCGCGAGGTGTTGAAGGAAGAGCAGATCGATTGTATCGAGAAAAAACTCTACTTCGTCATCCAGCTCATCTACATCTTCCCGGAAGATGCGGTGCTCAACCTGCAGCGCTTCGCCGCCATATTGGCGGAGACGCGCGACGCCCGGCCGGATTGCAGCGAAGACCTGAATGAGATTGAACGGCTGGTCGAGGCGCGCAACCACTACCGCGCTCTGAAAATCTGCCGGAAAATGTTCAAAGGCGGGTCCGAGACCGCGCCCAGCGTCGAGGGCGCGTCGGAAAACCCAGGGGTCGATCCGGCGCCGTGACCGAAGCGGAGGTGCAGGACTGGGGCGGGCGGTCGGCCGACGAGCTTCTGACCGATGCCATCGCGCGGCATCGCGCAGGCAAATTGGGGGAGGCCTGGGCTCTCTACGGCCGCATCCTGTCCGCCGATCCATCCCACACGGACGCCCGCCACCTGTCCGGCATCGCCGCCTATCAAGCCGGTCACCCCGCGCAGGCGGCGGCCTGCTTCCACGCAACCCTGGCGACCGATCCGTCCTTCGCCCCCGCTTACAACAGCCTGGGCAATCTCCTGGCCGACCGGAGCCGTCCGGACGACGCGGCCCGCGCCTATCGTCGCGCGATCGCGCTTCAGGACGGCTACGCGGAGGCGCTCGTCAATCTCGGCCTTCTTCTGCAGACGCAGGAGCGGATCGACGATGCCATCGCGGCTTACGAGGAGGCGCTGCGCGCCGATCCCGGGCGCACCGCCACCCGCTTCGATCTCGCGGTCCTCCACCGGCGCCGTGGCCGTCTGGACGAGGCCGCCTTGGGCTTTTACCGGGTGGTTCAAACGCAGCCCGACCATGGCGAGGCGTGGCGCAGCCTGGCGCTCGTGCTGCGTGTCCTGGGCCATCCCGACGCGGAATTGTGCCTGCGCCGTGCCCTGTCCGATGATCCGACGGACCGGGAGGTGGCACGGGACCTGGGGACGCTTCTGAACGAGCGCGGCGATTTCGCCGAGGCGGCGGCGGTTCTGGCGCCGGCGGTGGATGCCGACGGCGGTCGGGACGCGCGGCTGCTTTTCCATCTGGGCAGTGCGCTTCAAGGGAACGGGCGGCTGGCGGATGGCATCGCCCGCTACCGGCAAGCGCTGTCCCAGGACCCGTTGCTGGCCGGGGCGTGGAACAATCTCGGCGTGGCGCTGCTCGACCTGGGCAATCACGCTGCCGCCGTGATGGCGTTGCGGGCGTGCCTCGCGTTGCGCCCCACCGATGCGGTGGCCTTCAACAACATGGGCACCGGCCTCGACGGCCTGGACCGGCCGGAGGAGGCCGCCGGCGTCTTCCGGCGGGCGCTGACCGTTCAGCCGGACTATGGCAAGGCTCTGAACAATCTCGGCAATTCCCAAAGGGCCGCACGCCGGGCGGAAGCTGCCGCGGCCCTGTACCGGCGGGCGCTGATCGTTCAGCCGGACTATCCCGACAGCTACACGAACCTCGGCAACGTCCTCAAGGATTGGGACGATTGGGACGGCGCGCTGCGCCTGCACCGGCGTGCGGTGCGTCTGGCGCCGCGGAGTGCCATCGCGCTGACCACCCTGGGTCTTGCCCTGAACGTGCTGGGAAGGAACCAGGAGGCGGAGGCCGCGCATCGGCGCGCGCTCTCCATCGACGCGGGGCATGCGGAGGCCTATGCCAACCTCGGCATGCTGCAATGGCAGGCGACGCGCGTGGCGGAGGCGGAGCGAACCCTGCGTCGTGCCCTGCGCATCGATCCGGCCTTGGCCGCAGCCCGGCTGAACTTTGCCCTGGTCAGCCTCGCGACGGGCAATCTGCAGGAGGGTTGGGACGCCTATCAGGATCGGTTCAAGGCCAAGGAACATCAGGAGCGCACCATCGCAGCGCCGCTCTGGAGGAATGACGGAGCGGCCGTCCGCCGGCTTCTGGTCTGGCGTGAGCAGGGGGTGGGGGATGAGCTGATGTTCGCCTCCTGCTATCCCGCCTTGGCGGATCGCGTGGCGGCGGGCCGGATCGCTCAGGTCATCCTGGAATGCGACCATCGGCTGGTCAGCCTGTTCAGCCGCTCCTTTCCCTGGGCCACGGTCCGGAAGGAGACCGCGGCTTCCGACGGAACGGAGACCCTGGTCCCTCCGGACTGTGACGCCCACATCGCCGCGGGTGCTCTCCCGCGTCTTCTGCGACCGGATCTGGCGAGCTTCCCGCCCCGTCCCTGGCTGGTGCCCGACCCGGAACGCCTCGCCGTCTGGCGGGAGCGGCTGGCCGCCCTGGGGACGGGGCTGAGGATCGGCATCGCTTGGCGCAGTCAATTGATGACGACCGAACGAAAGGCCGCCTACATCACTCTGGAAGCGTTCGCGCCGCTGTTCGCGATTCCCGGAGTGGTTCTCGTCAATCTTCAATACGGTGACTGCGAGGCGGAGATCGCGGCGGCGGAGGTGCGTTTCGGCGTGAGCATCCACCGCTGGGGTGATCTGAATCTCAAGGATGATTTCGAGGGCGCAGCGGCCCTGACCGCTTCGCTTGATCTGGTCATCGCGCCGGCCGTATCCACCGGCGAACTGGCGGGAGCCCTGGGCGTGCCGGCTTGGCGCATCGGCGCCCGCGACTGGACGCAGCTCGGCACCGGCGTCCGTCCCTGGTACGCGACGATGCGCCTGTTCCAGCCCCGCCCCGGCGAGACGTTGGCCGCCGTCATGGTGTGCATCGCCCAAACCCTGAGCAATCTGGCGCGGCCGGTCGAGGGCGTCACGAGCCGCCCACCCGCGGCACCCGTGGATGTCGCTCTAGTGATCGCCAAGGCCGTCACCCACTACCGCGCCGGGGCACTGAAGGAGGCGGAGGACCATTGCCGGACAGTGCTGGACGCCCTGCCGGATCATCCCGTGGCCCTTCATCTGTTGGGAATCCTGCGGCTTCGCCAAGGCGATGCCGACGACGCGGTGACGGTGCTGGCCCTCGCGGTTAAGGCCGATCCCGACAACGCCTCCGCCCATGCCGCGCTGGCCGATGCCTGCAAGGCGACCGGCCGGCACAACGCCGCTCTGGCGGCGCAGCGCAACGCCGTTCTGCTCCGTCCGGACGTGGCGGAGCATTGGCTCAACCGCACCGCCCTCCTGCGGGAGCGGGATGAGGGTGGCGAAGCGGAAGCCTGTGCGCGGCGGTCCCTGAGGATTCGCCCGTCGCTCGGTATGGCGCACACCCATCTGGGGCACCTGCTCGCCGAGCGCGAGGACCGGGCTGGGGGGGAGCGGAGCTACCGGCGGGCGCTTGCCCTGGCGCCATCGGAGGTGGATGTGCTGGTGAGTCTCGGCGCGCTCTGCCTGAGGGCCGACCGGCCCGCGGAGGCGGAGCGGCTGTTGCGTCGCGCCACCTTGACCGCACCCGGCGCCGCCGTCGCCTGGAGCCACCGGGGGAGCGCGCTCGACCGGCTGGGGCGCGTCGAGGAGGCGTTCGCCTGCCACAGCCGGGCGGTCGACCGTGCGCCGGAGATGGCGGAGGCCCAGGCGAATCTCGCCATGCATTGGGCGCGGCGGCAGCGACCGGCCGAGGCCATCGCCGCCTACCACCAAGCCATCCGGTTCAATCCGGCGCTGCCGACCGCTCATTACAACTTGTCGCTCCTGCTCCTGGAGCGGGGAGAGCTTCGCGCCGGATGGGCGGAGCATGACTGGCGGTTCGACACCCCCCAGTTCCGCGACCAGAAGCGCCGCTTCGCGGCAAGACCCTGGCGGGGCGAGAACATCTCTTCCGCTCGCCTGCTGGTCTGGCGTGAGCAGGGGGTGGGCGATGAAATCCTCTTTTCCTCCTGCTACCCCGATCTGCTGCGCCGTGCCGGGCATCTGGTGGTGGAGTGCGACCGCCGCTTGGCGTCTCTCTTCGCGCGCTCCCTTCCCGGCGCGACGGTCCGTCCATCGACCGTGGAGCCGCGCGACGTCGACGTGCAGATTGCCGCCGCGTCGCTGCCGCGGTTGCTGCGTTCCGATTGGAAGCGGTTCCCGGCCCAGCCCTGGCTGGTGCCTGAACCCGGACGCCTGGACCGCTGGCGGGACCGGCTGGCCGCTCTGGGGCCGGGATTGAAGGTCGGTATCGCGTGGCGCAGCCAAGTCATGGATGGGGAGCGCCGCGCCGCCTACGTCACGCTCGACGCCTTCGCGCCGCTGTTCGCCCTGCCGGGGGTGGTGTTCGTCAACCTGCAATACGGGGATTGCGCGGCGGAGATCGCGGCGGCGGAGGCGCGCTTCGGGGTGACCATCCACCGCTGGGACGATCTCGATCTGAAGGATGATTTCGAGGCCGCGGCGGCGCTGACCGCCAATCTGGATCTGGTTCTCACGCCCGCCGTCTCCTCCGGCGAACTGGCCGGCGCCCTGGGTGTGCCGGTGTGGCGGTTCGGGCACCGTGACTGGACACAACTCGGCACCGGTGCCCGTCCCTGGTTCGCGTCGATGCGCCTCTTCCAGCCGCGTCCTGGCGAAGGGTTGGAAGCCGTCATGGACCGGATGGCGGCCACGCTGCGCCAACTCATGCCCGCAGACGAAGAACCACCGTCCGGCGGCTTCCAGAAGGGTGCCCCGGACGATCCGGACGCCCTTCTGGAAGCTGCCGCCGCCCATCATCGGGACGGTCGGCTGGCCGAGGCGGCTCCCCTGTACGAGCGTGTGCTGAAGGTGCATGCGGACCATCCGGTTGCTCTCCACCTGTGGGGGTTGCTGGCACACCAGTCCGGGGATTCTGCTGCGGGGGCGGCGCGCATCACCCGTGCTCTGGACGTGCTGCCCGCTTACGGCGCCGCCCAATCGAGCCTGGGCACCGTCCTGCTTGCCCTTGGACGTGCGTCGGAGGCGGTGCAACGCTTTCGGCTGGTGCTTGCCTTGCAACCGGCCGCCGCGGCGGCTCTGACCAATCTCGGCAACGCGCTGGAGGCAGCGCATGACCTGACCGCCGCCGCCGACGCCCATCGGTGGGCAACGTTGGCCGATCCGGGGCTGGCGGAAGCGCACGACAATTGGGGTGCCGTGCTGACCCGGCTCGGCGCGTTGGGAGAGGCCGAGGGGCGACATCGCCAATCCCTGTGCCTGGCCCCGGACCGCGAGAATGGGTGGCTGAATCTGGGAGTGGTGCTCCGCCGGGCGGGACGGCTGGACGAGGCGCGGCGCGCCCTCGTCCGCGCGCTGGCCCTGGCGCCGGCGCAAGGGGATGGGCTGGCCAATCTGGGGCGCCTGCTGCGTGACGTGGGCGAGACCGCGGTGGCGGAGCGCTGGTGCCGCCGCGCCCTGGCGGCGGAGCCGGAGCATCCGGCGGCCTCCTTCAACCTTGGGCTGATGAATCTGGCCCGCGGCAGGCTGGAGACGGGGTGGGCCGGCTATGACGCCCGCTTCCGCGCCCGTGAGCTGTCCGGTGCCGCCCGGGTCGTCTCCGTCCCGGCCTGGGAGGGGGAGGACCCCTCCGGCCTGCGCCTGCTGGTCTGGGCGGAGCAGGGGATCGGTGACGAGATCATGTTCGCCTCCTGTCTGGACGAACTGATCGAGCGGGCGGCCGCTGTGGTGGTGGAGTGCGACCGGAGGCTGATGCCGCTGTTCGCACGGTCCTTTCCCCGTGCGGACTGGCGGCCCGCCCCGACGGACCCGGAAGCGCCCTGCGCCGGCATTGACCGTCACGTCGCCATGGGATCGTTGCCGCGCTGGCTGCGGCCCCGACTGGAGCGCTTTCCGTCGCGTCCTTCCTTTCTGACCGCCGCCCCGGAGCGGGCCGCCCATTGGCGGAAGCGGGTGGAGACGCTCGGCCCCGGCCTGAAGGTGGGAATCGCGTGGCGCAGCGGGCTGATGACCGCGGAACGCCGCGGAGCCTATGCGCCGCTCGACGCGTGGGGGGCGGTCTTCGCGCTGCCCGGCGTGGTCCTCGTTACTCTTCAGTACGGCGACTGCACCGCCGAGATCGCTGAAGCGGAGCGCCGGTTTGGGGTGACCATCCACCGTTGGGACGATCTGGATCTCAAGAACGATCTGGAGGGGGTGGCGGCCTTGATGACGACGCTCGACCTCGTCATCACGCCGGCGAGTTCGGTGGGGGAATTGGCGGGGGCACTGGGCGTACCGGTCTGGCGGTTCGGGCCACCGGGGGATTGGACGGCGCTCGGCGCCGGGGCGCGTCCCTGGTTTCCGACCATGGCACTGATCCCCGCGCCGCCGGGAGAGCCGGCGTCCGGTGCGTTGCCGACAATCGGGCGCCGTCTGGCCGGGCTTCGCCCCGAGGCTGTGCCGGTCGTCAGCACGAAACCATAAAGAAAGCCGGGAGCGAACCGTCCGCCGCCCCCGACTTTACGAATCGGATCGATCCGGAAGGGTGCTAATTCACCCTGTGACTGGTTCTTGCCAAGCGATCAATTTCTTCCTTGAGGTGCAGCTTCTCAAGCTTCATCCGCTTGATGGCACTTTCGTCAGGCCACGAACGCTTTTCCTCGTCGAGGATGGCGCGGTCGAGACGCAGGTGCTTTTCCTGCAAGGAAGATAGGCGAGCATCAGTGTGCATGGGCTGCTCTCCGTCAGATCGAACCGGCTCCTGCCAAGTCCGGCAGGCCGGAAACCATAGTGTTCACCCATCCGTGCTGCCAAACAACCCCAAACTTTTGTCCTAGTACTCCAAAGACGGGGGGTGACCGCCCCTTACGATGGGGGGTAGGACGATTCGCCGCATATGCCTACCTTTTGCCGTTCGTTGCGGGATTAGACCAAAAGGTGGGGCTTTCTTGCGTCTTCATACCTCGTCAGGGTTAGGGGGTGCCGCCATCCGGGTCAGTATCCGGGCGATTCGATGGACAACGTCGGCGGAGGTCTCGCCGGGGTGTGGGGCGATCAGCCTTTGGGTGGGGAACCAAGGCCGCACCCCGCTGCCCATCCAGGTCCAGTCCCGGCTGCCCAGCCGCCAGACCGGCACCCCCAGGGCACCCGCCAGTTCACCGGCGGCGGTGGCGGGCAGGATGACGAGGTCGAGCGCCGCCATCAGAGCCGCCACCCCCTCCAGATCGTTCTTGAGATCCAGATCGTCCCAACGGTGGACACGCTGAATGCCGTCCGGCTCGATGGAGGCCAGTTCGGCGGCGCAATCGCCGTATTGAAGGTTGACGACGCGAACGCCCGGCACCTCCAGCAAAGGCAACCAGTCCGTGATGCGGGTGTAGGCGCCTTCGCGGTGCGCCGTGACGATCTGGCTGCGCCAACTGATGCCCACCTTCAGGCCGGGTCCGAGCGCATCAACCCGCTCCCGCCAGAAGGCGGCCCGCTCCGGGGCGGGCGTCAGGAAGGACGTGCGGACCGGGAAGCGCTCCAGCCGGTCGCGCCACAGGGCGGGCAGTGAGCCGGCGGCGATCTGCAGGTCGCAGTCCGGCGGGTCGAAGCGTTCGCCTCCGTCGGCGGTGACGGACTCCGCCCGCACTGTCGCCCAGGGGAAGGCGCGGGCGTACAAGGACACCAGACGCGGATCGCATTCGAGAACCACGGTTCCACCGCGGCTTTTCAGGTCACCGAAGACGGAGGCGAAGAGGATCTCGTCGCCCAGCCCCTGTTCCGGCCAGACCAGCAAGCGGCGCCCGTGCAGAGGCTCCCCATTCCAGACGGGCAGCGCGATGCGGCGCGCCCGCTGAAGCTGGCGGGCGGAGAAACGCCGCCCGTAGCCGGCCCATCCGGTGACGAGATCGCCGTCCGCCAGCGCCATCAGCCCGACGTTCCAGGCGGCGAGCGCCAGCCCGGGGGCCACCCGCAGGGCGCGGTCGAGGAAATGCCGGCAGAGGGTCGGACGATCCGCCATCTTGGCGAGGGTGCCCAGGTTGTTCAGGGTGTCGGCGGAGTCCGGCCGCAGGGTCAGGGCGCGCCGGTAATGGGCCGCGGCGTCGTCGAAGCGTCCTTCCACTTCGCAGGCGTAGCCCAGGTTGGTGTGGGCCGCCGGGTTCGCCGGGGCGAGATGGATGGACCGGCGGTGCCAGCGCTTGGCCTCGGCCAGCCGGTCCGGCCCGTTCATGCTCAGCCCCATGTGGGTCATCGCCTCGGGGAAATCCGGGCGCAGCGCGATTGCCCGGCGGAAACAGGCGAGGGCTTGGTCCGGACGGTCCAGGGACTGCCGGACGAGGCCCAGATGGTTCCAGGCGGTGGGAAAATCCGGATCGGTCCGGAGCGCCGCTGCGATGTTGCGCTCCGCCTCCGCATGCTGGCCGGCTTGATGCTGGGTCAGGCCGAGAAGATGGAGGGCGTCGCCGTGCCGTGGCGCCAGATCGAGGACCGCGCGGTAGGCCGCCATGGCGTCGTCCAGCCGTCCCGCCCGGTGCAGGGCGATGGCGTGGTTCAGCAAGGCTTCCGGATCGGCGGTGGGCGACGACGGCGACGACGGCGATGGCGGGGCCGAAGGGAGAATGTCCACGCGGTCGGGAACAGGGGCCGGGGCGGGCCGCATCCCGGCAAGGACGCGCGCCATGCCCGCCAGCACCTCGTCGAAGGTTTCGCCCGGACGTGGCTGGAACAGGCGCATTGTCGGGAACCAGGGGCGGACCCCGGTGCCGAGCTGCGTCCAGTCGCGGTGTCCGAAGCGCCAGACCGGCACGCCGAGGGCGCCGGCCAGTTCGCCCGCCGCCATCGCCGGCGTGATGACGAGATCCAGATTGGCGGTCAGGGCCGCTGCGGCCTCGAAATCGTCCTTCAGGTCCAGATCGTCCCAACGGTGAATGGTCACGCCGAACCGACGCTCCGCCGCCGCGATCTCCGCCGCGCAGTCGTCATACTGCAGATTGACGAACGCCATTCCCGGCAGAGCGAACAGCGGCGCCCACTGGTCCAACGTGGTGTAGGCGCCCTTGTGCTCGGGTGTCGTCAGCTGGCTGCGCCATCCGATTCCGATCTTCAGACCAGGCCCCAGGGCATCCAGCCGGTCCCGCCACAGGGCGGTGCGGGCCGGATCGGGCTTCAGCCAGGGCGTGAACTGGTCGAAGGACGCGATCGTTCCCCGCAACAGTCCGGGCAGGCTGGCCGCCGGAATCTGAAGGTCGACATCGGGGGGGACCATGGTTTCCCGGCCTTCGGCGTCCAGCGTCTCCGCCCGCACCGTCGCGCGCGGGAAGGACCGGGCGAACAGGCCGACCAGCCGCGGGTCGGTTTCTATGGTCACCGGCCCGCCGCCCCAGGCGATAACATCGCCATAGCAGGAGGCGAACAGGATCTCGTCCCCGATCCCCTGTTCCCGCCAGATCAGCAGTCGGCGCCGGCGCAGCCCCTCGCCCCGCCACCGCGGCGCGTCGATCCGCCGGTCGGGCAGAACCCGGCCGGCGGCAAAGCGCCGTTCGTAGCCCTCCCAGCCGCGCTCTAGCCGTCCGTGCAGAAGGGCGATGACGGCGAGGTTGTCGCTGGCGCTGGCGAGGTTCGGGTCGTGGGCCAGGGCCTCCTCGTAACAGGCTTCCGCCTTCGTGAACTGCCCCTGCGCCCGAAGCGCGTTGCCGAGGTTGTGGATGGCCTCGACGGCGTGGGGGTTCCGGCTGAGCACCTTGCGGAAGCACCGCTCGGCCTGGGCGGGGCGTCCCAGCTTCAGAAGAACGCTGCCCAGATCGTTCAGCGTCACCGGGTTGTCGGGTGCGCGCTTCAGCGCCTCGCGGTAGGCGATCTCCGCACCCTCATAAGCGCCCTTGCGTTGCAGGGCGGTGCCGAGATTGTGGTGGGCCTTCGGGTCGTCGGGCCGCAGCCGCAGCGCGGCGCGGGCCTGGGCCAGCGCCTCGTCCAGCCGCCCGGCGGCGCTCAAGGCGTCGCTGAGGTTGGTGTGGGCCTCGACCATCGCGGGCGTGAGCGTCGCGGCGCGGGCGAAGGCCCGCAAGGCGCCGGCAAGACGGTTCTGGGCGCGCAGCGCGTTGCCGAGATTGTACCAAGCCTTGGCGTAGCCGGGCTCAAGCTCCACCGCCGCGGTGAAGGCCAGCGCCGCCAATCCCGGCAGCGCCTGCGCCTGGAAGGCGTTGCCCAGATTGTGGCGCGGCTGGGCCGACAGGGGAGTCAGCGCGACGGCCATGCGGTGCGCGTCCGCCGCCTCGGCGTGGCGGTCCAGCGCGGCGAGCGCGCTTCCCAGATTGTCGTGGTAGTCGGCGACGCCGCCGGCCTGCCGGATGGCCTCTTCGATCAGCTCGACGGCGGGGCCGGGATGCCCGGCCTGGAGCGCCAGAACGCCCAGCAGATGCAGCGCGTCGGGGTGGCGCGGGTCGGCCGCCAGGACGGCGCGGTAATCGCGTTCCGCATCGGCCAGCCGGCCCGCCCGATGATGGGCGACGGCGCGGCCGAGCCGGGCGGCGACCTCATCGGGAGTCGTTGGCGACGCCTGGTCGGGGGGCTGGTTCATGGGGGGCGCCTTTTCCATCTGCCCGATCCGGACCCGTGTCTCAGGGCCTTCCACCGGTCTGTTGCCGGAAGGGAGTGCCATGTTCACCGGTTCCCGGTAAAGATGCTGTTAGCCCATGCCCCATTCAGGAGCCGTTCCGTGTCCGAACCGAGCGATCCGCCCCGTTCCCCGTCGCCGCGTCCGGGCCTGCTCGCCCGTGGCGTGGGGAGGCTCGGCGGGTTGGCCGCTCAGGCGATGCGTCTCTATGCGGAGGCAAACGCCTTGGCCTCGGACGGGCTGGCCGCGGAGGCGGAGGCCGCCTACCGCCGCACGCTGGGGCTGAATCCGCGCTTCGCGGAGGCGCACAACAACCTCGGCAACGTGCTGCGCGCCCTGGGCCGTGCCGAGGAGGCGGTGGCGGCCTACCGCGAGGCGCTGGCCTGCGGCCTCGACCACCCGCTGGTCCATTACAATCTGGCTTCGGCTCTGAAGGCGGCGGGTGATACAGCGCCCGCGGAGCGGCATTTCCGCCGCGCGTTGGTCGAGGAACCGGCCTATGCGGAAGCCTTCAACAACCTCGCCAACCTGCTGCGCGACGGCGACCGGCTGACCAAGTCAGCCACCGCCTACCGCCGGGCGCTGGCTCTGCGGCCCGACTGGGACGAGGCGCACGACAACCTGTCCGGCGCCCTTTACCTGCTTCACGAGGAGGGGCGGCACGAGGAGGCGGCGCGGTTTGCCCGGCTGTGGTTGCGCGACCATCCCGACCATCCGGTGGCCCGCCACATCGGCGCCGCCATCGCCGGGCTGGACGCCGGGGACCGGGCGTCCGACGCCTATGTCCGGCAGGTGTTTGACCTGTTCGCCGGGGAGTTCGACGACAAGCTGCTGGGCGAGTTGGGCTACCGCGCGCCGACGCTGCTCGCGGAGGCGTTGAGCGAAGTGGGAATCGTGCAGGACTCGAGCCTGGACGTGCTGGACGCAGGCTGCGGCACCGGCCTGTGCGCGCCCTTCCTGCGCAGCCCGGCGCGGCGGCTGGTCGGAGTGGACCTGTCGCCGGGCATGTTGGAGCGCGCCGCCACCCGTGGCCTGTACGACGCACTGGAGGAGGCGGAACTCGGTGCCTTCCTGGAGGAACGTCCGGCAGCTTTCGACCTGATCGTGGCGGCCGACGTGCTGTGCTACTTCGGCGCGCTGGACGGGGTGCTGGCGCAGGCTGCCGCGGCGTTGCGTCCCGGCGGCCGGCTGGCCTTCACGGTGGAGCGGCTGGAGGAGGGCGGTGCGCCCTGGCGGGTCAATCCGCATGGCCGCTACGCCCACACCGAGGGCCATGTGCGGAACGGTCTGAGCGCCGCGGGGATGACCGTCCTGCGCCTCGCTCCGGACACCCTGCGCCATGAGAGCGGTGCGCCGGTGGCCGGGCTGGTGGTGCTGGCCGCGCGGCCCTGACGGGGGCCGCCAGCCGGCCTCAGTCGAGCATCGGCAGGCCGGTCTCGATCCGCACCAGGGCGGCGAGCAGCGGGGCGCCGATGTCGCGGCGGACGAAGTTGCTCGCCCGGTCCGCGGCGTTGAGCGAGCCCTGGAAGCTCTTGCGCCAGCGGTCGTCGCCGTACATCACCTTCTCCGCCTTGGCCTTCTGGGCGAGCAGGCCGGGGCGGCGTCCGGCGGAGTCGTCCACCAAGCGGGTCAACCGCTTCATCAGCTCGTTGGCGCTGGTCGGGTCGCCGCGCTTCAGCGCCGCCTCGATCAGCTCGGCCAGGGCCTCGCCGCGGATGTCGAGGTCCTGCACCTGCTCGGCGTAGGACAGCGCGACCGAGGCGTCGGAGCGGCGGGCGATGCGGCCCAGCACCGCCGGGATCGTCCAGGGATTCTCGTCCTGCACGGTGCGCAGCAGGCCCAGCGCCAGATTGGTATCGCCCAGTTCCGCCGCGGCGACGGCCAACTCCGGCGGGCAGCAATCGGTCTTGGTCTCGCGGAACTTGGAGAACTGCGTTTCTACCGTGTTCAGGAACAGGGTGCGGGCCGCCCCCTCCTTGCCGGCGCGCAGCAGAGTCTGGGCAACCAGACCCAGTTCCCAGCTGCAGTTGCGGGCGGTGGCGTAGGCCTTGGCCTCCTCGGCGAGCTGGCCGGCCAGCGCCATGTCGCCGCGCCACGCCGCCGCCTTGGCGATGTCGGCGAGGTTGTAGATGCGGGTCGAGCATTCCGGGATCTGCCGGGTGATGTCGAGCGCCAACTGGCTCTGCCCCATCAGGGCGAGCGCGCGGGCGACGAACAGATCCTGTCCGGCCCCGTCGGACGCCGCGCCACGCCGCACCGCGCTGACGAAGGGCGCGATGATCTCCTTCGACCGCGCGGTGTCGCCGATTGTGTTGTAGGCGACGGCCAGCGATAGCCAGTCCCAGCGGGCGGCGGTGATCGGCGTCTCCACCGGAGGCAGCATCTCCGCCACCCGGTGCAGGAAGCACAGCGAGGTCATCGGCTCGTTGCAGACCAGCGAGCGGATGCGCGAGCGGAACTCAAAGAAGTCGAAGTCGCCGACGAACTGGTTGGTGACGAGCTGGACGGCCAGGGCACTGTCCGGATACTTGACGACGATCTCGTTCAGCAGCCGATCCGCCTCCTTCAGGAAGCGGCTTTCCTCGGCGATGTCGTAAGTGTTGTCCGCCTGCCGGATCATCTGCATCGCTTGCACGAAGAGCCGGTTGGCCGGCGCCTGGTCGGGCAGCGGCTGCTGCGCCATTGCCGGAGTGCCGGCCCCTCCCACCGCCACGGTGAACGTCCCCAGCGCCAGGAACAGGCTCATGGCGGCGGAGGCGGCAAGACGGCGGGCGAGGGCGGGCAGGATGGCCATGGCGGTGCGGAAACCCTGGTGCGCTAGAGGACGCGGGCGTAATTGACGACACGCTGGACGTTCGGCAGCGTGCGGGCGTGCTCGATCACGCGGTCGAGCTCGCCCTGGTGGGTGGCCAGACCCATGAGATAGACGACGCCGTTGACGGTATCGATGCTGAAATTCTGGCTATGAATCTGCGAATCGAAGGTGAGTTTCGTGCGCAGCTGCGTGGTGATCCAGGTGTCGCGGGCGCTGTCCATGATGCCCGAGTCCGTGTCCACCTGGATCTCGTTGATGACTTCCTTGACGCCCTCCACCTGCCAGCACAGGCGGACGGCGTCGAGGCGCATCTGGGCGTCGGTGGCGCGACCCGTCAGCAGCACGCGGCCCTGATCGACCGTCAGGCCGATGCGGCTGTGCATCTCCAGCGAGTGCTGGAACCACAGGTGGTTGATGCGGGCCTTGATCTCGGTGTCCGAGGCGAAGCCGGACAGGCCCCGGTGCTCGCTGGCCGCGACGACGGCGGTGCCCCCGGCGGCGCCCAGCACGACGGGCGCGCAGCCAGACGCAAGACCCGCGACAGCGGCCATCCCGACCAGCGCCCAAAGGCGGCCAAACCCCGACACGCTCTGCCTCCGATCCCCGGCCCGCCGAAAGAACGGGCGGGCGGAAAAAGTCATGCCGCAGGTGCGTTGGCAATGGGGAATCTTGGGAGTGTCAGGCTTCATCGTGGTTTTGTCCCAGGGTGATGCACGAATGTTTCACTCGCTGCGAGCGCGAAGGAATCCGGGCTAGGCAAAGGGCGCGCGCGTCACCAGCCCGGCGATTTCGCGCGCGAGAACGCGGGCGATCTTCTGCCGCGCCTTGGGGTCGCGCAGGATCGCCTCGTCCTTCGGATTCGACAGGAAGCCGGTCTCCAGCAGAACGGACGGAACGTCCGGCGCCTTGAGCACCGCGAAGTTGGCCGAGCGCATCGGGTTGTCCAGCAACGGCATGTCCTTCCCCGCTCCCTTCACGATCGCGTGCCGGGCCACCAGCGCCGCGTGCTTGGTGTGGCGTGCCGTAAGGTCGAGCAGGATCTCCTTCACGGCCTTTTTGGCGTCCTTCACGTCGACGCCGCCCAGCCGGTCCACGGCGTTCTCCTTGTGCGCCAGTGCTGCGGCGAAGGAGTCGGAGCTTTTTTCAGACAGGGTGTAGGCGGACAGACCGCGTGCCTCACGGTTGGGCGCGCTGTCGGCGTGGATGGACACGAACAGGTCGGCCCGCGCCGCGCGCGCGGCGTCCACCCGTTCGCCCAGCGCCAGGAAGCGGTCACCGTCGCGGGTCAATGTCACCCCCAGCCGGTGCTGCCGGGACAACAGGCGTCCCACCTCCTGCGCGATGTGCAGGGTGATCTCTTTTTCCAGCGTGCCGCGCGCCCCGATGGCCCCCGGATCAATGCCGCCATGGCCGGGATCGAGCACCACCATGCGCGGACGCGAAGCCGGGCGGGGCTTGGTCTGGGCATCCGCGGTGCGCGGGAACAGCAAGGCGCCCGCCCCGGCGAGGGGGACGGTCAGCGCCAGCTGGAGAAGACGTCTGCGTTCCATTCGCCCCTGATTCCGCAAGGAGTTGG
The DNA here is from genome assembly GCF_001315015.1 of Azospirillum brasilense. Classification (NCBI taxonomy): domain Bacteria; kingdom Pseudomonadati; phylum Pseudomonadota; class Alphaproteobacteria; order Rhodospirillales; family Azospirillaceae; genus Azospirillum; species Azospirillum brasilense. The sequence continues at coordinate 988,212 of NZ_CP012915.1, read as the reverse complement.
GGCCGCCGAAACCAAAAGTCCTGAGCGCGATCGGAAAGGCGGCGTCCGGCCCGAACAGGCCTGAGGTTGAGCCCAAGGTGTGAGCGTTAACCAATGGGGACGCGCAAAAGGGTTGTCAAGGCCGGCCGGGTTAGCTCCGCCAATTGTCGCGGCCAAGCCGTCATGGAGGGAGGCGCCACCCTATGAAGATTCGACTCTTTCCAAGAATTCCTTGATGATGATGGCCGAAAGCGCTAAAATTTTAGAAATAAGCTCGGGAGGTGGCGATGTTGAGGAAAGCCTTGTTCAACATCATCCGGCAGGAGCAGCGCGAGGTCGAAGACGAACTCGAAAAGGAAGAGCGCCGCACGGCTCCCGACGTCGGCCGGGTGGTTGCGCTGCAGCGCGAGGTCACCGATTTGCGACGCGAACTGGAACACTACCGCGACGCCTGATCACACGAATACGAACAATTCTGTCCGCAAACCCCTTCCCTGCAGTGGCAGGAAAGGGGTTTTTTGTATTCGCACGTGTTTCCCTGGGCTTATGGCGGCGTAACATTTCAATGCTGCATCGCAGCATAGTTTTGCTTATTCCATGAGCAGTGCAAAGAGTGATTTTCAGGTTCTGAACAGAATTTAATCACGCCGCCGCCGAAATCGTGAGATCCGTTGATCCAAAGCAATGGACGCTGTGGGAACAGTGGGCAGACTTTCGAGGTAGCCTGTTTGTCACAGGGGCGATTTATCCCATCCGGCCAAGCACATGAACGGACCGGGGCGGCGGGCTGCGGGATTGGGTGGGACCGCCGACGAACCGCTGGCACGCCGGTTGCGGAGTGCCAGTCCGAACGCTCCCTGCTCCCTGTAAGGAGGGCTGCCCGATGTCGGACGCTGTTTCGGACGCCATGGCCGAAGACGCCCAGAACGTCCCCGTTCATTCCCTCGTGCCCACCGTGCGCCGCCGCCGTGGCGGCCAACTGACCGCCGGCCTGTCGCTGGTGTCACAACGTTACCTGCTGCTCCTGCGCTTCGCGGTGGTCAATGCCGCGGGCTTTGCCCTTCTCGCCGCCGCCTGGGCGGAGGGGCTGATCGACCCCATCGTCGCCACCGACAGCACGCATCTGTGCCTGCTGATCTTCCTGGTCTTCCTGACCGGGCTGGGGCTGTCGGCGCAGCGCATCCTGCGCACCAGCCGCGAACTGAACCGCGCCAAGGAATTCGACCCGTCCGTCCCGTCGCGGGCCGCGCGCTATCTGGCGGAGGTTCGCGGGCGGGATTCCGGGGCGCGGTCGATCGCCGCGTCGTGCCTGAAATTCAAGATGTCGGCGCGCATCGGCACGGTGCGGCAGATCTCCTCGACCCTGGTGATCCTCGGCCTGATCGGAACGGTCATCGGCTTCATCATGGCCCTGTCGGGGGTGGACCCCCAGAAGGCCGGCGACGTCGCCGCCATCGGCCCGATGGTGTCGAAGCTGATCGAGGGCATGGCCGTCGCGCTCTACACCACGCTGGTCGGCGGCGTCCTGAACATCTGGCTGAACATCAACATCGGCCTGCTGTCCGGCGCCACGGTGAACCTGATCACAGAGATCGTCGCCGTGGGGGAACGCCATGCAGGCCCTTGACCAGTTCGAGGAGGACGACGCCGGCACCGTCTTCCGCGACGTCATCACGCTGGCGCTCTGCGGCTTCGTGGCGGTGGTCATCCTGCTGCTTCCCCACATCCGGCCGGAGGCCAAGCAGGCCGACACGGCGGGCGTCGCAGCACCGGGCAACGTCATGGTCGAGGCCCGCTGGCCCGACGAGTTGGACGCCGACGTCGATCTGTGGGTGGAGGCTCCGGGCGACGTACCGGTCGGCTATTCCAACAAGTCCGGCGTGATCTTCAACCTGCTGCGCGACGATCTCGGCCGCAACGCCGACCCGACGAAGCTGAACTATGAGGCCAGCTACAGCCGCGGCATCCCGCCCGGCGAGTACGCGGTGAACCTGCATCTCTACCGCAACAAGGCGGCGGTCTTCCCGGTGCCGGTCACCGTGGTGGTCAGCGCCAAGCGGCCGGACGGCGACAACGCCCGCCAGCTCCTTGCCACCACCGTCCAGCTGGACCGGGAGGGGCAGGAGCTGACCGTTTTCCGTTTCAAGCTGACGGAGGCCGGAGAACTGGTCGGCGACAGCGTGCACAGCCTTTACAAGCCCCTGCGCAGCGGGAGGAAATCATGACCCAACTGCTCGACTTCCAGGTCGCCGCGGTCGCCCTGGCCGCCACGCTCGCCACCATCGCCATCTGGGCGCCGCGCCGGCTGTGGGTGAAGGTGTCGGCGGTCGCCGTCTCAATCGGCTTCATGCCCGTCGCCTACGCCGGAATGGCCGACTTGCTGAGCAAGCCGAAGCCGGTTCGCATGGAATGGGCGCAGAGCGCCACCGCCCAGGCCACCATTCTGGGCGCCCAGATCAAGGAGGGGCAGGGGATCTACCTGTGGCTCCAGCTGGAGGGCGGGGTAGAGCCGCGCTATTACAAGCTGGCCTGGGACCAGAAGCTCGCCGAACAGCTCCAGCAGGCGATGCGCGAGGCAGAGAAGAACCGGTCCGGCATGGCGATGACATTGCCCTTCGAGAAGACGCTGGACCCCGACAAGCCGAAATTCTACGCCCTGCCGCAGCCGCAGCTTCCAGAGAAGAACGGCGAAGAGGGCGGGCCGGGGCCGATGGTGTACCGTCACCCCGGCATGGACGCCTGACGCCGCCGATTCGACCAGACCGTGACGCTGGGTGAGGCGCGCTTACCCCAGCTTCACGTACCCCCGCTCGATCACCCGTTCCGCCGCCTCGAAGACCGCCTGCATTTCCTCGTAGGCGCGGCGGACGCGGGCCAGCTCCTCAATGGCGGCGGCATTGGGGTGCCGGTGATCCGCCACCTTCAGCCCGGCGCGCAAATAGTCGGCCCGCAACTCCGCCACCCGGACCGCCATGCGCAGGAATGAGGTCTGATTGAGGTTGGGAAGCTCGCGCCCCATCACCTCGCAATTCGCTTCCAGCACCGCCGCTTCCATGTTTTCCAGGAAGTGCATGATCCGATGCCGCGACGTATTTTCCGCCGCTTCCGGTGTCAGCAGTTTGTCAACCTTGCCCTTGGCGTACTCGCCGATGATCTTCCCGCCCATGCCCATGGCTCGCCTCCGCGGTCGGCCCGATGCCGAAACGGTGCATCATCGCATGGGAATCCTTACCAAATGCTGCCGGAAGGGCGTTCCGGTATTCCCACATTGCACGATGCATCCCGCCGACGATCGTGCTAGGGAATCCGCCCTCGATTCCAGGTCGCAATGGTAGGCGCGCATGTCCGGCACCGGTTCCGAATACATCCTCACCGTCTCGTGCCCCGATGCCGTGGGCATCGTCTACGCCGTGTCGGGCTTCCTGGCCGAGCGGTCGTGCAACATCATCGACAGCGCGCAGTTCGGCGACCGCGGGACCAATCTGTTCTTCCTGCGCATCCATTTCTCTGCCGCCGCTGCAGGGCCGTCGCAGGCGGAGCTTCAGGCGGCCTTCGCCGAGCAGGTGGCCGAGCGCTTCGGCATGACCTGGAAGCTGCACGACGCCGGGCGGCGTCAGCGGGTGCTGATCATGGTCTCGAAGTTCGGGCATTGCCTGAACGACCTGCTCTACCGCTACCGCACCGGTTATCTGCCGATCGAGATCCCGGCCATCGTGTCCAACCACCGCGACTTCTACCAACTTGCGGCGTGGCACAACATTCCCTTCCATTACCTGCCGCTGACCAGCGACACCAAGGCCCAGCAGGAGGCCCGTCTGCTTGAGATCGCGGAGCAGGAAAAAATCGATCTGGTTGTGCTTGCCCGCTACATGCAGGTGCTGTCCCCGGCCCTGTGCGAGCGGATGGCCGGGCGAGTCATCAACATCCACCATTCCTTCCTGCCCAGCTTCAAGGGCGCCAAGCCGTACCATCAGGCGCACGCCCGCGGCGTGAAGCTGATCGGCGCCACGGCCCATTACGTTACCTCGAATCTGGACGAGGGGCCGATCATCGAACAGGAGGCGGAGCGCGTCGACCACACGATGACGCCCGACGACCTCGTGGCCATCGGGCGTGATATCGAGAACATCGTGCTGGCTCGGGCGGTCCGCTATCACGTCGAACACCGCGTCCTGTTGAATGGTGGACGCACCGTGGTCTTCAAGTAGGGCGGTCTTCAAGTAGGGCGGTCTTCAAGTAGCGCCGGCTGGCTTCTTCCGCTCCGGGAACCTCAGTGCTTCATGGCGAGCGAGGCTTCCTCGGGGTGGGGGGTGAAAACGGCGCGGGTGATCGCCTGCTCGATCTGCTCGCGGGTGAAGGGTTTGGGGATCACCGGGCCCAGATGCTCCAACCCCTGCTTGGCCAGCTCGTTGGGGAAGGCGGTGACGAAGATCACCGGCAGGAAGCGCTGGCGGCGAAGCTCCCGCGCCACCTCGATCCCGTTGTCGCCCTCGGCCAGGCGGATGTCCATCAGCGCCAGCGTCGGCGCATGGCGGGAGGCCAGGGTCAGCGCCTCGTCCATGGTGGCAGCGTTGCCGCAGACGGTATGACCCATGCCGCGCACCGTCTCCGCCAGATCGAAGGCGATGATGGCGTCGTCCTCGACGATCAAAATCGTTGCCGTCAGCTTTGACCGTACCCGCTCTCGGGCGAAGTTCAGCCGTTCCACCGCATCTTCCGGAGCAATCCCCAGCACCGTCGCCGCATCGGCGACCGGCAAGTCCTCCAGATTGACCAGCAGGTAGAGCCGGCGGTCCATCTCGTCCAGGCTGTGCAGGGCCGCCTCGACCGGATGCACGCCGGGCGCGCCGACCCGGGCACCGGAACTGTCCTGCAATTGGTTCAGGTGGCGGTAAAGCGAGCCGCGCGACAGGTCCACCGCCGCCGACCCGCTCGGCCCGTCGAGGTACCATTCAAGCGTGCGCGTCACCAGAGCATCCCCCTGCGTCGATGTGCCGGTCAAGGCCCGCGCATAGCGTCGCAGATAAGGCAGATGTTCCATCAGGTGGCGGGTGTTTTGATCCATGATTTTTCCCCGTACCTCCAGCCAGTGCGGACCGCCGAAGGGCGCTGGCTTGCCTGCCGCGTTTCCCGGACTTTGCCGAATGTTCCCGTCCGATCGCTTACAAAGTTAATTTCATATGGCGCAGTTCGCGCCGTATCGGGAGTGACGACGAAAGGGTTATTCGGGATAGCTTGATCGGATTAAGTCCCTTAACCGATCGGGTGATTTCATACTTCGTTCGCTTGGGCGCGGCCTCTCTTTGGTCGTTGCGCCACTGTTCGGTTCGCTGCATGTGCGAGGGGAGTGGAACAACTGGCAAGGGATGGTTGTTGGGACTGCCAATGGTGTGATTCCTCCCTGAACCGCCAGTCACTGCCGCCGCAGCGCCTGTCCCAACGGGGACGCGCCGGCGGCGTTTTTTTGCGCGCCATCGAAAAAAAAGCGCGCTGGTGGGCTTGCGCCGGGATGAGTGCGATATTACTGACTGTCCCCGGCGTCGTGCACCGGTGGCGGAACGGCCTGGAAGCCGCCCGGCGCCGCCTCGCCAGACCCGTGCCTGTCGAACCGCGTATGCCAGGGCCGCGAATGCCAGAGTCGCGTATGACCGAACCAGATTTCGACCCGGCAGACTCTGATCCGCCCGATTCCGATCCGTCGGTGACCGATGGCATGCCACCGGGCGACTTGGCGGATTTTCATGCCTGGCGGCAGCGTGTGATCGGCACCAACATTTCCGACAAGACCCTGTTGGCGACCGATTATCTCAATCACTTCAACGAGATCGTGATGCTGATCGAGATGATTCCGGATATGCCGGACATGCTGGAGGAATGCCTGATCTGGCAGCCCAAGAGCTACCAGGAGCATTTCCGCGACAGCGGTTTTTCGGACAAGGATCTGGCCATCGAAGCTTACGGCCACGTCCCCGCCAAGTTCAAACGACCGTTCGAGGACACCATCGCCCAGGCGCATCAGGTGGTCCGCCACACGCTGGAGCGTGTGTCCATCGACCTACAGGACGGGGCGAGCGACAAGCTGCGGATGGACTGCCAGACCTCCGTCGCGATGATCCACCGAATCATCCAGGTCGCCAACGGCATCATCCACGGCACCGCCCACGTCATGGAGCAGGCCGAGATCGACCTGTATCTGAGTGCGGAGTAGGCCGCGTCGCGCTCGGGATGAAAGCGCCTGATCCCTGCGCAGATGATTATTGCTTGTGCACCAAGCATTCCTTCCTTGCATGGCTCAAAGGCCGAGCGTCCAACTACAGTAAGCCTTCGAACGAAGAAGAGGCGGCGCTGCGGCGGATGCCTCCCACCGGGAGTGGAGACAGACCGTGAAGGGACCCGCCACCGCAGCGGCCGAGGCATCGGCTGGGGCGCAGGGGGACGTGTCGGTCGATGTGGAGGCTGCGGCTGACCTTGCCGCCTCCCCGGAGATGCGCCTCTGGTTGCGTCTTTCGGCGTGCGCCGTTCTGATCGGCGCCCGGTTGCGCAGCCGTCTGCGCGATGAATTCAGCACCACACAGCCGCGTTTCGACCTGCTGTGCCTGCTCGACCGCCAGCCGGAAGGGCTGACCATGGGCGAGCTGTCGAAGCGCATGATGGTCACCAACGGCAACGTCACCGGCATTGTAGAACGGCTGTGCGCCGACGGGCTGGTCACGCGCGCCGCGGCGTCGAACGACCGGCGCATGCAGTTCGTCCGGATCACTCCCGAAGGCAGCGCCCTGGCGCAGGCCATCGCGGCGGCGCAACGCCGCTGGCTGGCCGAGCTGACGGCGGGAATGCCCCACGGCGACGTGGTCCAGTTGATGGGGCTGTTGGGAAAGCTCAAGAACACGGTGCGTGGCGGAGGCGTGAGGGGATGATCCGGTCCGGTCATATCGACAGTTTCACCCGCGACCGGCTGCCGCGGCCGGAGCAGTTGCCCGATTTTTCCTATGACCGGCCCGAACTCACCTATCCCGAGCGTCTGAACGCCGCCGCGGCCCTGCTGGATGTCTGGCGGGAGCGCGGCTGGGACGACCGCCCCTGCGTCATCGGAAACGGCGACGTCTGGAGCTATGGCCGCTTCCGCGATACTGTGGATCGCATCGCGCGCCTCCTGACCGAGCGGTTCGGCATCGTTCCGGGCAACCGGGTGCTGGTGCGTGGGACCAACACGCCGATGCTTGCTGCCTGCTGGCTGGCGGTGCTGAAGGCCGGGGCGGTGGTGGTGCCGACCATGCCGCTGCTGCGCGCGACGGAGCTGGAAAGCATCATCGAGCGTGCCGCCGTCTCGCTGGCGCTGTGCGACGCGCGTTTCGCCAAGGATCTCAACGCGGCGGCGGAGTCGATGGGCGAGGGGATGCCCGTCGTGACCTTCAACGGCGGCGATCTGGAAGGGCGGCTGGAGGAGACCGAAACCGGCTTCGCCGCGGTGGACACCGCTGCCGACGACGTGGCGCTGATCGCCTTCACCTCCGGCACCACGGGCAAGCCCAAGGCGACCGCGCATTTCCACCGCGATCTTCTGGCGGTGGCCGACCTGTCGCCGCAATCGCTGCTGAAGACCGGCGGCGACGACGTGTTCTGCGGCACGCCGTCGCTCGCCTTCGCCTACGGCCAGGGCGGGATGCTGCTGTTCCCGCTGCGGGTGGGGGCGTCGGTCGTGCTGCTGGACCGGGCCACGCCGGAACGGCTGCTGGAAGTGACCGCGAAGCACAAGGCGACGGTGATGTTCACCGTGCCGACCGTCTACCGTGCCATGACCGCGCGGATCGAGGAGGACCCGGCCCTGGCCGAGGGGCTGCGCACGCTGCGCGCCTGCGTCTCGGCGGGGGAACCGCTGCCCGCGACCACGCTGGAGGGTTGGCAAGCGGTGACGGGGATGGAGATCCTCGACAGCTTCGGCACCACCGAGATGCTGAACGCCGTCCTGCATTCACCACCCGGCGCCGTCCGGCCCGGCGCCACCGGGACGGTGGTTCCGGGATACGAGGCCCGCGTGGTCGACGACAGCCTGACCCCGCTGCCCCCCGGCCAGATCGGGCGGCTGGCCGTGCGCGGCCCGACCGGCTGCATCTATCTGGACGATCCGCGCCAGGAAAATTACGTGCAGGGCGGCTGGAACCTGACCGGCGACGCCTTCCGCATGGATGAGGACGGCTATTTCTGGTATCACGCGCGGACCGACGACCTGATTGTCTCCGCCGGCTACAAGATTTCCGGCCTGGAGGTGGAGGACGTCCTGCTTGGCCACGAGGCGGTGGAGGAATGCGCGGTGATCGCCGCACCCGATCCGCTGCGCGGCTCCATCCCCAAGGCCTTCATCGTCACCCGCGACGGTGTGCGGCCCAGCGACGATCTGGCGGAACGGCTGCAATGCTACGTCAAGGACCGGATCGCCCCATACAAATACCCTCGCGCGGTGGAGTTCCTGGAGCAGCTGCCGCGGACGGAAACGGGCAAGATCCAGCGCTACAAGCTGCGACAGAAGGAATGGGTCGAGAACGAGGATTGACCAAGGGAAGAGTCACTGGGGACCGGGCGGCGCACGCACCGCTGGTGCAGTTCCTGCTCTTCGCGGTGGTCGGCTGCGCCGCGGCGGTCGGCCATTACGGCGTGCTGATCGTCCTGTCGGAGCTGGCGGCGGCCCCGCCGGTCCTGGCCTCGGCGGCGGGCTTCCTCGTCGGCGGCGTCATCAGCTACCTGCTGAACTACGGCCATGTCTTCCGCAGCGAGCAGGAGCATCTGCCCACCGCCACGAAGTTTGTGGCCGTCGCGGCGGTGGGGCTGTGCCTGAACAGCGCCATCATGTGGGCCCTGGCGCAGCGGCTGGGCCTGCATTACCTGCTGGCCCAGCTCACCGCCACGGCGCTGGTGATGCTGTGGAGCTTCGGCGCGAACCGCTATTGGACCTTCAAGGCTGGATCGCCCGCCGCCTGAAGGGGATGGGCGACGAAGGAATGGCGGTGCGGCGTCGGGCCGATGTTCTTCGCCAGACGGTCGCCCCGCAACCCGGCGGCGGACAGCCGGGTCTGCAACTCCGCAGGCGTGTAGGTGGAAAAGCCGGCCTCGCGCCGGATGCGGCGGTAGTCGGACAGGGCCATGCGCCCCAGCCCCATCAGCGCCGCCATCAGGAAGCCGTGCCGGCGCGCCATGCTGAGCTGGCTGGCGATGTCGCGCAGCATCGGCGTGTCGGGCTCCACCACGTCGGCGATCAGGATGCGCCCCCGCGCGCCGATCAGGTGGCGCCAGCGGTGAAGGACCCCTTCCAGCTCCTCGCGCGGGATGTATTGCAGCACGGAGACGGCCAGCACCAGATCGACGCTTCCCACTGGCAGGGCCGCGAGGTCGTCGTCGTCGAGAATCCGGATTCCCGGATGGCCGGACAGCCGCTCGCGCAGGCGTTGCCGCACCGCGGGGGCGGCGTCGTAGAGCCAGACGTTTCGGCAGCGCTTGGCCATCGCTTCCGCCGCCAGCGCGTCGCCGCAGCCGAAGTCCAGTACGGTTCCTCCTTCCGGAAGATGGGCGTCGAGGTCGTTCTGCAGGCAGGCGAAATGCGCCTCCAGATTGCGCTGGTTCGCGTAGATGGCGTTGGGCCGGTTCCAGAAATCGACCCAGCCGCTCGAAGTCCGGCCGCCCGGTGGCCCGGACGACGTTCCGTTGTCGTGCATGTCCCGCATCCCCTTTGGTGGGCCGTTTCTTGCCGAGGGGAGTGTGTTGTTCGTCTCTTCGACCGGAAGAGCCCCCTCGATCCGACCGTGTCGTAATGATGGTAGGTGCGAACAATCGCAGCGGTCAAGAATGACCGGCGGGGACTATGCCGCCAGGGGAGGACGGGGCGGGATCAGGGCGCCGGGAACTCGGCGAAGCGGACGAGCCGGATGTTTCGCTCGCCAAGCAAGGTGGCGAAGGCTGGGCTTCTCAGATAGTCGTGCTCCACCTTGCGCTGTTCCACCAGCGGGTCGGCGCGGCGCAGGGCTTCGTCCGGGATGCCGGGATGGACCATCACCAGCAGGCGCCCGGCGGGACGGTCGAGAAAGCGTGCCATCAGCTCCGGGAAGGGCTGCCGTCCGGAGAAGTCGTAGACCCCGGCGAAGCGGTCGTTGGCGGGAATGCTGCGCGCCCGCGCCAGCCGCGACAGCCCGCCGCCAAGTCCGCCGATCAGCAGCGTCTTCGGAACGGCCACGCCGCGGCGCAGAATCGCGGTCACCGGCTCCCCACACAGGCGGACGTAGGCGCCGGGCAGGGCGGTCAGAGCGTCGGCGACCGCGTCGCGCACGGTGGGAAGCTGGTGCACGTGCTGGTGGCCGTCGATGTAGGCCGGCGGCCCGCCCCAGGCCGCGGCGAAGGCATCGAGCTGGCGGGCCAGCTCCGCCCGGATCTCCTGGGGGTCGAGGCCGCCGCTGTAGGCCAGTGTCATCAGCCGCCCCAGCGGCGGCAGCTTGCCGTCCGGCGCCAGTTTGGGCAGGGACCCCAGCGGCGGCTGGTCGGTCAGGGTGAAATGCAGCCCGACGTCGGCCTTGTCGGCCAGTTCCTTCAACGGCGCAGCGCCCTCCGCCCAATAGGGGCAGAGCGTCATGGCGGAGGTGGCGGTCAGGCGCCCGGCGGCGATGAGGTCGCGGATGGCCTCGTTGACGCCGGGCGCAAGGCCGTAGTCATCGGCGCAGAGCAGGACCGGATGCGCGGAACGCGGGGCTGGGGTGGTGTCGGTGTCGGGCATGGCGATGTAAGGTGGGACGGAAAGCGGCGCGAAGCCGGGGAGGGGATGATGGAGTGGGACAGCCTGTGGTTCAACGGTCATGCGGCGACCATGGCTCCGGAAGGAGTCGTACGGGACGCGGTGATCGCCGTGAAAGACGGGCGGATCGCCTGGATCGGCGCCGCCAAGGATCGCCCCGCCGGCCGCGCCGCCGCGGAGCATGACCTGGGTGGGCGCTGGGTCACGCCGGGGCTGATCGACTGCCACACCCATCTGGTCTTCGGCGGCAACCGCGCCCGCGAGTTCGAGATGCGGCTGGAGGGTGCGACCTACGAGGAGATCGCGCGGGCCGGGGGCGGCATCGCCTCGACCGTCGCCGCGACCCGCGCCGCCGACGAGGACAGCCTGATCGCCAGCGCCGCCGTGCGCCTGCAAAGGCTGCTGGCCGAGGGCGTGACGGTGGTGGAGGTGAAGTCCGGCTACGGCCTCGACCTCGCCACGGAGCGGCGGATGCTGCGCGCGGCGCGGGCGCTGGGCGAGCGCTTTCCCGTCACGGTGCGGACGACCGGGCTGGCCGCCCACGCCCTGCCGCCGGAATTCGCCGGACGGGCCGACGACTATATCGCGCTGGTCTGCGACGCTATTCTGCCCACCCTGGCCGCGGAGGGGCTGCTGGACGCGGTCGACGCCTTCTGCGAGCGGATCGCCTTCTCGCCGGAGCAGACGGCCCGCGTGTTCGACACCGCGCGGCGGCTTGGCCTGCCGGTGAAGCTGCACGCCGACCAGCTCTCGGACGGCGGCGGGGCCGCGCTGGCCGCCCGCTACAACGCGCTGTCCGCCGACCATGCGGAGCATACCGGCGAGGAGGGCGCGCGGGCGATGGCCGCGGCGGGGACGGTGGCGGTGCTGCTGCCCGGCGCCTTCTATATGCTGCGCGAGACCAAGCTGCCGCCCATCGACCTGTTCCGGCGCCACGGCGTGCCGATGGCGGTGTCCACCGACTGCAACCCCGGCACTTCGCCCGCCGTGTCGCTCCTGCTGATGCTGAACATGGCCTGCACCCTGTTCCGTCTCACCCCCCAGGAGGCGCTGGCCGGAGTCACCCGCAATGCCGCCCAGGCGCTGGGCATGGCCGCCACCCACGGCACGCTGGAACCCGGCAAGGCCGCCGATCTGGCGGTGTGGGACGTCGGCGACCCGGCGGAGCTGTGCTACTGGCTGGGCGCCAACCCCTGCGCTGCGGTGGTGCGGGGTGGGCGGCTGGTGAAATCTCTCCATGGGTAGAGTATCATCGGGGCAACGCGGACGGAGGTGACCGGGCGATGGGGGAGATCACGCTCAGGATCGAGGAAGACGTGCTCGACCGCTTGAAGATGCGGGCCAGCATCGCCGGCCGGTCCGTCGAAGAAGAGATCGGTCGGATTGTCGAGGAGGCGACGGCGGCGCCCTCTTCCGACCGCAGGGCGCTGGTCGAGGAGTTTCGGCGCATCCGCGCGCTGACGCCACCCGGCGCGCCCATCGACATTGCAGCCGTGATCCGTGAAGGACGTGAGCGATGACCTTGGTGGTCGATGCCAGCGTCGCGGTGCTGTGGGGTGTCGAAGACCCTATGGCGGAAACGGCGGAATCCCTTCTTCTGTCATCACGGCCCTTGATCGCTCCGGACTTCATTCTCATCGAGGTTGCCAACGCCGTCTGGAAGATCGCGCGGCGCGGCGGCATCCAGGCGGTGCAGGCCGAAGGCGTCGTGGAGCGCATTCCACGCGCGTTGACCGAACTGGTGCCGCCAAATGTTTTGTGGTCGCGCGCGCTCGGCATTGCCCGTCAACTCGATCACCCCGTGTATGACTGTGCTTACCTGGCGCTCGCCGAATCGCGCGGCGCACCGCTCGTCACGTTGGACAAGCGCCTGCACGCCCGCACCCGCTCCACCCCTTGGGAGGCATTGACCGTCCTCCTGGGCGGCGGCACTGTTGCCGTCTGAAAACAACAAGCGCATCAAGCAGAATCCGAGAGGGACGAGTCACATGTCCGACACCAAGCCGCCGGTCAATCGCCGCGTCATCCGGGCGCCGCACGGCACGGAACTTTCCGCCAAGTCCTGGCTGACCGAGGCGCCGCTGCGCATGCTGATGAACAACCTCGACCCTGACGTCGCGGAGAACCCGGACGAGCTGGTGGTCTATGGCGGCATCGGGCGGGCGGCGCGGAACTGGGACTGCTTCGACGCCATCGTGGCGTCGCTGAAGACGCTGAACGAGGACGAGACGCTGCTGGTCCAGTCGGGCAAGCCGGTCGGCGTCTTCCGCACCCACGCGGACGCGCCGCGCGTGCTGATCGCCAACTCCAACCTCGTGCCGCACTGGGCGACCTGGGACCATTTCCGGGAGCTGGACGCCAAGGGCCTGATGATGTACGGCCAGATGACCGCCGGATCCTGGATCTACATCGGCAGCCAGGGCATCGTGCAGGGCACCTACGAGACCTTCGTGGAGGTCGGGCGGCGGCATTACGGCGGCGACCTGAAGGGCCGCTGGATTCTGACCGGGGGGCTGGGCGGCATGGGCGGCGCGCAGCCGCTGGCCGCGACCATGGCCGGGGCGTCGATGCTGGCGGTGGAATGCTCCGCCCGCAGCATCGAGCGGCGGTTGGAGACCAAGTATCTCGACCGCTCGGCCACCAGCCTCGACGAGGCGATGGCGATCCTGTGGGAGGCCCAGGCCGCGGGCACGGCGGTGTCGGTCGGTCTGCTCGGCAACGCGGCGGAGGTGTTCCCGGAACTGGTGCGCCGCGCCAAGACCGACCCGCGCTTCCGCCCCGACGCGGTGACCGACCAGACCAGCGCCCACGACCCGCTGAACGGCTACCTGCCCGCCGGTTGGACGATGGAGGAGGCCGAGACGAAGCGCCGCAGCGACCCGGCGGCGGTGGTCGCGGCGGCCAAGGCGTCGATGGCGGCCCATGTCCGCGCCATGCTGGACTTCCACGCCATGGGCGTGCCGACGCTGGACTACGGCAACAACATCCGGCAGGTCGCCAAGGACGAGGGGGTGACCGACGCTTTCGCCTTCCCCGGCTTCGTGCCCGCCTACATCCGGCCGCTGTTCTGCCGGGGCATCGGCCCCTTCCGCTGGGCCGCCCTGTCCGGCGACCCGGAGGACATCTACCGCACCGACGCCAAGGTGAAGGAGCTGATCCCCGACAACCCGCACCTGCACAACTGGCTGGACATGGCGCGCGAGCGCATCCGCTTCCAGGGCCTGCCGGCGCGCATCTGCTGGGTGGGGCTGGGCGACCGGGCGCGGCTCGGCCTTGCCTTCAACGAGATGGTGGCGAAGGGCGAGCTGAAGGCCCCCATCGTCATCGGGCGCGACCATCTGGACAGCGGCTCCGTCGCCAGCCCGAACCGTGAGACGGAAGGGATGATCGACGGGTCGGACGCGGTGTCCGACTGGCCGCTGCTGAACGCGCTGCTGAACTGCGCCTCGGGGGCGACCTGGGTGTCGCTGCACCATGGCGGCGGCGTCGGCATGGGCTTCAGCCAGCATTCCGGCATGGTCATCGTCGCCGACGGGACGGACGCCGCGGCCAAGCGGCTGGAGCGGGTGCTGACCAACGATCCGGGCACCGGCGTGATGCGCCACGCCGACGCCGGCTACGACATCGCCAAGGACTGCGCGAAGGAGCAGGGGCTTACGCTTCCGATGATCGGCTGACGGGTTTGGCGGGGGCGGGCTTGGCGGGGGCGGTGCGCGGCGGCAGGGTCGCCAGCGCCACCCCCGGCAGCACCAGCAGGACGCCGAGCAGGTGGAACATCTGGAACTGCTCCCCCAGCAGCGCCCAGGCCGCCACCGCCGCCCACAGCGGCATGACGTAGAGCGAGGTGCCGGCCCGCGCCGGACCCATCAGGTTGATTGTCTTCTGGTAGGTCAGGAAGGCCAGGACCGAGGCGAACAGCGCCACCCCGGCGATGCGGATGGCGGCGTCCAGGCTCAGCGGGACGGGGCGCAGGGCCAGCGTCTCCCACGCGTAGAAGGGCGCGAGCACGACGACACCGGCCAGCGCGTTCGCCGCGAACACCGTCACCACCGGCAGCGAACTGCGGGTCTGGCGCAGCAGCACCGTGTAGACCGCCCACGTCGCCGAGCCCACCAGGATCAGCAGGTCGCCGGCGTTGAAGGACAGATGGAGCAGCGCCTGCGCGTCGCCGCGGGTCAGGATCACCAGCACGCCCGCCATGGCGACGGCGATTCCCGCGGCCTGCCGCGGCGTCACCTTTTCGCGCAGCCACAGGGCGGCGATCATCAGGATGATGACCGGGCTGGTGGCGTAGATCAGCGCGGCGTTGGTCGCGCTGGTGCGCTCCAGTCCCATGTAGACGACGGCGCCGCACACGCCCTGGGCCAGCGCACCCAGCAGAAGAAAGCGCTTCCACGAGGCGCGCAGGGCGTGGCGGTGCTGGATCAGGCCGGGCAGGGCCAGCGGCAGGATCATCAGGAAGGCCAGCACCCAGCGCCAGAAGGCCAGCCCGACCGGCGGCACGATGGCCGCCGCGGCCCGCCCGATCACCACGTTGGAGGCGAAGAAGGCCGAGGAGAGCAGATACAGGCTGTAGGCGGTGAAGACGGCGTTGCGCGGCTGGTGGTCCATGGGGCGTCCGGAGCGTGTCGGTGGGCGTCTTACGGAGCCTGCGGCCCCAGCAGCATCACCAGCTTGTAGTCGGATCGTCCGGCGGGACACAACGTCACTTGTTCGTAGACCAGCGTCCCGTCCTGGGGATGGGTGAAGCCGCGGGTGCCGCCCTCCCGCTCCAGCACGCCATGGTCCTCCCACAGCCGGGCGAAGCGGGGCGAGGCCGCGCGCAGGCCGTCGACCAGGGCGGTCACCTCCGCATCGCCGGCGCGGCGGGCGGTGTCGGCGCGGAACTCGGCGAGCAGCCGGCGGGCGCGGTCCTCCCAGCCGGCGATGAAGCCCCGTGCGGTGGGATCGAGGAAGACGTAGCGCAGCAGGTTCCGCTCCGCCCCGCCCAGCCAGCCGGAGAAGAGATGCGCCGCCGCGGCGTTCCAGCCGCAGGCGTTCCAGACGCGGTCGAGCAGGTAGGCCGGCGCCGTCATCGACTCCAGCGCCGCGAGCAGCGGAGCCGGCGGCTGGCCGGAACCATCCTTCGCGTCGGCATCGGGGTCGCGCTTGCGCGACAGCTCGAACAGATAGGCGCGCTCCGCCGCGGTCAGCCGCAGCGCCCCGGCGATGCGCGCCAGCGCATGGGGGGAGACGGAAACCTCACGCCCCTGTTCCAGCCAGGTGTACCAGGTCGGGCTGAGGCCGCAGAGCTGGGCGGCCTCCTCCCGCCGCAGGCCGGGCGTGCGGCGGCGGGCGGAGCCGGTCTGCGGAATGCCGGCCTCCGCCGGGGTCAGCCGCTCCCGGTGGGCGCGCAGGAAGGCGCCCAGCCGGTGCCGCGTGTCGTCGTCGGAGCTCATGGTGGCAGCGCTTATACCAGGATAAGCGCTTGCCTTGTACCAGTTTGCCGGAAGCCCGATGCTGGGTCATCACAACGGACACGCCCCAACAAACACCAACGGAATCGCCACCATGACCAACAGCCACCACGGCGTCGTCGCCGCGCAGTACGGCCAGCGCGCCGACGCCTATGTGACCAGCGCCGTCCACGCCTCGGGCGCCGACCTGGACCAGATCGAGGACACGCTGCGCGGGAGGAACGCCGGCCGCGTGCTGGATCTCGGCTGCGGCGGCGGCCATGTCGCCTACCGCGCCGCGCCGCACGCCGCCGAGGTGGTCGCCGTGGACGTCACTGCCCCGATGCTGGAGGCGGTGGCCCGCACCGCGGCGGAGCGCGGGCTGACCAACATCACCACCACCCAAGCCCCCGCCGAGCGTCTGCCCTTCGCGGACGGCCATTTCGACGTGGTGCTGAGCCGCTTCAGCGCCCATCACTGGCTGAACGCCGAGGCCGGCCTGCGCGAGGCGCGGCGGGTGCTGGCCCCCGGCGGGCGGGCGGTCTTCGTCGACATCGTGTCGCCGGGCCACCCGCTGCTGGACACCCACCTCCAGGCCGTGGAACTGCTGCGCGACACCTCGCACGTCCGCAACTACAGCGCCGCCGAATGGATGGCCGCCCTGTCGCGCGCCGGTTTCGCGGTGACCGGCCTGACGCCGCGCCGCCTGCGCATGGAGTTCGCCGTCTGGACCGCCCGCACCTCCACCCCGGACCTGCGCGCCCAGGCCATCCGGGCCCTGCAGGACCTCGCCTCCGACGAGGTGCGCCGCCACTTCGACATCCTGGAGGACGGCAGCTTTCTCCTGGACAGCCTGACCATCGAAGCGGAGGCTTGCTGATCTATGGTAATACAGACGGCTTGCGGCCTTCTCGCCGCTTCACCGCGTGCGCCGCCTCCAGTTTGGCCCTTCTTTCAATAAAATCATTGTAACTTTTAACTTGGTGAAGTATGGGTTTTCCGAGGTCGCCCATTATTTCCCTTGCTCTGCATGCGTAGGTCCAGAAAGTCCAGCTTCTATAGTTTTCTGATTTTTCATCGAAGCGCTCTACTTTTCCAAATAATTTTGTAATCTCCTCAATATTGATGCTTTCTAATATTTCTTTTTCGCCTTTGTTTGGAAACCTCCTTGCGTTTATTTCTGCACTATGGCGCACAGCTCGAACAATTTTTCTATACAAATTTGATAGAGTGCTGTCTCTTAGGTAAATATAATTGCCATCATAACGAAACCCAAGATATTCAATTCCATTTTTCCCCTTTTCTCCCTTTACTAAGCTAAAGAACTGCCTTTTTCCAGATTTGTAGTAGTGAAATACTGATGATTTTTTCTCTTTAATCTCTAACTTTGCGCCATGCTGCTTAATTAGGAGGCGAATATCATCAGTCAATGCAAGAGCGTCGTCATGCATGCGTGGAACTATAAGAATGATGTCGTCAGAGTATCTGTAATAATATCCTCCCATTTTTTTTGCCAATTCAGAAACTTCGAAATCAAATTCAATAAGATAAAAATTGGCTATTACATCTGATATGGGCGCCCCCTGTGGGATGCCATATGTAAGGTAATTTTTATGAATTATGGATCGGTCTCGTCCGGAACCTGCTAGCTTTTCTCGAAAAACATAACCTTTGCATAGGTGCTTTGGTGTTTCATTGTATGGCGTCAGGTATCCATGTATAGTTTTCCCGGAATTTGTTTTTCTTTTCTCTCCAAAATACCCGAGTCGCGCATAGGCTTCTTGCTTTTCAACATAAGAATAGTTAGTTATTGATTTAAAAACTTGAAAATGATCGCGTGGCAGCCGCGCCGATTTTATAAGTCGGCACCATATTTCTTTAATACGACTGTGGTCAAGTGACTCATAATACTTGCTTATATCAAGAGCAATTACATTGCAGTTATCAAGCTGGCGGATGCGTTGGAAAGCATCAAACGCAAAATGGATATTGCATTTTCCTCCACTCCCACTGCCACTCGGAATGCGCCGATATGCAATAATATTATCGGACAATCCAAGCGCGGTTAGCTCTCTCTCATATGCTGAGGAGAGTATTTCCCGATATCTCTGATAAATGTAGGCGTCGCGACGCGCTGCGTAACGGATTGGCCGCTCTTTAGCTTCACCTTTCTGGCCAAGTTTGGCGAAGCGATTCCATCCTTCAACATACCGCATCAACGGGAAGAAAGCATGCTTAACAACCCGTTCTGGATCGGTTGCAAGTGCTTCAGCTTCTTCTATGCTGATAATTGGATCAAAATGTGGATATTTCTTAAGATCTCTTTCTTTAAGACGCCAATTCCCCATAGCGTCCCTCCCAAAGGCGAGAGGGAGCGGAAGCTACGCCTGCATGCGATTATCGCTTCCGCTCCACACTGTTGGCGGCGAGCTAGTCGAAACTAACTCTAAGTCTGCAGAATCTTCGACGAGCTGGTCTATACTGCTATCCAAGCGATGTTCGCGTGGGCGACTTCGTGCAACCGCAACAAGATGTCGGAGGTCAACATGAACCTCGCGTTTCTCCTGGTGGGGATCGCATTCGGCCTTGACAGCTTCAACCGTTCCTCCCGTTCCCCTGGCGAACCGACGTAACGGGATGACGCATCATCCCAAATTGGTGGTGCTGCGCCAGGGTTGAACGTAGTGGTGCTTTGACACGCCGTCAATAGCCCTTCATCGTTTTTTTCAGCATGTAGGGTAGGTCCGCTTCGATCTGGGCGATTCGAAAGGTATGCAACTTCTGAAAGTCCTTCAGAAGCCTTCCATGGCAACGCGAGCGAGGAAAAATGATATCGAGCGACGTTCATGTGCGCAGGGCTGGTCTGGCCGACGCGGGCACGGTCACCGGCCTCGTGGCGGCGCTGCTCTCCGAACTCTCCGCCGGGCAGAACGACACGCCGCGGGCCGTCATGCTGGCCGTCGCCGAATCCCTGCTGAACGGCGACGGCCCGTCCTGCACGGTGTTCCTGGCCGAGGACGGAGCGGGGCGCCCGCTCGGCGTCGCAACCCTGTCGGAGGGAGCCTGCATCTCCACGTTGGGCCGGTTCGGGACGATCAGGGAATTGTACGTGACACCGGAGTCGCGCTCCGCCGGGGTGGGGCGGGTGCTGATCCGGGCCGTTCTGGACCATGGCCGCCGCCATCGCTGGTCGCGGGTGGAGGTGGGGGCGCCGTCCGCCGCGGAATGGCCGGATTCTCTGCGATTCTACCAGCGCGAGGGCTTCACGGAGATCGGGCCGCGATTGAAATTCCGCTTGGCCTGACGCCTGCCGTGGAGCTTGCGTGATGCCGCTTGGTTGCGTGTTGACAGACGATTCGGCCACGCGCCAAATGAACCCGCATCACCGGCCGCCGAAAAGAACGGGCGGCCATTCGACCGAACACGGGAGGTTGTTAGGAATGAAGCGCATCCTGCTGGGTGCCGGGCTCGGCGTTGCCGCCACCTTGGCGCTTGCTGCGCCGGCCCAGGCCGCCAAGACCCTCGTCTATTGCTCCGAGGGCAGCCCCGAAAACTTCAACCCGATGGTCAACACGACCGGAACGAGCTTCGACGTCTCGCTGCCCGTGTACAACAACCTCGTGCAGTTCGAGTACGGCGGCACCAAGGTGGTCCCCGGCCTCGCCGAGAAGTGGGAGGTGTCGGAGGACGGGCTGACCTACACGTTCCACCTGCGCAAGGGTGTGAAGTGGCACAGCAACAACGACTTCAAGCCGACCCGCGACGCCAACGCGGACGATGTCCTGTGGTCGTTCAACCGCCAGTGGAAGAAGGATCACCCCTTCCACAAGGTGTCCGGCGGCGCCTATGACTACTTCAACGACATGGCGATGCCCGACCTGCTGAAGTCGATCGAGAAGGTCGACGACTACACGGTCAAGTTCACGCTGAACAAGGTCGAGGCGCCCTTCATCGCCAATCTGGCGATGCCCTTCGCGCCCATCCAGTCCGCCGAATACGCCGAGGCCCTGCAGAAGAAGAACCAGATCGACAAGATCGATCAGGCGCCGATCGGCACCGGCCCGTTCCAGTTCGTCGCCTACCAGAAGGACGCGGTCATCCGCTACAAGGCGTTCGAGCCATACTGGGGCGGCAAGGCGCAGCTCGACAACCTCGTCTTCGCCATCACGCCCGACGCCGCCGTCCGCTACGCCAAGTTGAAGGCCGGCGAGTGCCACATCGTGCCGTACCCGAACCCGGCCGATCTGGAGGCGATGAAGAAGGACAGCGCCATCACCCTGATGGAGCAGGAAGGCCTGAACGTCGGCTATCTCGCCTTCAACGTCACCAAGAAGCCCTTCGACGACGTGCGCGTCCGCCGCGCGCTGAACATGGCCATCGACAAGAAGGCCGTGGTCGACGCGGTGTATCAGGGCGCCGGCGTTCCGGCGAAGAACCCGATCCCGCCGACCATGTGGTCGTACAACAAGGAGATCGAGGACTACCCGTACGATCCGGAGCGCGCGAAGAAGCTGCTGGCCGAGGCCGGCTTCCCGGACGGCTTCGAGACCGATCTGTGGGCCATGCCGGTGCAGCGCCCGTACAATCCCAACGCCAAGCGCATGGCCGAGATGATGCAGGCGGACCTCGCCAAGGTCGGCATCAAGGCCAAGGTCGTGCAGTACGAGTGGGGTGAGTACCGCAAGCGCCTCCAGGCCGGCGAGCACCAGATGGGCATGCTGGGCTGGACCGGCGACAACGGCGATCCGGACAACTTCCTGCACGTCCTCCTCGGCTGCGAGGCCGCGCGTCCGGGCGGGTCGAACATCGCCAAGTGGTGCTACAAGGAGTTCGACGACCTCGTGGTGCAGGCCAAGCGCACCACCGACATCGCCGCCCGCACCAAGCTGTACGAGCAGGCGCAGGTCATCTTCAAGGAAGAGGCTCCGTGGCTGACCGTCGCGCACTCGGTCGTGCACATGGCGCTGAGCAAGAATGTGGTCGATTACAAGATGGACCCGTTCGGCATCCATCGCTTCTACGGCGTCGATTTGAAACAATAAACTCAGCGTAGCAAGCGGCTTTACAAAGCGGTCGCCGGGGCATTAAACCCCCGGCTTCCCTTTGCGGATGCAGAGGTAAAAAGGGGGCTGCGGCCCCCTTGCTTTCGTTTCGAGCCCCCGGTGACGATCCGATGCTACGCTTCATCCTGACGCGGGTGAGCTTGGTGATTCCGACCTTTCTCGGCGTCACCTTCCTGACCTTCCTTCTGATCCGCCTTGTCCCCGGCGACCCCATCGAGGTGCGCGTCGGCGAGCGCGGAATTCCGCCCGAACGGCTTCTCGAACTGCGGCACGAACTGGGACTGGACCGGCCCCTGTGGCACCAGTTCCTCGACTACATCGGCGGTGTCCTCCAGGGCGACCTCGGCGTGTCGCTGGTGACGCGCAATTCGGTGTTCAGCGAATTCGTGACGCTGTTCCCGGCGACGCTGGAACTGGCGGCGCTGGCCATGCTGTTCGCCACGGTGGTCGGCCTGCCCGCGGGAATCATCGCGGCGGTCCGGCGCGGCTCGATCTTCGACCACGGCGTGATGGGCATCAGCCTGACCGGCTATTCCATGCCGATTTTCTGGTGGGGCCTGCTGCTGATCCTGTTCTTCTCGGTGGGGCTGGGCTGGACGCCGGTGTCCGGGCGGCTCGACCTGCTCTACTACGTGGAGCCGGTGACCGGCTTCATGCTGATCGACACGCTGATGGCGGGTGAATACGGCGCCTTCTGGTCGGCGCTGCACCATCTCATCCTGCCGATGATCGTTCTCGGCACCGTTCCGCTGGCCGTCGTGGCGCGCATGACGCGCTCCGCCATGCTGGAGGTGCTGGGCGAGGACTACATCCGCACCGCGAAGGCCAAGGGGCTGGCGGGCAAGCGGGTGATCGGCATGCACGCCCTGCGCAACGCGCTGATCCCCGTGGTCACCGTGATCGGCCTCCAGGTGGGCACGCTGCTGGGCGGCGCGATCCTGACCGAAACCATTTTCTCCTGGCCCGGCGTGGGCAAGTGGCTGATCGAGAGCATCAACCGCCGCGACTATCCGGCGCTCCAGGGCGGGGTGCTGCTGATCGCGACGACGGTGATGACCGTGAACCTGCTGGTGGACGTTCTGTACGGCGTCCTGAACCCCCGAATCCGCCATTCGCGGTGAGGTGAGCCATGACGACTCCCACGACGACGGGCGTTCCGGAGACTCTTCCGGCCGCTTCTCCGCCGGTTTCCCAGCCGCCGCACCCGCTGGTCGAGTTTTGGTACCATTTCCGGCAGAACAAGGGGGCCATGGCCGGCCTCGCCGTGATCCTTCTGATCGCCGTGGTCGCGCTGTTCGCCGAGCTGGTGGCGCCGCACGACCCCAACATCCAGTACCGCGACGCCATCCTGGTGCCGCCGGTCTGGCAGGAGGGCGGGCGCTGGGCCTTCCTCCTCGGCACCGACGACATCGGGCGCGACATGCTGTCCCGCCTGATCTTCGGGGCGCGGCTGTCGATGATGATCGGCCTGATCGTCGTCACGCTGTCGCTGGCTGTCGGGCTGGCGCTGGGCATGATCGCCGGATTCTTCGGCGGCGTCACCGACGCGCTGGTCATGCGCCTCATGGACATCCTGCTGTCGCTGCCCAGCCTGCTGCTGGCCGTGGTGGTGGCGGCGATCCTCGGGCCGGGGCTGGTCAATGCCATGCTGGCCGTGTCCATCGTGGTCATCCCGCACTACGCCCGCCTGACCCGCGCCGCCGTGATGGCGGAGACGAACAAGGACTACGTCGTCGCCTCCCGCGTGGCGGGGGCCGGGCCGCTGCGGCTGATGCTGGTGGTGATCCTGCCGAACTGCGTGGCACCGCTGATCGTCCAGGCGACGCTGGGTTTCTCCACGGCGATCCTGGACGCCGCGGCGCTGGGCTTCCTCGGCCTCGGCGCGCAGCCGCCGACGCCGGAGTGGGGCACCATGCTGGCCTCCTCCCTCCAGTTCCTCCAGCGCGCCCCTTGGGTCGTCACCTGGCCCGGCGTGGCCATCCTGGTGACGGTGCTGGCCTTCAACCTGCTGGGCGACGGGCTGCGCGACGCGCTCGACCCCAAGCTGAAACGCTGATACCCACCATGCCTCTTCTCGACATCAAGAACCTGTCCGTCGAGTTCACCACGCGCGCCGGCACCTTCCGCGCCGTGGACGGGATCGACCTCACCGTGGACGAGGGCGAGGTGGTGGGCATCGTCGGCGAGTCCGGGTCCGGCAAGTCCGTGACCTCGCTCGCCGTGATGGGCCTGCTCGGCTCCAACGGCACGGTGGTTGCCGACCATATGCGGTTCGGCGGCAAGGACCTGCTGGCGATGAGCCCGTCGCAGCGCCGGAAGATCACCGGCAAGGACGTGGCCATGGTCTTCCAGGAGCCGATGACCAGCCTCAACCCCTGCTTCACCGTCGGTTTCCAGATCATGGAGACGCTGAAGGTGCATGAGGGGCTGTCCGGCAAGGCGCTGCGCAACCGCGCCATCGAGCTGCTGGAGCAGGTCGGCATCCCGGCTCCGGAAAGCCGCCTGTCGGCCTTCCCGCACCAGCTCTCCGGCGGCATGAACCAGCGCGTGATGATCGCCATCGCCATCGCCTGCAACCCGCGCCTGCTGGTCGCGGACGAGCCGACGACGGCGCTGGACGTGACCATCCAGAAGCAGATCCTCGACCTGCTGGTCCGCCTCCAGAAGGAGCGGGGCATGGCGCTGATCCTCATCACCCACGACATGGGCGTGGTGGCGGAGACGGCGCAGCGGGTGGTCGTCATGTACGCCGGGCAGGTCGCCGAGACGCGCCCGGTGGACGCCCTGTTCAAGGCGCCGCGCCACCCCTACACCGGCGCGCTGCTCGACGCGCTGCCGGAGCGGGCTTTGGGCAAGCGTCGGCTGCCGACGATTCCCGGCGTGGTGCCGGGCATCGGCGACCGGCCGCAGGGCTGTCTGTTCAACCCGCGCTGCCGCTTCGCCACCGACCGCTGCCGCATCGAGCGGCCGGCCCTGTTCGACGTGGACGCCGGCAAGGCGCGCTGCTTCTATCCGCTGGCCGACGCACCGGTCGGCGCCGGGGAGGTTCTGTGATGACCGACATCCTCACCGACGTCATGCCGGCCACCGGCCCGGTGGTCCTGGAAGCCATCCACCTGCGCAAGCACTACGCGGTGAAGCGCGGCGCCTTCAAGCCGGCGGCCACCGTCAAGGCGCTGGACGGCGTGTCCTTCCAGCTTGAAGCCGGGAAGACGCTGGCGGTGGTCGGCGAGTCCGGCTGCGGCAAGTCGACGCTGGCGCGCTCCGTCACGATGATCGAGCCGCCGTCCTCGGGCCAGCTTCTCTACGACGGGCGCGACGTGGTCGGGCGCACCGCGTCGGAGATGAAGGAACTGCGGCGCACCGTTCAGATGGTGTTCCAGAACCCCTACGGATCGCTGAACCCGCGCAAGACCGTGGGCTCGATCCTGTCGGAGCCGCTGGTCATCAACACCCCGATGGGCAAGCAGGAGCGGCGGGAGCGGGCCGTCGCCATGATGGCGAAGGTCGGACTGCGCCCCGATCAGGTGGACCGCTATCCGCACATGTTCTCCGGCGGCCAGCGCCAGCGCATCGCCATCGCGCGCGCACTGATGCTGAACCCGCGGGTGGTGGTGGCGGACGAGCCGGTGTCGGCGCTCGACGTGTCCATCCAGGCGCAGGTGCTCAACCTGATGATGGACCTTCAGGAGGAGCTGAACCTCGCCTACCTGTTCATCTCCCACGACCTCAGCGTGGTCCGGCACATCGCCGACGCGGTCATGGTGATGTATCTGGGCCGGCCGGTGGAGCACGGGCCGAAGGACGTGGTCTACAGCCGGCCGCGCCACCCCTACACCCGCATCCTGATGGCCGCCACGCCGCGGGTGAACCCGGCGCTGCGGGCAGAGCGGGTGATCCCCAAGGGCGAACTGCCCTCGCCGCTGAACCCGCCGCCGGGTTGCCCCTTCCACAAGCGCTGCCCCCACGCCACGGAGCGCTGCGCGACCGAGGTGCCGGCGCTGCGCCCCGTGGACGAGCGGCTGGTTGCCTGCCATTTCGCGGAGGAGATGGCCTGAGGGCAAAAGGCCGCGGCGGCGACCGTCAGGCGCCGCGGCCGGTCTTGTCCTGAAGGGCGTCGATGCGTTTGGAGGCTTCGGCCTTCGTCAGGTCCCCGTCGAAGCCTTCGCCGGCCTCCTCGCTGAGTGTCTTCAGGTAGGAGGCCTGCGCCCCGGTCATCGGTTCGTCCCCCGTCGTCCAATCGTCCGGATCCTTCTCGCGGTTCGAGTGGTCGGCACCTCCGACGTGCGCGGTTTTCGGGTTGGTTTCCGAATTCGGCGCCTCTGCGCGATGGGCTTGGCTGTCGCCTTTGTCGTCGTGCTTCGCGTTCATGAAATGTTCCTCTTTTCTGGAAACGTCTGACGAACAGCCGCCCGTCGGATTGGTTCCGGTCGTCGCGTTGCCGACCGTTGAAGCCTCCACCCGAAGACGGTACCCTTTCGCGGGCTGTGGTCTATTCCTGGCCGATCATGCGAGGCCCAGCGCGAGGGGACGGAACGAAATGCCGCTGATGGTGTGGAACGAGAAGCTGAGCGTCGGGATCGCGCAGTTCGACGAGGAGCACAAGCAACTGGTCGCTCTGGTCAACCAACTGTTCGACGCCGTCCAGGCGGGGCGCAGCAAGGAGGCGCTGGGCGGCATCCTCGACAGCCTCGTCGCCTACACCAAGTCGCACTTCACCCATGAGGAGGAGCATTTCGCCCGCCTCGGCTATCCGGACCGCGACGCCCACAAGGCGGAACACGATGCGCTGGCCAGCCAAGTGCTGGAGGTGCAGCGCAAGTATCACGCCGGCGCCACCGCCACGCTGAGCATGGAGGTGATGAACTTCCTGAAGAACTGGCTTATCAAGCACATCCAGGGTACCGACAAGAAGTATGGCCCCTTCCTGAAGGAAAAGGGCGTGGCGTAAAGGGCCATTTCCGTAAGGACGATTGCCGGGACGAAACGCCCCGATTCGCTCCCTTCCTCTCTCCCACCACGGGGGTTTTCCCCCGCCGCGTCGCGCGTCCACCCGGCAGGTCCGTCGCCGGGTGTCGGGAACTCTTGGCCTGGGCCGGGGTTCATGACGTGACGGATGACTCCTGAAAGGCTCCGTCATCGCGCAATTCCGGCGAAGGTGCGCCGATGAACCGATGGCCGACATGGAGCCGTCCCGCCACCAGCGCCCGGACCGACTGCGCCGGGGCTGTCAGCGCACGCCGTCCCGCATTCGTCCTCCGCTCTCCTGATCCCGCCATCGCCGCCCGGCTTTCCGTGGCGCAGCCTTTACGCGTCTTTGCCGCCTGAACATGACGATCCGGAGACACACGCAACCGTCACAGGGTCAAAACCATGGAAGAACAGTGGCTCCTCAAGGCGAAATTCGTTGCCTTCAATTTGACGATCTCGGCGTTCGTCTTCGTTCTCTATGCGCAGGGGTGGCTGGACCGGGTCCTGACCGGACACATCGCCGTGGCGACCGCGATCATCGGGATCGTCTTCGTCGTCGGTCTGGTGATGTCGGCCTATCGGGTGTGGAAGATCGGCGGTGAACTGGACCGGGCCAAGCTCGGCGGCGGACGGCTGATGAAGGTCGAGAGCGAGCGTGCCCTGGAAATCCGCCTGTTCTCCCGGATTTCGCACCTTCAGCACATCGCCAACGCGCTCGGCATGCTCGGCCTGATCGGTACGGCCTGGGGCTTCAGCCTGTTCGCCGCGAACATCACGCCGGACATGGTGGGCAACGCCGCCTCGGCCGGCGCCATGGTGACCACGCTTGCGAGCGGTCTGGGCGTGGCGATCTACGCCACGATGCTCGGTGGCGCCCTGTGCCTGTGGACCACCTGCAACCTGCAACTCCTGCGCGGGGCCACGGCCTCGCTGTGCGCGCTGATCATGGACGAGGCCCACGCCCGCTCGCGGCTTGCTCCGCGGACAGGGGCTTCGGAGTTCGCCGCGCCTCAGGCGGCTCCCTACGGCGTGCTCGGCGGCGAGGCCACATCATGAACGATTTCCTGGGCGAGGACCAAACCGGTGTGCTCGTCGCGCGCGACCTGCTGACGCTGCTGCTGTGCGGCTTCGTGGCCTGCGCGGTTCTGGCGGTCCCCTTCATCAACGAGGCCAAGAAGACCGAAGCCAACCAACAGAACGAATCCTCGTCATCCGCTGCCGCAGGCATGGAACCGCCGGGAAACGTCATCATCGAGGCGCGCTGGGACGACAAGCTGCGCAGCGACGTCGATCTGTGGGTGCAGGCGCCAGGGGACGTGCCGGTCGGCTACTCGAACAAGTCGGGGCTGATCTTCAACCTGCTGCGCGACGATCTGGGCGCCTACGCCGATCCCACGGAAATCAATTTCGAGACCTCCTACTCCCGTGGCATTCCTCCGGGGGAATACACCGTCAACGTGCACATGTTCCGCAATCTGGAGAATGTGTTTCCCATCTGGGTCCGGGTGGTTGCCCGCGTCAAGGCGGAGCATGAATCGGGAGCCGCCACCATCGCCGCCACGCGCGTCCGGCTGGACCACGAAGGGCAGGAGATCACCGCCTTCCGCTTTAACCTGACCGAACGGGGCGAACTGGTGCCGGGGTCCCTGAACGCCGTGTTCAAGCCGCTGCGCTCGGCCAAGAATTGACCCGCCGGACCGGGAGTGCGCCATGGAAAGCCTGACCGTCATTTTCGGCTTCGTTGCCGTCGTCACCCTGCTGCTCGTCCTGTCGGCCCTGCGCTGGACGCGCAATCGGATGGCGCGCGTGGTGATCCTGCTGCTGTTCGCCCTGCTGCTGCCGGCGGCCTACGCCGCACCGGCGGCGCTGCTGGGCCGGGCGAAGCCGGTCACGCTGGAATGGATGGGGTCCAACGTCCGCGAGGCGAAGGTTCTGAGCGCCACGCTGGTGGAGAACGAGGCGATCTATCTCACCCTTCTCTGGGAGCAGGCGCCCAACCTCTACCGCCTGCCCTGGGACCGCCGCATGGCGGAGCAGTTGCAGGAGGCCCAGCGCGAGGCCCAGCGCAACGGCACCAATCCGATGATGCGGCTGCCCTTCGAGCGGTCCTGGGACGACCGGGAGCCGCGCTTCTACGCGCAGCCGCAGCCGAAAATGCCGGACAAACCTTATGAGAACGCCCCCGGCAACGGCGGACCGGGCGGCAATCCGGGAATCGAGTTCCAGCACCCCGGCCAACCGACCTGAGACGTTCGGCGGGCTGGTGGCGCCTGCGGACCGCTTTCCGTCACAGCGTCCATGAAGGCCTCTTGAAGGCGGGGTGCGGCCTCGTCTACGGTTCCGCGATTCAGTCCGTTCGAGCAAAGAGAGTCCTATGCCGTCCTTCGACATCGTGTCCAAGACCGACATCCACGAAATCGACAACGCGCTGAACGGCATGCGCCGCGAGATCGAGACCCGGTTCGACTTCAAGGGCTCGCGCTGCACCGTGGAGCGCACAGAGAACGACATCACCCTGTTGGCCGACGACGCTCCCAAACTGGAGCAGATGCAGGAGCTGCTGCGGGTCTATGTGACCCGGCGGAAGCTGGACGCCGGCGCCCTCGACTATTCCAAGCCGCCGGAGCGGGCGGCGGGCGACGCGCTGCGGCAGGTCGTCACCGTCAAACAGGGCATCGCTCAGGACCTCGGCAAGACCATCGTCAAGGCAATCAAGGACGCCAAGATGAAGGTCCAGGTCTCCATCCAGGGCGACGAGCTGCGCGTTACCGGCAAGAAGCGCGACGACCTCCAGGACGCCATCGCCTTGGTGCGCGGGCTGAAGATCGAGCAGCCTCTGCAGTATCTGAACTTCCGGGACTGAGGGCCGGCAAGGGCGCGCCGCAGGGTCGGTTTTGCCGGACGGCCGGTCATTCTTGCCGGGTGAGGCGGAAATTTTTGCCGGGCGCGTGGGCGGCGGGGAGGCCGCACTGCCAGCTTCTCCGCCCGTTGCGACGATGGCCCGTCCCTTGCTTGCCCTGATCCGGTAGCCGAACGCCGCAGGGTCCACGCGCCATGTCGATACCGGCCAACGCCGACGCTTCCCAGTTGATGCGCATCCGGGCTGAAGAGCTTCTGGAGCGCAAAGGCACGGGTGCGCCCCGGCAGGCCGGGGAACTCGCCGGCCAGTTCGCCGCGATGCTGGAGCAGTTGAATGGCGTCGGCGGCGAGGATGGCGCGTCGGGCCTGATGGCGTCCTCCCCGGCGGGTCCGGTCACGGGAAGTTCCGCGATCGCCCATCGGCTGGGAGTGGGCGCCGTCAGCGTCTTCGCGCAGAGCGATGGCGACACGGCGTCCGCCGGTCAGGCCGAAAGCCACACGCCCGACATGCGGGCGCCCAACGCCGAGGAGGCCATGCAGGTGGTGCAGAGCGCGCTCCAGGCCGAAAGCGCGCCGAACTTCCGCTGGCTGACCACGCTGCTGACCCAGGGCGTCCCCGACCGCATGACGTCGGGGTCGGCCCAGTGATCGGTGCAGTGATGGGACGGCGGGGCGTCAGCGAACGTCCAGCCGGCGTTCCAGTGTGACCACCGTCTTGCCATCGCGGGACAGCGTCACGATGCCCTTGTAGGGTCCGTTGGGCCATCCCGACGCCGGGCGCTTCAGCCCCTGATAGGCGAACCAGACGGCCTTGTCCCCGGTGATGCCCTTGCTGTTGTCGAACAGCGTCCGGCCATCGCCGTCGAGGATGCGGATCCGCTGGGTGTCGCCGTCGCGGACGCCCATGATGTCCGACCACAGCACCAGCAGGGGCGCGTCCGGAGTCAGCACCTCCCCGGCGAATTCGCCGTGGCGGGCCGGCTCGGCCTCCGGAACGCGGCGGGTGGCGAAGCCGGCGCTGAGGCCGGCCGTCGGGCGGTAGGCCAGCGCCTTGGCCGTGGCGGCGTTCCACAGCGGCGCCATGGGCTGGTTGCAGGCGGTGAAGGGCTGCTGGCCGACGAAGGGATCGACGACGGCACCGTTGTGGCGGACGCCGAAATGCAGATGGGGAAACTCGGTCAGGCCTGACAGCCCGACGTCGCCGAGCCGTTGTCCAGCCTCCACCCGCTGGCCGGGGGTGACCGCGACGCTGCCGCGCTTCATGTGGAGGTAGGCGGTCTGCCAGCCGTCGCCATGATCGATGATGACGGCGTTGCCGCCCCCGACCTTCATCACCGTGTCGCGCCCGATGACGTTGACGTTCACGTCCTCCATGCCGTCGCGCACCCGCAGGACGGTTCCCGAGGCGGCGGCCAGCACGGCGACGCCCTTGTCCATCGCCGTGTAGTCGGGGAGACGGAAGTCCGTGCCGTCATGGCCGTCGTAGCTCAGCCGTCCGCAGGCATGGTCGCGCCAGCCGGGGCCGGAATCCTCATCGACGTAGTTCTGGATGAAGCAGGTTTCCCCGATCCGGCACGCGAGCGGCAACCCGAAGGCCGGCGCTTCCGCCGCCGCTGGGGCGGCAAAGCTCAGCGCGCCCGCGAAGAGGCTTGCGGACAGGAGGGTGGCGATAGCGGCGCGGATCATGCGGACTTCCCAAAGAAGAGAGGCGGGTCTGCGAGGGCAGGGTGAGGCAAGCCTTGCCCCGACGCAACCGCAAGGAAGCCATACGCCGGCCGGCGACCGCCTGTCGCCCCCATCAGCCGGCGATCAGCACCGCAAGCACTTCGGAAGCCAGGACCGCAGGCTTGATCGGCTTGCGGACCATCCGGGCGACGCCCAGCTTGGTCAGGGCCTGCATGGTCAGTTCCGGCGGCACCCGCTCGTCGATCCCGGACAGGACGATGATCCGCAGGTCCGGACGAAGATTCTTGGCCACCTGGATGACCTCGAACCCGTCATGCTCCGGCATGATGAGGTCGGTGACCAGCAGGTCGAACTCATGGAACGTCAATGACTCGATGGCCGCCCGCGCGTCACCGCAACCGGTCACGTTGTTGCCTTCCTTCTCCAGAATCTTGCTGATGATGCTGAGAGATACCGGATCGTCATCGACGACGAGGATGTCGGCCATCAGAGTCTGCCCTCTCATGAGTCGGTGCTTGGGGTTTTGCCGACTTGAATAAGGCACGGCTGGTTTACGCTCCGTTTATGGGCTGGGGCCGCCATGCATATAGGTCAAGGCACCCGCCATGCGCAGACACACGGCGTTGACTTGGCGTTCCGTCCGCGTAAACTGATGCTGCCTTCACAAGGAGGGCGCCGGCCGCTCATCACGGGGACCGGCGAATTGGGTCATATCGCTTTCAAGAGGATGTGACATGAGCACCGCATTGGCACTGACCACGCCCTTTCCCGGCGAGTCGCTGTCCCGTTACATCGAGCAGATCCACCGCTTCCCCGTTCTGGGTGCGGAGGAGGAGTATGTGCTGGCCACCGCGTGGCGCCAGCATGGCGACATGGAGGCGGCCCGCAAGCTGGTGACCAGCCATCTGCGCCTGGTCGTCAAGATCGCCACCGGCTTCCGCGGCTATGGTCTGCCCATGACCGATCTGGTCGGCGAGGGCAACATCGGCCTGATGACCGCCGTCCGCAAGTTCGAGCCGGACCGCGGCTTCCGCCTCTCCACTTACGCGATGTGGTGGATCAAGGCCTCCATCCAGGAATACATCCTGCGCTCCTGGAGCCTCGTGAAGCTGGGCACCACCGGCGCCCAGAAAAAGCTCTTCTTCGGCTTGTCCCGCCTGAAGCGCAAACTGGGCGAGTTCGGCAACGGCGATTTGAAGCCGGAAAGCGTGTCCCGCATCGCCCGGGAACTCGACGTTCCGGAAAGCGACGTGGTGGCGGTGAACCGCCGCTTCGTCCAGCCGGTCGCCTCGCTGAACGCGCCGCTCTCCGCCGGGGAGGGGACCGCGGAGATGCAGGACTTCCTGCCCGACGAGCGCCCGAATGCCGAGGACAGCCTGCTGGAGCGCGATGAGGCGATGCACCGCAGCGCCCTGCTGCGCGACGCGATGGCGGTGCTGAAGGACCGCGAGCGCGACATCCTGACCGCCCGCCGCCTCAGCCCGTCGCCGAAGACGCTGGAGGATCTGGCCGCCGTCTACGGTGTCAGCCGTGAGCGCATCCGCCAGATCGAGGAGCGCGCTTTTCAGAAGCTGTCCCAGCGGGTGCGGGAACTCGCCGCAGCGGCGTAAAGGGGGGCTTGTTGCCTCCCTCCCCTTTGTGGTGTATATCGAAAGGCGTAGGTCCTAGAGGGTTGGATTCCGTTGCCGAGGCCGTTCCTTCGGGTGAGACGGGGCTGTGTTCTCCTGCCCAGGGTTGTGGTGGGGGGAGTGGGGGATGCAACAGATGTTGTGATTTCGCCGCAATTTGTTGGAAAATGCTTCGCAAGCCGTCATAATGACAACTCGGTTTTTGTGCACCCCTGGGTATCGGGCCTCGTGTCGAGCCTCGGGGTCGCCTTGGTGAGCGGGTACGGTTTTGGTCAACGTGTCTCCGGCAGAGCATCAGGGGCCTGACGGCTCGTCCGCACCGGCAATGCCGACGACATCGGCGTTTCTGGCGTCGCTGGCCGAAAGCCTGATGCATCAAGCGTCCTTCGCGTTGGTCTACGCCGACGCCGGGCGGCGCTGCCTGTTCGCCAATCCGGCCTTCGCCGCCGTGTTGCGGACCTCGCCCGAAGATCTGGCGGGGCGGTGCCTTGCCGAATTCGACCATCCTCTGGCGCGCTCCATCGTGCAGGCGTTGGACCGCTCCGGACAGACCGGGGAAGCCGCTCCGGTGGATTGCGAGGTCGAGCGCGCGGACGGCGGGCGTGGTGTCCTGACCGGCTGCGTCCTTCCCCACCGCACCGGCGACGGCGGGCAAGGCTTTCTCGGGCTGTTCCAGGACGTGACCGACCCGGCCCGTGTCGCCGATTTCGTCCTGCGCCGCGACCCCTTCGTGACGACGCTGCTCGACGCGGCGGTGGATGGCGTGGTGGTGGCGGACCGCAACGGCATCATCCGCACGGTCAACCGGTCCTGCCGCGACCTGTTCGGCTATGATGAGGAGGAACTGATCGGCCGGAACGTTTCCGTTCTGATGCCGCCGCCCTTCTCCCGCGACCATGACAAGTACATCGGCAGCTACCTGGAGACGGATCGCGCCAAGATCATCGGCATCGGGCGCGACGCGCTGGGACGGCGCAAGGACGGCGCGGTGTTCCCGATCCATCTCAGCGTCGGCCAGGCCCGCTTGGCGCGCGATGTCGTGTTTGTCGGCATCATTCGCGACATCTCGGAGCGGCTGGCGGCGGAGCAGAAAGCGACCTATCTCGCCCGGCACGATCCGTTGACCGGCGTTCTGACCCGCACCGCCTTCCTGGAGGAGTGCGAGGCCGTGCTGGCTGCGCCCTTTCCCGGCCAGGAGGGCGGCCTGTTCGCGCTCTACGCGCTCGACGTCGACCAGTTCAGCGACATCAACGAGGCGTTCGGTTTCCATGTCGGCGACGCCGCGCTGAAGGCGATGGTCAGCCGCGTGACGGAGGTGCTGCCGCAGCAGACCTACGTCTGCCGCATCGCCGCCGACGAATTCGCCGCCCTGTCCCGCGTGGAAAGCGCGGAGCAGGCGGAGACCCTGGCCGACCTGTTGCATGATCGGCTGACCGCCTCCATCTACGCCGACCGGCATTGGGTGCGGCTGCGCCTGTCCATCGGCGCCGCGGTGCAGGACGCCGACATCCGCACGCTGGAGGAGCTGAACGCCAAGGCCAAGCTGGCGCTTCAGGCCGCGCAGCACAACGGCGGCAACGCCGTCTGCTTCTACACCCCGGAGATGGCCGCGGCGGCGACCCGGCGCATGTTCCTGACCATGCATCTCGCCCATGCCATCGAGCGGAACGAGCTGCACATGGCCTACCAACCCATCGTGGAGGCCCGTTCCGGCCGGATCGTAGGGGCTGAGGCGCTGCTGCGCTGGAACCAGCACACGCTGGGTGCGGTCTCTCCCGGCGAATTTATCCCGGTTGCCGAGGAAAGCGGCCTGATCGTTCCCATCACCGACTGGGTGCTGAACGCCGTCGTCGAGCAGATGGCGGTGTGGGAGCCGGCGGGTACCCTGCCCAATCAGATATTCATCAACATTTCGGGTCCGCAGTTCCTGCGCGGCAACCTCAGCGCCCGCCTTGAGGAGCTGCTGGGGCGTCATCCTGAACTGCGGGGGCGTCTGGGGTTGGAGATCACCGAGCAGGCCGCGGTGCGCGATCTGAAGGCCGCCGTGCAGACCCTGACGGAATTGGAGGCCATCGACGTCCAGGTGGCCATCGACGACTTTGGCTCGGGCTACTCGTCGCTCAGCTACGTGCAGCAGCTTCCTGTGTCGAAGCTGAAGATCGACCGCGCCTTCATGGCGGACATTCCGGACAACCTGAAGAACGGGGCGCTGGTCCGCGCCGCGGTCGGCATGGCGCACGGTCTTGGCCTCGTCACGGTGGCCGAGGGGGTCGAGACGGAGGAGCAGCGCGACTTCCTGGTGTCCGTCGGCTGCGACCTGCTCCAAGGCTATCTGTTCGGTCGCCCCGCCGCCCCCGACGCCTTCGCGGCGATGATCCGCGCCCAACAGCCCGCAATGGCCTGAGGCCCGGCGGGAGGGACGGGGAGGGTCATCCCTCCAGCCGTTCCGGCTCCTTCCCGGCCAAGGCGGGTGTCTCGATGGCGCGGGCGGGCAGGCGCTCGCGGCGGGTTTCCCGGCGCTGCCAGCGGCGGAAGGAGCGTTTCGACCACCATGACAGGATCGTCTGCCAAAGCCGTTCCGGGCCCTGGAACAGCGGAACGCGGGGCTTGTCCATCGCCGACGGCTCCAGCGCGAGCCCGACCGAGGTGATCTGACCGTCCTGCATGTCGCGGACGATCAGTTCAACGCTGCCCATGCGCATCCGGTCGCCCAGCTCGCAGGCGCCGCCGAACTCGTTGCGCAGCAGGTCGCGCAGGGAGCGCTGGGCGTTCGCCAGCGACAGGGGCAGGCCGTACATCTCGGCGATCTGCTCCACCGTCGCGTCGGGGTTCAGCGCCAGATCGCCGTAAAAGGCACGGTCGTCCTGATCCAGAGGGCGGCTCTCGGCGAACAGCTTGTCGATCAGCGGCAGTTGGCTGGGCGGGGTGAACAGATAGACCATGTCCCCGGCCTGGAGCGTCCGCGCCTTGTGCAGCGGCACCACGCGCCCGTCGCGGATGACCAGGGACGGGCGGGCGAAGCGCGGCGTGCGCTGGCCACGGGCGGCGGGGCTCTTGGGGTGGACGGTGTAGGCGACCATCTCCTGGTCGGCCCCGCCGGGCAGTTCCAGCTCGAACCGCTCGACCGGGCCGCGCCGAGGCGGAACGATCAGCTTCAGCCAGCGCGCCATCGGGCCGATGGTCCAGCCCTGCACCGCCAGCGACACGATCACCACCAGGAAGGCCGTGTTGAAGATCACCTGTCCGCCCGGCAACTCGCCGAGGATCGGCACCAGTGCCAGCAGCATCGACACCGCGCCGCGCAGCCCAACCCAGGCCATGAAAGTCTTCTCGTTGGCCGAAAAGCGGAATGGCAGCAGGCACAGCCACACCGCCAGCGGGCGCGCCAGCAGAATCAGCAGGGCGGCAAGCGCCAGGGCGGGCAGGGCGATCGCCCTGAAATCATGCGGGGTGGCGAACAGGCCCAGCATGACGAACATGACGATCTGGCTGAGCCAAGTCAGGCCCGAATGGAACTGGCGCAGGCCCAGCGCCCCGCGCAGCTTCACGTTTCCGGCGACAAGGCCGGCGGCGTAGACGGCCAGGAAGCCGCTGCCCCCCAGCTCGTTCGTTCCGGCGAACAGGAACAGGGCGAAGGCCAGGGTGACCACCGGGTTCAGGCCGGGGTCGAGGCGGGCCTTGTTGATGAAGGCGGCCAGCCCGGCCCCGCCCAGGACGCCCAGAACCGCCCCGCCGGCGATCTGCTTGACCAGGAAGCCGGCCAGTTCCAGCGGCGTTCCCCAGCCGTGCAGCGCCGCCTCCACCAGCATGGCGGTCAGCAGGATGGCCGTCGGGTCGTTGCTGCCGGACTCGATCTCCAACGTCGAGCGCACGCGGTCGCGGATGGTGATCCCGCCGACCCGCAGCAGGAAGAACACCGCCGCCGCGTCGGTGGAGCTGACCGCCGCGCCGACCAGGAAGGATTCGATCCAGGGCAGGCCCAGCAGAAAATGCGCGGCGACTCCGACGACCCCGGAGGTGATGGCGACCCCGAAGGTGGCGAGGCTGAGCGCCGGCCAGGCGGCGGCACGGTAGCTCGACAGCTTGGTGTCCAGGCCGCTTTCGAAGAGGATCACGGCGAGCGCGATGGAGCCGATCAAAAAGGCGCTGTTTGCGTCGTTGAAGCTGATGCCCCCGATGCCGTCGATCCCGGCGAACAGCCCGACGCCCAGGAAGATCAGCAGCAGCGGTGTGCCGATCCGCAGCGCCAGATAGCTGGTCAGGATGCTGACGATCAGCAGCGACGATCCGATCAGGATGATGGTGCTCGCCGTCTCCATAGTCCTCGCGCCGGGAAGGGAGTGATGCCGCCTTTGCGGTCATCCGATTTTGGCAATTCTTGGGCACGAGTGCAACGCAGCGACCAAAATTTCCCAATGTTCCTAAAATAATACAGAAATGTCTCCCGCAATGCAGCATTGCAGCGGGCTACAATCCTTCCGGGTTAATGCAACGGGCGAGGGGCATTTCATGTTTCGTACACGGCGTATTCCGACACCTCCCTTCGTATCCCTGCCCCTCGCAACCCTGATGCTTGTCCTGTCCTCCGCCGCGGCGACGGCGGGAGCCTTGCCCGACCTGGACCGCACGGCGGCCGGCGGCGGTGCCACACCGATCCGGTTCGACAAGAAGGCCATCGATCTCGGCGGCTGGGGCGCCCTGGAGGTCGGCCAGACGGAAAGCGCGTCGCGCCGGATGGTGGTGACCACGCCGGTGCGCGACCAATGGTTCTCCGACCCGGTTTTCATGAACGACGGCGCGTTCGGCGGGCCGGACGCCCGGGCGACTTATTATTCGCCGCGCCTGCACGGGTTCAACATCGGTCTCGGCTACACACCCGTGCGGACGGAGCTGGGTGCGGCCGATCCGCTCGCCCGCCATGTGGTGGAGGGCGTCGTGCGGCACGACGGCCGGCTGGGCAAGGCCCGGCTGCGCATCACCGCCGGCGCGGGCAAGGCCGCCGTCGCCAAGGACCGTGGCACGCCCCGCCGGTCCTGGGTGGTTGGCGGGCAGGTGACGCTGCCCGGCGTCACGGTTGGCGCCGGCTATCGCGAGCAGTTGCCCGACGACGGCGCGGCGCGCCGGACGCTCAACGCCGGCCTCTATCTGGAGCAGGGCACGCCATTGCGAGGCTGGACGGTCATGGGGCGGCTGGCCCACAGCCAGGTCGGCGCCGAGGCCCCGCAGGAGGCTTGGTCCACGGGCCTGCGGTTCCGCATGTCGCCGAAGGTCAGCGTCACCGCCGATCTGGGCACGATGACCTACAGCGGAGACCCGTCCGACAGCACGATGCTGCGCGTCGGAACCCGTGTTCTGTTCTGAAACGGTGCCCGAACGGGCCTGATATCCCTCTTTCGTCCTTATCCAACGGTGGATTCCCGACGGAATCGCGGTGTCGTGGAAGCAAATCGCCTTCTCGCCTGTTTATAGGGGCGAGAAGCACCACAAGGAGGGTTTGGACATGTCTCGTTTGCGCCTGATCGGGACCGCCATTGCGCTGTTGACGCTCGCGGCCTGTTCGACCGGCGGCGTGGTTGGCGGCACGGCTGGCGCCGCGGGCGGCTACGCGGTGGACGGCAAGCGTGGCGCCATCATCGGTGGCCTGGGCGGCGCCGCGCTGGGCACGGCTCTGGATCGCTGACCGGACGCAACGGGTACATCCGTTGCCGATTGCGACAAGCGCGTCGCGCCGATCAGGCGCGGCGCGCTTTCGTTTTTTCAGGCGCGCCATTCCTTGCGCAGGATGGCGTACTGCATCGTGTTCTCGAAGATGGGATGTCCGTCGCCATCCGTCTCGAAGGATATGAATTCCACGAACAGACCTTCCTTCCTCATGCCGAGCCTTTCGCACAGGCGCTGCGACGCGACGTTGGTATCCTCGACATAGGCGTAGAGGCGGCGGGCCTGCTTCACCGTGAACAGATGGTCGAAGAGGGCGCGCGCGGCCTCCGCGGCGTATCCGGCCCCGGCAAAATCCGCGTTGAAGTTCCAGCCGACAGTGTGGGTGTCCGGCGGCTCGGGCACCTGGAACACGTCGCCGATCACCCGGCCGGTGCTGCGCAGGCACACGGCGATGTGCTCGTCGCTTCGGCTGCGCGTTTCCACCTCCGCGGCGGCCGCGTCGAGATCGTCCAGCTTGAGCGAGAGAAAGCAACTCGCCCTGGGGTGACGCAGATAGGCGAGCAGGTCGGGCGCGTCCCCCTCCCGGAAGGGCCTCAGGATCAGGCGGTCGGTGGTGATGGGGTCCATGCGTCGTCTCAGCGGAAGGGGCCGGAACCGGAAGCCGGCAGATCATGTGCCGGTCATTTTTGCCGCCCGGCACATCCACGCCATCAGAATTCCCACTTATGACGTTGATTGCCAAGCATATTTAAGGTTGCACAAAACTTGCTTGTCGGATCTCCAGCCCATCGGTCACGAGAAACCGTCATGCAAATCTCCAACTATATCAGCAACGTCTCCCGCGTCGTCGCCAAGTTCACGGCACAGAACGAGAAGACCGAACCGGAGAAGGAGGCAAGCGGAGTCAGCGCCGCCGACGCCTTCCTCAAGGAGGCGCGGAAGTCACCGGCCCAACGCATCCGGGACCAGATTCTCGCCCGCATGAAGCTGGACGAGGAGTCCCTCGCGTCCATGCCGGCGGAGAAGCGCGCCGCCGTCGAGAAGCAGATCGCCGAGGAGCTGAAGCGCCAATTGTCCGGCGAGAAGGACCGGCGCGGCGCGGCGGTCGACCTGACCGCCTGACCGCTTGGCGCCGCTCAGACCGGGGGCGCGTAACCGAACACCCTCAACGCGTCCTGAAGGTCAGGGAGGACGCGCTCGACCGCCGCCTCCCCCTCGCGGATGCAGTCCTCCGCCCGGTCGAACTCCGACAGGCCGATGTGCCCCAGTCGCGGCGTGATGTGCACGTCCGGCGGCTCGCCCGCCAGACGGGACCGCGCGATGCGGTCGGTGACGATGCCCAGCGAGGAGACCATGACGCCGAACAGGCTCGGCCCCTCGTAATCGCGTCGGAAGATGCGGCGGCTCAACGCGCCGATGGGCACGCGGAAGCTGGCACGGGATTTGGATTCACCATCCGGCCCCTGCTCCTCGTCGATCAGCTTCAGGAGGTCGAATCCCGCCGCGGTCGGTACGGCGGCGCCGGGGCGCCGCGATTTGCCGATGATGTCGGCGGCCAGATTGACGGCGATCACCATCTGGGCGCCCAGAGCCCGGCAGGCCGACACCGGTACCGGGTTGACCAGGGCGCCGTCGACCATCCAGCGCCCCTCGAAGCGCACCGGCGGAAAGACCCCGGGCAGGGAGAAGGAGGCGCGCAGGGCGTCCACCAGCGGGCCGTTGCGCATCCACACCTCGTGCCCGGTGACCAGATCGGTGGCGATGGCGGCGAAGGGGTTGGGAAGCTCTTCGATCTGGATGTCGCCCAGATGGTGGCGCATCTCGGCGACCAGCCGGTCACCGCCGATCAGCCCGCCGCCCTGGCGCAGCCGCAGGTCCAGATAGCCGACGATCTTCATCCGGGTGAGGCTGCGCGTCCACTCTTCCAGCGCGTCGAGCTTGCCGGCGAGATGGAGACCGCCGACCAGCGCGCCCACCGAACTGCCGCAGACGATGTCCGCCTCGATCCCGTAGCGCGCCAGCGCCCGCAGGACGCCGATGTGCGCCCAGCCGCGGGCCACCCCGGCGCCCAGCGCCAGACCGATGCGCGGCCGGTGGTGGTGCTGGCCGTAGCGATTGCCGGGACTCTGTCCGTTTCCGCCGTCCGCCGCCATGGCGCCTCCTTTGCACAGGGTGGAGCGCGTTCCGGTCGGTATCGTGCCATCCGCCCGGTTAAGGAAGCTTGATCGGTTCCGCCCCGGTGGACAAGGCCCGCCGGACAAGGTTCCGTGAAGTAAGGCCCCGTGAAGTAAGGCCCGGTGGACAAGCACCGGGGCCATCGGCTAAGCCATCGCGATTGCGCTACAGGAAGACGTGCACGTGAGCAAGAAGAGCGGAGAACGGCTGCGCCTCGACGCGGCGACGGAGCGGCTGGTTGGCCGCATGCTGCGGGAATGGGTGCGCCCCTACACCGGCAAACTGATGGTGTCCTTCCTGCTGATGGCCGTGGTGGCGGCGGCGACCGGCGCCTATCCGCTGCTGATCGATCAGGCCTATTCGATGTTCTCCGAGCAGGACCGCGGCATGCTGCTGGTCATCCCGCTGCTGATCATCGTGGTCACGGCGGTCAAGGCGCTGTCCATGTATTCCCAGACGGTGGTGACCACCGACATCGTGCAGCGGATCATCACCGACGTGCGCCTGTCGATGTTCGACCATCTGCTGCGGTCCGACACCGCGCAGCTTCACGCGGCCCCCACCGGGACGCTGACCTCCCGCTTCATCAGCGACGTCGACCTGATCCGCAACGCCCTGTCGCGGACCCTGACCGGGCTGGTGCGCGACATCCTGACGGTGATCGCGCTGGTCGGGTCGATGTTCTATCTCGACTGGGTGCTGTCGCTGATCGTCTTCCTGATCTACCCGATCGCCGCCATTCCCATCGTGAACATCGGCAAGCGGCTGCGCCGCGTGTCGCGCGACACCCAGGCGCAGATGGGCGACATGACCGCCCTGCTGACGGAAAGCCTGGCCGGCGCCCGCATGGTCAAGACCTACTCGCTGGAGGAGTACGAGCGCGCCCGCGCCGCCCGCGCCTTCGAGGACAATTTCGCCCTGACCATGAAGGCGACGCGCGCCCGCTCCCGCATCGACCCGATGATGGAGGTTCTGGGCGGCGCCGCGGTGGCCGGGGTGATCGCCTTCGCCGGCTACCGCATGGCGATGGGCGAGGGCTCGGTCGGCGCCTTCTCCGGCTTCGTCGGCGCGCTCCTGATGGCGGCGCAGCCGGTGCGGGCCATCGGTACGCTGAACGCCGTGCTCCAGGAAGGTCTGGCCGCCGCCCAGCGCATCTTCGAACTGGTGGACGAGAAGCCGACCATCACCGAGCAGCCCGGCGCCAAGCCCCTGGCGGTGGAACGCGCCGCCGTGTCCCTGCGCGATGTCCGCTTCGCCTACGAGGAGGGAACGGAGACGCTGAAGGGCATCGACCTGGAGGTTCCGGCAGGGGCGACGGTGGCCCTGGTCGGGCGCAGCGGCGCCGGCAAGTCCACCGTCTTCAACCTGATCCCGCGCCTTTACGACGCGACCGGCGGGCAGGTGCTGATCGATGGGCAGGACGTGCGGGCGGTGACGCTGAAGAGCCTGCGTGGCGTGATCTCGTTGGTCAGCCAAGACACGGTCCTGTTCAACGACACGGTGCGGGCCAACATTGCCTTCGGCCGGCTGGACGCCCCCTTCGACGACATCGTGGCCGCCGCGAAGGCCGCCGCCGCGCACGACTTCGTCGCCCGGCTGCCGGAGGGCTACGACACGGTGATCGGTGACCGCGGCGTGAAGCTGTCGGGCGGCGAGCGGCAGCGCCTCGCGCTCGCCCGCGCCTTCCTGAAGGACGCGCCGATCCTGCTGCTGGACGAGGCGACGAGCGCGCTGGACAGCGAGTCCGAGCGGCTGGTGCAGGGGGCGCTGGAGCGGCTGACCCAGGGGCGCACGACGCTGGTCATCGCCCACCGGCTGGCCACCGTGCGCAACGCCGACCGGATCGTCGTGATGGAGGGCGGGCGCATTCTGGAGCAGGGCACCCACGACGCCCTGATCGCCCAGAACGGCACCTACGCCCGCCTGTGCAAACTCCAGTTCGGCGAGGACGGCGAGGCCGCCCTGCTGGCGCCCTGATCCGGCAAACCGGAACCGGGCTCAATCCGCCGCGGGCACCATCTCCACCACGGCGTTGCGCAGTTCGTGGGCAGCGATGGGTTTGTGCAGCAGGGTGTGGCCACCCGCACGGGCTTCGGCCAGCCGCTCCGGGGCGGTGTCGCCGGTGATGATCGTCGCCGGAACCGGTGTTCTGAGCCGCTCGCACACCGCCCGGATGGCGTCCAGCCCGGTCTTCCCATCGCGCAGGCGGTAATCGGCCAGGATCGCGCTCGGCCATTCCCCGCTTTCGACGTGCTGAACCGCGTCCTCGATGGAGCCCGCCGTCAGGACCCGATAGCCCCAACCCTCCAGCATCGCCTGCAGGCCGAGGCGGATCAGCGGTTCGTCATCGATCACCAGGATCATTCCCCGCCCATCGCTCGTCGCCAGCCGGGCCTCGACCGGTTCGGAGCGGGTGGCATGGCGGGCGATCAACGGCACGTCGACGCAGAAGGCGGAGCCGGCTCCCAGCCTTGAGCGCAGGTGAACCTTGTGCCCGAGCAAGCGGGCAAGGCGCCGCACCACCGCCAGGCCGAGCCCCAGCCCCTTGCTGCGGTCCCGCTCTTGATTGCTGACCTGGAAGAACTCCTCGAAAATTTCCCCGTGCTTGTCGGACGGGATCCCGATGCCGGAATCCATCACTTCGATGCGCAGGCGGTCTCCCCGGCGTCGGCAGCCGATCAGCAGGCCGCCCTGTTCGGTGTAGCGCAGCGCGTTTTCCACAAGGTTGCGCAGGATGCGCATCAGCAACGCCGGATCGCTGCGGACCGTCAGAGCACAGGGAACCACGCGCAATCTCAGCCCCTTGGCCTCCGCCTGGGGATGATACTCGGTGCCCAACTGCTCGATGATCGGGCCGATCGGCAAATCCTGCAATTGGGGTACGATCAACCCGGCATCCAGCTTGGACACGTCGAGCAGGCTGTCGAGCAGCATGCGCAGCCCGTCCATGGCCTGCCCCATGGAGTCGAGAAGCGGGCCCGCGGGGTGCCCATCCAGGCGCGCGGCCAGTGCGGATTGGAACAGCATCATTGCCTGGACCGGCTGCCGCAGGTCGTGGCTTGCGGCGGCAAGGAACTTGGATTTTGCGACGTTGGCGCGGTCAGCCTCGGCCTTGGAGGCGCGCAGGGCGTCCTCGGTGCGGCGGCGTTCGGTGATGTTGCGCACGATCCCGGTAAAGTACCGGCGCTCCCCGGCGGTCCATTCGGTGACCGCCAGCTCGATCGGGAAGATCGAACCGTCCTTGTGCCGTCCCTCGACCTCGCGTCCGATGCCGATGATCTTTTTCTCGCCCGTTCGCTCATAGGCCTGGAGATAGCCGTCATGGGCGGAGTGGTACGGCTCCGGCATCAGGATGCGGATGTTCCGGCCGATCGCTTCACCGGCCTCATAGCCGAAGATGCGCTCCGCCGCCGGGTTGAAACTCTCGATCGTGCCGGTCGCGTCGATGACCAGCATGGCATCCACCGCGGTCTGAACGATGGCCCGGTGGCGGGCCTCGCTTTCCGCCAGCGCCGCCTCGCGCCGCCGGATCAGATCCGC
Organism: Azospirillum brasilense; assembly: GCF_001315015.1. Lineage (NCBI taxonomy): Bacteria > Pseudomonadati > Pseudomonadota > Alphaproteobacteria > Rhodospirillales > Azospirillaceae > Azospirillum > Azospirillum brasilense. Next base: position 944,441 of record NZ_CP012915.1, on the reverse strand, counting down.
GGCCCTTCGGATGGCGCGCCCCACCGCCTCAATCTCGGCAACGCCGCCGTTGGGCGGCGGCACCGGGTATCCCGCTCCCAGCGCTTCCGCCGCTCCGGCCAATTGGGAGACGGAGCGCGTGAGGCGCCGTCCGAGCAGAACCGCCGCCCCAATCCCGATCAGCAGAAGAACAAGGCCGCCGCCGGTGAACAGCAGGAGGGCATGGCGCGCCGGGGACGCGACCAAGGTGGTGGGGACGCTCATCGCGACCACCCAGCCGAAGCTGCGGGACCGACTGTAGGCCTGGATCGCCTCCACCTTTTCCAGATTGGTGGCGCGGTGGATTCCGTCCGGTTGTTCCTGCATACCGGCCCACAGGGCGGCAGGAAGCCGTTTGCCGACGAATTGTTCGCTCAAATGCGAGCGGGCGATGACAACTCCATCCTGGTCGATCACCCCTGCCCGCCATCCCGCGGGAATGCGTTCCGGCGACACGATGGCTTGAAGCCGCTCCTGAGAGATGTTCAGGCTCAACAGGTAGCGGATCTGGCCGTCGCGGATCACCGGGGCGATCACGGCCAGGATTGGCGATTGGCTTACATCACCGATGAACAGGCCGGTAACCTGTGGCCGCCCCGTGTCAAACACCCGCTGGTCGGCTTCGAGCACGGTGCTGCCCGGCAGTTCCGTACCCCAGGGCACCCGGCTGTTGACCCGCTGCCGGCCTTGCGGATCGCGGAGGACCACGTTGGAGCCCAGCCGGTCACGCACGCCGATGGCTTGCCGGTAGAAGGCGGCCAGATCGTCCGTCGTCAGGCTTTCCGACGTCGACAACACCTCGGCGGCGGCGATCTGGCGGCTCACCTCGCGTTCCACGTCCTCAGCCAGCAGACGCGTCCGGTCGAGCACGAGCTGCTCCGTCTGCTGGGCCTGCGCATCGACGTTGCGGATGAGGAGGAACACCGAGAACAGGACCAGCGGCACGGCAACCGCCATGACAAGAAGGACGAGCCAGCTTCGCACCCGTTTTGGCCGCACCCGCCAAGTCAGACGCCGAATCGGACGCCGCCGCTCCTCTGGGCTGAGGGTCATCGAATCGACCGGAGTTCGAACACGATCCTGCACCGGATCGCTTGAGGACTGCGGCCGATTCGCTTGGTGTCACTCTTGTCGGTGGCCCAGGCACGCCCAGGAGCGCGCGCCTGCACTCTTTGGAACGGCGGGCGGAGCATAGCTTTGGCGAGGCGGTCGATCGGGGGGATATATCCGGTCCGAACGTACCGGGGCATTTCGCAGACCATTCCTCAGCTAACCGGTTGCGGGTATCTCCAAACCAGACTGTATCATACCGCGTGATAACTGGCTGACAATCCATCTTCCCGCTCATGAAGGCGCGGTCAGGAGCGCCGCGGTGGTCATACGCAGCGTTCCCCGGACCGCTCCGGCGCGCGACCGTCGGTGGCAATTGGCGCCGGGGCCGATCCGGTCTATGGTCCCGCCTCATGGAACCAGCCCTCGACGACGCGATCCGCCTGCACAAATCCGGCAACCATGCGGGGGCGGAACCGCTTTACCGAGCGGTGCTGGAGCGCGATCCGGCAAATCGCGGCGCGCTGCAGATGTTGGCGATGCTCCTGGTGCAGACCGGGCGTCCGGCGGACGCCGTCGGCCACTTCCGGACCATCCTGCGGCTGGAGTCCGGCGGTGTCGCCGGATACAGCAACCTGGCCGCCGCCCTGCGCTTGGCCGGTCAGGGGACGGAGGCGATCGCCTGCCTGCATCGGGCTCTGGCCCTCGATCCGGCGCACGCGGCCTCCTGGTTCAATCTCGGCAATGGGTTGAAGCAGCAGGAGAAGGCGGCTGGCGCAGGGTGGAGTTACCGGCGGACCCTGGTGCTGGAGCCCGGTCACGCCGGGGCGGCGGGCAACCTGAAAGCATTGCATGACCAGTGGGGACCGCGGCTGGACGAGGCGGAGCGGCGGAGCGTCGCGGCGCGCCGCCCGGAGGCGAACGCCGACACCCGAACGGCGGCGGCCGAGGCCCTGGTGGCCGTCGGCGACGCGGTGGCGGCGGAAGCGATGGCGCGCGCCGCCCTGGAGCAGGATGAGCATCATCACCGCGCCAACCGCCTGCTGGGGCGCCTGCTGCTGGAGCGCAGCGGGGCGATGGGCGTGCAGGATGGAAAGCCCTTCGCGGTCGACCGGGCGTTGGTCGAGGAGGCCATCGGCGCGTTGCGCCGGGCCGTCGCCGCCCGTCCGGACGACGACGAGGCGGACTGGCTGCATGTCGCAGCGGTGGCGACCCTGGTGCAGGTGGGCATGGCGTCCGACACGGTGTTGCGCGATGGGGCGAGGGCCGCCTGGGTCCGCCTGCGGCGCCGCTCCAAGGACACGGTCGCGGCCTCCGTCATCGGCTTCCATATCTACCGTCGGGACCGGCTCGTCCTCGCTTCCTGGCTGAGCCGACGCTTCCGGCGGCGCTTCACCGCGGCGGAGGTCGCGCGGGAGCATGAACTGGGCCTATGGACCATGCTGCGCGCCGACGACGCCTTTTTCCGCGCCCTGCCACCGGTCGAAGCAGTGCTGGAGCGCATGGCGCCCCTGGAGTGGCGCATCGAGCCGGCGCCGGGGCTGTCCGGGGAACAGGTGGTCTTCTGCTGCTGCGACGACGTCTATTTCCGCCGTTTCGCCCCAGCGCTGCTGGAGTCGCTGGCGGAGCGGATGCCGGGCGCCACCGTCGCCGTCCATGTGGTGGCGCCGTCGCTGGAAACGGAACAGGTCATGGACCGCTGGCGGGTGGATGGACGGCTGACGGTGGGCTTCTCGCTGGACCGGCCGGACATGGCGGGGTGGACCGACATCAAGCGCGTCACCTACTACGCCTCCGCCCGTTTTCTCCGCGCCTTGCAGTGGCTGCGCCGGTTGGATCGTCCGTTGACGGTGGTTGACACCGACGCCTGGATCACCGGAGATTTGCAGGCTCTCCGGGAGGACATGGCCGGATACGACGTGGGCCTCATGCTCGACGGTCGCCGCCGTGGTCCATCACGGGAAATTCCGGTTGGGTTCGCCGTTTATGAGAACACGACGGGCGGCGACCGCTTCCTGTCGCTGCTCGGCTCCTACATCGGGCATTTCCTGGCGGGGGCGGAGGTCTATTGGATGCTGGACCAGATGGCCCATTACGCGGTGCTCGACTGGCTGAACCGGCACGAGCCGATCCGCATGCGCCGCTTCGACTTCCTGACCTTCCCCTACTGCCACTTCGTCGGGGCGAAGTGACGCGCCGTCCGCATCACTCCCGCCCCAGAACCCGGTCGACCACCGTGTCGGCCCACTCGCGGGAGCGGAAGCTGGCCTTGGCCTCCACCGGGTCGTAGACGCGCTCCACCCAGTCCCAGAAGGCGATTGGGCGCTTCTCGTTGTAGGCGGCGTAAAGCTCGAAGAAATAGTCGAGGATGCCGGTCTTCGCCTGCTTGAAGTGGCCGTACTTCCAGTGAAGTTGCTTGGTCGCCCGCTCCAGCGGCACGCCCTCGTGGATGAAGAGGTAGAGCGCCGACATGAAACCGGCGCGGTCCGCCCCCGACTTGCAGTGCAGAAGCGCCGGATACTGCATGGTCGCGAACAGGTCGCGGGCCTTCAGCAGTGTCTCCTTCTTCGGCATGTCGCGGGAGTTGACGGGAAAGTCCACCAGCGTCAGCCCCGCCGCCCGGCAGGCTTCGGCCTCCAGAATGTAGGAGGCGCAATCGCGGCTGCCGCGCAGGTTCAGGATGGTCTTCACGCCGCGCCGCGCCGCCTCCCGGATGTGCGAGGGGGAGGGCTGGCTTGCCCGGTACATGTTGGGGGAGACGCGATAGGTGTTGGAATAGATCAACCGGAAGCAGGCGTGGTCGATGAACACGCTTTCGAAATGTCCGAGCGCCCGTTGCAGCGGGGAGATCATGCGCGCGCGCGCGCGCTTGATCCCGTCGGCCAGCGCGGTGGTCGTGTAACGGCGCAACATCTTCCTGGTGGTGGCCACGCAAGCAGTCTCCAAATCGACAAGGCCGCCAAGATAGGCACACTTCGCGTGGCGTCAAGGCCGCCGCGCCGCTGGGCAGTGCGGCGCTTTGATCATCCGGCCCGCAGGACGCGCCCGTAGATATCGTAGCGTGCGGCCAGCGACAGCACGATTTCCATGTAAAGGTTGATCAGGCCGTTGGCGTAGAAGGCCGGGCAGCCGGTGTAATGGCGCTCGCCAAGTTGCGCGGTGGGCTCGATCAGGTCGGCGTTCAGGACGATCATGCCGCCCGGCGCCTCCGCGTCATAGACGAAGGCGGTCTGGTGGCGGGGCAGGGGGTGGATGGCCTGATGGTCGTCGGCCTCGATGTGACCGGCCCCCATGAACTGGCACAGCATGCCCAGGCTGCCCATGGCGAGCGGCAGCACCTGCTTCAGGCTGCGGCGCGACAGGTCGTCGTATTCGGCCGGGGTCAGGCCGGGCTTCAGCATCGGCGCCGACTCGCACAGGTTCCAGCAGACGTGGAGCGCCGTGTGGCTGCCGGTCTTGGTGATCGACAGCATGTCGTAGCCGGACGGCGCGTGCAGCACCGACGCCTCCAGCGTGTTGGCGAGGACGAAGCCGGCCGCGGCGAGCGGGGTGATGGCGCCCTCCGCCCGGCAGCGCTCCTCCTCCAGCGTCACCTTGATCGCCCAGTCCTTGATGATGGCGTCCAGCAGGTGGCACACGCTGTCGCGCAGGAAGCCGATCAGCGTCTCCGCCGGGGCGGCCTCCAGCCCTGCGGTGTCGGCGACGTCCAGCCCGTGCGGCGAGTCCGGCGGGTTGCACAGCAGCAGATGGCCGTTGGCGTCCAGCGGCATCCGGTTGGTGATGTGGTCGCGCAGGTCGTTGTAGAGGAAGGCCAGCAGCGTGTTGATCGCGACCTTTTCGTAATCCTCCTTGCGGGTGTCCGCGTGGGCGGGGCTCTGGCCGGCGAGGCGCTGAAGCTCCTCGGCGAAGAGGTAGTTCGGGTCCTCGGCGATGCGGTGCAGGATCGGCACGAGGCTGATCCGGGTCATCCCGGCCTCCTCATGCGCGGCGAAATAGGTCAGGGCGAAATCGTTGGAGCGGGCCATGATGGGGCGTCAATCTCGTGAATGAGGACGGTCAGCGGTCGCGAAGCCGGTCGTAGACGCCGTAGTCCATGGCGATGCTGGCCACGATGTCGAGATACAGTTTGATGAAGCCGGGCGTGTAGAAGGCCGGGCAGCCGGTGTAGTGCCGCTCCTCAGGCTTGGCGAAGCGGGTGATCGGCTCCGGGTTCAGGCAGATCAGCCCGGCCTCGTCGAGGACGAAGGCGGTCTGGTCCTTGGGCAGCAGGTGGATGGCGAGGCCGTCGTGGGGTTCGATCCCCGACGCCTCCATGTAATGGACCAGCATGCCCAGGCTGGCCATCGACAGCGGCACCACCTGCTTCAGGCTGCGCCGGACGAGGTCGTCGTAGGCCGCAGCATCCCTGTCCGGAAGCAGCAGGGGGGCGGCCTCCACCATGGCCCAGCAGATGTGGATGGCGGTGTGGCTGCCGGTCTTGGTGATCGACAGCATGTCGTAGCCGGCGCGCTGGTAGAGCGGCGAGTCCTCCAGCGTCGTGCGCAGGATGAAGGTCGCGGCGGCGGCGGCGGAGATTTCGCCCGTGCCCTGGGCGCGGTAATGCTCCTCCTCCGTCAGCAGGTCGGCCGCCCAGCCGGTGATGAGGCCGTCCAGCAGATGGCAGGTGGCGTCGCGCAGGACCGAGGCCATCACGTCGAGCGGGGCCGCCGCCATCGCCGCGCGGTCGGCCGGGTTGATGCCGTGGGGGGAGCGCGGCGGGATCGGCAGCATCACCTGCCCGCGCTCGTCCAGCGGCAGCTTGGACGCCACATGGTCGCGCAGCCGGTCGAACAGATAGGCGAGCAGCGTGTTGACCGTCACCTTGTCCGCGTCGTCGGCGTTGGGGGCGGCGTGCATGGGGCATTGACCGCCACCGCGCCGCAGATCCTCGCTGAACAGGAAGGCGGGGTCCTTCTGGATGGTCTGGAGGATGTGGGCGATCGAGACACGCTCCAACCCGGCATCGGCGTGAGCCTTGATGAAGCTGCTGGCGAAATCGTTGGAACGGGACATCGTGGCCTTGCCGGAACGGAGTAATCCCGTTCAGCCTAGGGCGAGTGGTGGGGCCGTTGCAACGGCAACCTCTGTGACCGGTTGCCGCTTCTCCGTTGAAATGTGCGGTTTTACCCCTCGGGAACCAGCCAGTCGACCGTGCAGCCTCCACCGGTGGAAGGCAGGGCGGCGTGCAGCGCCGGCAGCATGGCGCGCAGCGTGTCGTCCAGCGTCCAGGGCGGGTTGACGATCAGCAGCCCGGAGCCGTTCAACCGCAGATGTGTGTCCTCCGGGTGCCACGTCAGCTCGACGGTCAGGATCTTGCGGATGCCGGTGTTCTCCACCGCCTCCTGGAAGCGCCAGACGGCGGCACGTTCCTTGATCGGGTACCACAGGGCGTAGACGCCGGTGGACCAGCGCCGGTGCGCCGCCTTCAGCCCCTCGGCCATGCGGGCGAACTCGTCCGGCTGCTCGAAGGGTGGGTCGATCAGGACGAGGCCGCGCTTCTCCCGCGGCGGCAGGTGGGATTTCAACGCCTGATAGGCGTCCGTCTTGAAGGTCGAGACCTGACGGTCCCCAGCGAACTCCGCCTTCAGGGTCTGCCAGTCGTCGGGGTGAAGCTCGTTGAGGAGCAGACGGTCCTGCTCACGCAGCAGCGCCCGGGCCAGCCGCGGCGATCCGGGGTACCAGCGCAGCCGTCCATCCGGGTTCAGCGCGTTCACCGCGTCGAGATAGGGCTCCAGCGCCGGGTGCGGCGCCGGCTGGCCGAACAGTCGTCCGATTCCGTCCTGGAACTCCAGCGTCTTGCGCGCCGGTTCGGAGTCCAGGTCGTAGCGTCCGATGCCGGCGTGAGCATCGAGCACGCAGAAGGGCGCCGGCTTGGCGCGCAGATGATCGATGATCAGCGCCAGAACGGCATGCTTCATCACGTCGGCGGGGTTGCCGGCGTGGAAAATATGACGGTAGTTCATGGGGCAGGGATTTAGCCCATCGGGCCGTTCTGCGCCATCCCCTGCGAAGCCCGGTAATCAGTCGAGGGAAGCGACCTGCTGGGCGTTGCGGAAGGTGCGGCGGGTGCCCGGCGCGATGCTGGCAGGCTCGGAGTCGCCGCAGCGGGCGGATTCGAGCAGCTTGGCGCTCTTCGGGTCCAACTCGTTCAGGTGCTGCCAGATCTTGCAGATGTAGTTCTGTGCCTGACGGGTGGAACCGCCGTTGTAGCGGGCGACGGCGGTCTTCCAGCTTCCCTGCTCGCCATGAAGGCGAAGGAGAAGGCGGCCGGCGTAATAGACGTTCTCGCGGGGGTCGACGATCCGCTCCACCGGCTGGAACTCGCCGCGGTGGGTGCCCAGCGAGATCTGCATGCAGCCGACATAGACGTTCTGGCGAAGCTGGCCGCGCTTGTCGCGGAGATGCCGGGCGGCGTCGTTGGCGTTGCGGGCGTAAACGGGACGGCCTTCCACGCTCATCGCGAAGGGGGTCGGGGCGCCGTCCTGGCCGCTTTCCACCAGGGCGATGGCGACGAGCAGGCCGGAGGGGATGTTGAACTTGCGTTCGGCCTCCACGGCGTGGGAGACGCAACTGCTGTCCTGGGCGGCGGCGGGCTTGGCGAGGAGAACCGGAGCGGTGGCTAAGCCCAGTGCAAGAGCGATCCAGCCGCCATACGTGCGTCGCACGCGCTGAGTTCGATCCTGCATATCCTCGGTCCCCTCATTCGTTGCCGGGTTCATCCGGCTTCGTTTTGGCCCCCCGCGCGGGGCCGCCATTACCGGTCACCGAGTCGCTTACGGTGACCGCCTCCTACCCGAAAGTTCAGCGCCCACCATCGGGCGCCGAAGCCACACTTCCAAAAATTTTATACAGCGTCAATCTATTTGCTGCCCGGTAATACCACGCCTTTCGATCGAACGATGTCACAAGGCGGCGGGAAAAACCCACTCCGGGCCTTGGTCTTAGCCATCAAGGCACTGATTCCGAAGCGCTTTGAAAAACCGAAAGAGGTGGATTGTGCGAAAGGCGTACAAATCCATCCAATCGGCCTAATGCGACGGTTTGAAGCTCGATTCGCTGCCGAACGACCTCCTTCGGATGCCTCTTGCGCGCGCTCGCAAGCTGGTGCAGGAGTTCGTGTCTTCTTCCGCTTTCCGGAGTCTCCCGGAGCGGGGACGGCGACAGCGCATCTCCCATAGCGAAGTGATCGTGGATCGCGATTCGACGGCTCAAGCCGACCGGGAGGGGGCAGGCCCCCTCGTCCAGCCCGGAGACGTTCCGGGCATTTTGTTCCAGACTGGCTATGACCGACTCTACGCCGCCGACGCGGCGGGGGCGGCGCGTGCCTTCCGGCTCGCCTGCGCGGCCGATCCGGGATCGGGCGAGGCCTGGGGCGCCCTGGCCGACAGCACGCGGGACGCGGGCGAGGCCGCCGGGGCGCTGGCCGCCTGCGGGCGGGCGGTGGCGCTCGACCCCGGCGTGTGGCCCTGGCGGATCGCCCTGGCCGAGGCGTTGCGCGCCGCGGGCCGGTTCGATGAGGCGGTGATCACCGGGCAGGTGCTGACGGCGGAGCGTCCGGATTCCGCCACGGCCCGGCTCGGCCTCGCCCGCGCCCTGGCGGCGGCGGGCCGGCGGGAGGCCGCACTGGAGGAGTACCGCGAGGCCGTGGCCCTGCGCTCCGGCGACCGCGAGGCGGCGCTGGAACTGGCGGCCTTGCTGGTCGAGGCTGGCGACGCGCTGGGCGCGGTCGAGCTGCTTCAGCCCTTGTCCCGCCGGGACCCGGAGGACGCCGACCTGCACGCCGCCATCGGTCGGGCCTGGATCATGCTGCAGGAGCCGGCGAAGGCGCTGACCGCGCTGCGCCGCGCCGAAGGGCTCGACTCGGACGGGCGACTCGGCTGCGCGGCGCTGATCGCCGCGCTGGATGGGGGCGCCGGGGCGGATCTGTCGGCGGCCTATGTGCGCGCCCTGTTCGACCGCTACGCCGACCGCTTCGACCAGGATCTGGTGGGCAAGCTGGGCTACTCCGCGCCGGCCCTGCTGCGCGAGGCGGTGGACCGGCTGGGGCCGGCATCGGACCCTGGGGCTTCCGGGTTGCGGGTTCTGGACCTCGGCTGCGGCACCGGCTTGGCGGGCGTGGCGTTCCGCCCGTTGGCGGCGCATCTTGCCGGGGTCGATCTGGCCCCGCGCATGGTCGAGAAGGCCCGCGCCCGCGCTCTCTATGATGAGTTGTCGGTCGGCGACGTGGTCGCGGCGGTGGAGGCGGTGCCCGGCGCCTGGGACTTGCTGGTCGCCGCCGACGTGCTGGTCTATCTCGGCAACCTGACCGCGCTGTTCGAGGGCGCCGCCAAGGCCCTGCGTCCGGAGGGCCGCTTCGCCGCGACGGTGGAGCGTCTGGACGGCGAGGCGGCGGCCTCCGGCTACGCGCTCGGCCCGTCGCGGCGCTACGCCCACAGCGAAGCCTATCTGCGCGAGATGGCGGCGGCGGCGGGCCTGACGGTGCGTCTGATGGAGCCCTGCTCCCCCCGGCGGGAGAAGGGCGTGGGCGTGCCGGGTCTTCTCTTTATATTGGAGAAGCCGGCGGCCTGATGAAAAGACCGTTCGGAGCGGGGGCGTCGGTCACGCCTCCGCCCGGAAGGGCTGCAGGCTCAGCAGGGCGCAGTCCCAATAGGGGCGCGGGCCGAAGCGTTCGGCCAGGAAATCGACGAAGACACGGACCTTCGGCGACAGGTGCCGGTTCTGCGGGTAGACCGCGAAGACGTTCGATTCCGCCATGTAATAGTCCAGCAGCAGACACTGGAGCTGCCCCTTGGACAGAGCCTCCCCGCACAGGAAGGTGGGCAGAACGATGATGCCGACGCCGGCGATGGCGGACTCGCGCAGCAGGTCGCCGTTGTTGGTGCGCAGCGATCCCGACACGCGGACCGAGCGCATGGCGTCGCCGACGCGGAACTGCCACTGCTCGGCGGTCGGAATGTTGGTGTAAATCAGGCAGTTGTGGTTGGACAGCTCATCCGGCGTCTGAGGTATCCCGTGCTTCTCAAGATAGGCCGGGCTGGCGCAGACCACCTGCCGGTTGGGAGCCAGACGCTTGGCGATCAGCGAGCTGTCGCGCAGCCGCCCGATGCGCACCGCCAGATCGTAGCCCTCGTCGATCAGGTCGACGTAGCGGTCGTTCAGGTCCATCTCAATTTCGATGGACGGGTAGCGTTCGAGGAACTCGGCGACCGCCTTGGCCAGATGCAGCAGCCCGAAGGACACCGGCGCGTTGACTTTCAACCGCCCGCGCGGGGCGGCGTGCAGGTCGGCGACGGCCTGCTCCGCCTCCTCCAGGTCGGCGATGATGCGGGTGCAGCGCTCGTAATAGGCTTGTCCGACCTCGGTCAGGCTGAGCTTGCGCGTGGTGCGGTTCAGCAGCCGCGCCCCCAACCGGTTCTCCAACTCCGCGATGCGGCGGGAAACCACGGACTTGGACAGGTTCAGGCGCTCCGCCGCGGTGGTGAAGCTCTTGGTGTCCACGACCTTGATAAAGGCCATCATGTCGTCGAGGCGATCCATGTCATTGTTCTACACCTGGGAACAATGAAGTTCCAGCGCCCTGGATTTGCTAGGACGCGGCAACGCGCTATCTTTTTGGAACGCCGCAGCCTCCAGCGCGGCCGCAACGACAGAGGGGAGACGAGACATGGCGAAGGTTCTGGTGCTCTACTACAGCAGCTACGGCCACATCTCCACCATGGCGCAGGCGATGGCCGAGGGCGCACGCTCCGTTGCCGGCACCGAGGTGACCGTGAAGCGCGTGCCGGAGCTGGTCCCCGAAGAGGTGCGGCAGAAGGCGCACTTCAAGGAAGAGCCGAACATTCCCATCGCCGACCCGAACGAGCTGGCCAACTACGACGCCATCATCCTGGGCGTGCCGACGCGCTACGGCAACATGCCGGGCCAGATGAAGAACTTCCTCGACCAGACGGGCGGCCTGTGGGCGAAGGGCGCGCTGGTCGGCAAGGTGGGCGCCGCCTTCTCCTCCTCCGCCACCCAGCACGGCGGGCAGGAGAGCACGATCCTCACCACCCACACCGTGCTTCTGCACCTCGGCATGGTGATCGTCGGTCTGCCCTACAGCTTCCAGGGCCAGATGGGCGTGGACGAGGTGATGGGCAACAGCCCCTATGGCGCCAGCACCATCGCGGGCGGCGACGGCTCCCGCCAGCCGAGCGCGGTCGAGCTGGACGGAGCCCGCTACCAGGGGCGGCACGTCGCGGAGATCGCCAAGAAGCTGCACGGTTGAGGGTGGAGTGCGCCTCTCCCGCCGTCCGGGCGGGAGAGGCGGCACCGGACAGAGGGGAGTTCAGGGCATGGGCCTGTTGATCGACGGCCGCTGGCACGACCAGTGGTACGACACCAAGAACAGCGGCGGCGCCTTCGTCCGTCCGGAGACCCAGTTCCGCAATTGGGTGCGGGCCGACGGCTCGACCCCGTTCCAGCCGGAGGCCGGGCGCTACCACCTGTTCGTGTCGCTGGCCTGCCCCTGGGCGCACCGCACGCTGATCCTGCGCAAGCTGAAGGGGCTGGAGGACGTCATTGGCGTCACCGTGGTCGATCCCCTGATGCGCGAGGAGGGCTGGACCTTCCCCGAACCCGATCCGATCACCGGCTCCACCCGCCTGCACGAGGTCTACACCAAGGCCGATCCCACCTACTCGGGGCGCGTCACCGTCCCGGTGCTGTGGGACAGGAAAACCGGGACGATCGTCAGCAACGAGTCCGCCGAGATCGTCCGCATGCTGAACCGGGAATTCGATGCCTTCGGCGACGCCTCGCTGGATTTCTACCCGGCGGAACTGGCGGAGGAGATCGACCGGCTCAACGCCTTCGTCTACGACCGCGTCAACAACGGCGTCTACAAGGCCGGCTTTGCGACCAGCCAGGAGAAGTACGAGCAGGCGTTCGACGCCCTCTTCGCGGCGCTCGACGAGTTGGACGAACGGCTGGCCAAGCAGCGCTATCTGCTGGGGAACCGGCAGACCGAGGCCGACTGGCGCCTGTTCACCACGCTGGTGCGCTTCGACGCCGTCTATGTCGGCCACTTCAAGTGCAACCTGCGCCGCATCGCCGACTATCCGCACCTGTCCGGCTATCTGCGCGACCTCTATCAGGTGCCGGGCGTGGCGGAGACCGTCGATTTCCACCACATCAAGCGGCACTATTACGCCAGCCACACCATGATCAACCCGACCGGCGTCGTGCCGAAGGGGCCGGCGCTGGACCTCGACGCGCCGCATGAACGGGGCTCGGTGGGGTGATCGGGCCTCAGGGTTTGTAGCAGCGCGCCATGTCCTGCTTCTGGCCGATCATCTCGCACTGGAAGCTGTTGGAGAACTTGAAGCGGAACGGCCCTGTCTTGCGCACGCTGACCAGGGTCTGTCCGCCGGGGTTCTTGAAGGCCACCCAGGCCGAGGAATCAAAATGGGTGGTGATCCCGTTGCTCAGCCGCACGCGGCCCTGGTTGTCCTTGATGACCTGAACACCGGTGTTGAAGGCCATGACTCCGTTCGGCGTCTCAGACGCCACGGCGAGGCCGTTCGTGCAGTTCACCCCCTCCGGCTGCACCGCGACGCACTCATAGGGGCGCGGCTGCGACGCGGTGAGCACCATGGCGTAGATCGCCACTTCCAGAACGTTCATGGGCATGCGGAATCTCCCGGCAATCCGCACAAGGGTGCAGCAATGCACCGTGTACAGAATAATTCCGCCGTGGTTACGAAAAGTATAATGTCGCGGTCAAGGTTCTACCCTTTCGCGGTCAGCGCTTTTTCCAGCTTCTCGCGCAGGCCGACCGGGGTCAGCGGCTTCACCAGATAGCCGGTGGCACCGGAGCGCAGGGCCGACAGGACGACGTCCGACCCGTCGTGCTTGGTCAGCATGATGACCGGCGCCCGCCCGTCCAAAGCCTCCAGAAAGGCCAGACCGCCCATCGGCGCCATGTCCACGTCGCAGAAGATCGCGTCGAAATCGACGCGGTTGCAGCGGGCCAACGCCTCCGCCCCGTCGGCGGCTTCGATCACCGTGCCGACGCCCAACTGCTTCAGCAGCCGCACCGAGACGCTGCGGGTCACCACCTCGTCCTCGACGACCAGCACCGCGCAGGAATTGAACGACACGGCCACCCTCGCGCTTCGTCCTGTGGGTACCCCTAAGGGTTACGCCTGCATGATATATCAGCGCGAAAGAAACTCAAATGCGTGCGATTAAAATTTTCACGTCGGCCAGGGCGCGGTCGATGGCCGCTGCGTCCCGCCGCACCACCGCCGCGTCGCCGCGCAGGGCCGCATCCTCCACCGAGCCGAACAGGTCGGCGACCCGCCCCGCCCCGGCGGTGCGGGCGGCCCCCGCCGCCGAGTGGGCGGCCAGCCGGACGCCATGCAGGTCGCCGAGCGCCAATCGCTCTTTCAGAACGCGCGACAACTCATCCGCGTTCTCCAGGAACAGGGTGTAGAGCATGGTGACGGTGGGACCAGGGCCACCAAAGTTGCGCAACATCGGCTCGACGTCGAGGATGTCCCGGTCGCATGGGGTGATGTTGAACGTCGGCGGTTCGGATGGGACAGACGGGGGCTGGGGCACGGCTGCGGCTCCCGGCAGGACACGGTATGGCCGTACAGTGCGTGTGGCAATTCAACCCGGTCAAGCCGGGGACGGCGCGGCGAATGGACGCTTCGGCGGTGCAGCGTCCCGCTGCGGAACCTGGGAAGGCGCAGCCTGTTCCCCAACGTCACCAACGACCGCTGGAACGCCCGAGCAATGGCCGCCGCACCCGAGGAACAGCGTCTGGACACCCTGATCGTCGGCGGCGGACCCGCCGGGCTGACCGCGGCAATCTATCTTGCGCGCTACCGCCGCCGCTTCCTGGTGGTGGATTCCGGGGCCAGCCGGGCCTCCTGGATTCCGCTGTCCCACAACCATGCGGGCTTTCCGGACGGGGTGACCGGCGACGAGTTGCTGGCCCGCATGCGCGCACAGGCGGAGCGCTACGGCGCCCGGATCGTGCCGGGAACGGTGACGGCGGTGGAGCGGGGCGACGATGGCTACCGCGTGCGGACGGAGGACGGGCGGCTGTTCCGCGCCCGCACCGTGCTGGCCGCGACCGGCGTGATCGACCGCGAACCGGAGCTGCCCAACCTGTATCAGGCGGTGCAGCGGGGACTGGTCCGCCATTGCCCGATCTGCGACGGGTTCGAGGTGACCGGCCACCGCATCGGCGTTATCGGCCACGGCACCGGGGCTTTGGGGGAGGCGCTGTTCCTGCGCACCTATTCCCGCGACATCACCGTCCTGACGCTGGGCGAACCGATGAATCTGGAGGAGGCGGAGGAGCGCCGCATGGCCGAGGCCGGGCTGCGCGCCGTCGAGGAGCCGGTGGTGGAAATCCACACCGAGGGCGGGCGGATCGCCGCCCTGACCACGGCGTCTGGCGAGCGGCTGACCTTCGACACGCTGTATTCCGCCTTGGGTTGCCACCCGCGCAACGAGACGGTGAAGGGGCTGGGCGTGCGCATCGGGCCGAGCGAACGGCTGGTCACCGACGAGCACCAGCAGACCGGGATCGAGGGGCTCTACGCCGCGGGCGACATCGTGGAGGGACTGAACCAGATTTCGGTCGCCATGGGGCAGGCCGCGATCGCCGCCACCGCCATCCATCGCCGACTCCTGGCGGAGGACGGGGATCTCTGAGGGGCGATGCCTCCCTGTCGGGTGGTCAGCGGCGCCGGGCAAAATGTCGCATTTGATATTAATGAGCGGTAATACCAATCCGATGGACCAAGCTATGCTCTTGGTTTGATGGAGCTTCCAGGAAAGGCATAAAGGGTTATGCCTTTTGGGCTCGGCCGGACGTTTACACCTGATTAAGAATTTGGGCTTTAGGACTTTCGCCATTGCGAAAGGCGGTCCGTGCGGCTGGGTGTGGCCCGGCGCACAGCGGGACGAGCGAAGGGGCGTCATGATGACGTCATCGACCAACCCGCCGATCAACCCGGGCAGCCTGCCAGAACGAACGGAACCTGCTCCATGGCCCAATCCGTGACCCGCGCGCTTCAAGCCATCAAACGCCACAACGCCAAGCCGGAGCAGATCGACCACGCCATCCTCAGCGCCATCAACGTGACGCTGTGCATGCAGTCCGGCGGCAACGACCGGGTCGCCGAAGGCTTCAACCAGGACATCGCGCTGAGCGGCCGGGCCTTCGGCGTCCGGAGCTGACCTACTCCTCCTTTTCCTCCCGCTTCCGCAGCTCGTCCTGCAGGAGATAGCGGGCCTCCGGCGGCAGATCGCCGATGGCTTCGGCCAACACGCGCAGGCGACGCCGCAGCCCGTAGACGGTGTCCAGCAGCGACAGCACGACCGGCATCGCCTCGTCGTCGAGCGCCAGATCCTCCCGCAGATCGCAGATCAGTTCCAGCCGGGCCATGTCCGCCGCGCTGAAGACGAAACCGGTCCCTTCGTGCCGCGGCCTCAGCCAGTGCCGCTCCACCCACACCGTCAGCTGGGCGGAGGAGACGCGCCGGCAGGTGGCCAGCACCTCCTCGGTCCGCCATCGCGCGCCGTGCTGGTCCATGTCGTTCCGGTCCATCTCACGCGGCCTCCATGTCCCGTCTCGGGTTGTGGTCGGTTTTCCAATCCCGGACGAACGCCTCCAGCGCCGGGTCGGGCGCGTCGGGCAGGGCGATGCGCAGCGTCACATACTGGTCGCCGCGCGCGCCGTTCGCTCCGGGAAGGCCCTTGCCTTTCAACCGCAGCCGCGTGCCGTTGTTCGCCCCCTTCGGAACGGTCAGCATCACCGGCCCGTCGATGGTCGGCACGCGCACCTTGCCGCCCAGCACCGCCTCGCCCAGCGTCACCGGCAGGTCGAGCTGGATATCATCGCCGTCGCGGCGGAACCACGGGTGGGGCGTGACCTTGACGGTCACCAGTGCGTCGCCGGGCGGACCGCCGTTGCTGCCGGGCAAGCCCTGGCCCTTCAGGCGGATGGTGCCGCCATCCTCCAGCCCGGCGGGCAGGTCGATGTCCAGCGTCTTCCCGTCGGGCATGGTGACGCGACGCTTGCCGCCCTTGGCCGCCGCCAGGAAATCGACCGTCAGCGCCATGCCGAGGTTGCCGCCCTTCATCGGCATGGCGCCGCCGCGGGCGAAGCCGCGCCCGCCGAACAGGTCGGAGAAGATGTGTTCCAGATCATCCGACGCGAAGCCCTCGGCGTGGGCGTAGCGGGCGCCCGCCGGGCCTTCGGCGAAGTCGCGGTAATATTGGCGCTGCGGCCGTTCCTGGCCGGAGTCGTCGATCTCCCCGCGGTCGAAGCGGGCGCGCTTGTCGGCATCCGACAGCAGACTGTAGGCGGCGCTGATGTCCTTGAAGCGCTGCTCGGCTTCCGCCTTGCCGGGATTGAGGTCGGGGTGGTGCTTCTTGGCCAGCTTTCGGTAGGCCTTGCGGATCTCGTCGTCTGAAGCGGTGGGGGATACGCCCAGAATCTCGTAAGGATTGCTCATGGCGATGACCGTGATTGAAAAGCGGGGGTCAGCGGCTGACGGGTGAGCACGTTCGACGTGTATGTGTTCGACGCTCCCCCGCAAATCAAGAGGGGTGCCCTTCCGTGCAACGCACGTCGCCTGTGCTTGCGGCCGGGATGACGAAGGAACAGCGCGCGCCAATATGAAGCGGGCCGGACTTGGCTCCGGTTGAACGGTTCCAAAGGGAGATGGTCAGGGAGGAAGCCCCCGTCATGCCGCACATGCCTCGGTCCTTCATGCCCACCGATCAGGCCGTCGCCGACCTGAGGCGGCGCCACAAGATCGCGAACGTGTTGCAATCCCTCCTCCTGCTCGGCGGCATGGTGCTGCTGCTGGCGCTGTGCGGGATGATCCTGGCGGGGGTTGAGGGGGTGCTGTGGGCGCTGCTTGGCGGCGCCATCAGCCTGCTGTTCAGCCCGCGCCTGTCGCCGCGCATGGTGCTGGGCATGTTCGGCGCCCGCCGCCTGACCTATGCGGAGGCCCCGGTCCTGTTCGACGCGCTGGCCGCCATTGCCCGGCGGGCGGAGCTGCCCGCGGTGCCGGAGCTGTGGTACGTCGCCAGCCCGGCGCTGAACGCCTTCGCCGTTGGCAGCCGCCGCCGGTCGGCTATCGCGGTCACCGACGGGCTGCTGCGCGCGCTCAGCCTGCGCGAGCTGGCCGGGGTGCTGGCCCACGAGGTCAGCCATGTGCGCAACAACGACCTGACCGTGATGGGGCTGGCCGACACGGTGACCAGCCTGACCCGGCTGATGTCGGTCTTCGGCATGGCCTTGCTGATTCTCAATCTGCCGCTGCTGATGATGCGGCAGGAGGCGGTTCCCTGGCTGCTGGTGCTGCTGCTTATCGCCGCACCCTGGATCGGCGTGCTTCTGCAGCTTGCCCTGTCGCGCACGCGGGAATTCGACGCCGACCTCGACGCCGCCCACCTGACCGGCGACCCGGAGGGCGTGGCCTCGGCGCTTGCCCGGATCGAGCGGCTTCAGCACAGCCCGTGGGAGGGGCTGCGCTTTCCCGGCCGCCGCCGGGCGCAGAACATCCCGTCCCTGCTGCGCACCCATCCGGAGACCGAGGAGCGCGTGCGGCGCCTGATGGCGCTGCGCACCCCGCCGCCGGTCCTGCCGGGGCTCGACGCCCACCCTCTGCACGCCCACCCTCTGCACGCCCGGCCGCACCTCGCCATGCCGGCGGCGGTGCGGCGCCCGCGCTACCGGATCGGCGGCTACTGGTACTGAGGTTACAGGACCGGCGTCCGCCTCTCCTGGACTCACGCTGCCCGGCTGGGTAGAACCGACGGGCGCGGTCGGGCAATTTTCCCAAATCCCAGGCTTGTCCGGGGACGGCGGAGCGCCCGCGGCGGTCGGTTGGCTACAGAAGGCGGGTCCCCTCCATGACCTTTCAAGGGCGTTTGGTCCTCCTGATCTCCGGGCTGGTGACGCTGGCGGTGGCGCTGGTTACGATTCTGCTGGCCTGGACGACCCATTCGGCGATCCAGACGCGGGTGGAAGCGGATGGCCGCGGCGCGGCGACCCTGCTGGCCCGCTCCGCCACGCTGGCGCGCGAGGTCCCGCGCGACGTCGAGGCGCTTCTGGGCGACCGGCTGCTGTCGGAGGCGACCCTCGCCGCCCACCTCGTGGCGGTGATGGAGGCGGGCAAGGCGCCGGTCAAGGCGGTGACCGACCGGCTGAAGGCCGTCGCGGATGGCGGCGGGCCGGACGAGATCTGGGTCACCGACAACCGGGGCCGCGCCTATCTGCACAACATCCCCGGCCCCGACATCACCTTCGGCCCCGACGCCCGTGCGCAGCCGCGCCAGGCGCCCTATTACGGCCTGCTGAACCGCGCGCCGGAGAAGGTGGTGACCGACGCCGCCACCGAAGGCGGCAAGCTGATGAAGTTCGCCGGTGTGGCGGGCGTCGACAAGCCGCGCATCGTCCAGGTCGGCGCCGACGTGCGCCGGCTGGGCGACATCGCCCGCAAGGCCGGGGTGGACGGCGTGATGGCCTCCCTGCTGGCCGGCGGCACGGTGGAGGGCGCGTGGCTTCTGGAGCGCGACGGGCGTCTCGCCGTGCACGCCACCGGCCCCAGCGCCGGACCGCTGTCGGAACGGGCAATCGAGGCGGCGAAGGCCGCGGCGGCGGCCGGTGAAACCGGTCTTCTGCGCGAGGGCGACCGGCTGACCGCCTTCGCCCCGGTGCCGGCGGTGGCGGGGCAGGGGGCGGGCATCGCGGTGGTCCGCCTGCCGGCGGAGGACCTGTCCTCGGTGGTCGGGCGCCATGTGAAGATCGGCGTGCTGGTCGGGCTGCTCGCCCTGGCGGCGGGCGTCTACGGCGCCGTCCGCTTCGCGCGCAGCCAGATGGCTCCGATCGAGCGGCTGGGCGAGGCCGTCGCCGCCGTCGAGGCCGGGCGCTTCAACCCCTTCACCCTGAACGAGGCGATGGAGCGCAACGACGAGATGGGCCGCCTCGCCCGCGTCTTCCGCAGCATGGCGCTGGAGGCGTCCTACCGCGAGGAGACGCTGGACGCCCAGCTTCTGATGCGCACGGCCGAGCTGGAGACCCGCACCGAGAAGCTGGCCGCCGCCGAACATCTGATCGAGGAGGAGCAGCGCGCCGCCCGCGACGTGCAGGCGAACCTGCTGCCGCAGCAGCTTCCCGCCGGGCGCGACAGCCAGTTCTTCGGCCTGCTGGTCCCCGGTCCGGCGGTCAGCGGCGACTTCTACGACGTGATCGAACTGGACGAGCGCCAGTGCCTGCTGGTGGTGGCCGGCGTGTCCGGCTGGGGCGTGCCGGCGGCCTTCCTGATGCTGCTGGTGCGCGGCGCGATCCGCGAGGCGGCGGCCCGGCCCGGCATGACCCCCGCGGCCATCCTGGCGGCGGCCAACGACCGGCTGTGCGGGCAGAGCCCCTTCGACGGTTTCGCCACCGCCTTCGTCGCCCTCTACGACCGTGAGACCGGGGCGCTCAGCCATTCCAGCGCCGGCAACCGCGCGCCCTGCCGCATCCGGGCGGACGGCAGCGTCCTGACCCTGGCCGACGCCGGCGGCCCGGCGCTGGGCGTGCGCAAGGGCATCCCCTACGGCGAGGCGGTGGCTCGGCTGGAGCAGGAGGACACGCTGTTCCTGTGCACCGAGGGCGTGCTGCGCGCGGTGAACGCCCAGCGCGAGCCGTTCGGCGAGGAGCGTCTGGCCGCCGTCCTGCACCAGGGTCGCGGCCTGTCGGCGCGCGACCGCTCCGAACTGCTGCTGCGCGCGGTGGAGGCCCATGTCGGTCCGGGCGGCCAGACCGGCGACATCGTCTGCCTGACCGTGCGCCGCCTGCTGCCCGCCGCCGAACTGGCGCCGGAGTCCGAAGCGACGGTGTGACGCCCTTCGGCGACGACCGGCGGCGAGAACCTTCCCACTGTTCGGGGTGACCCGGCTGGCCCGCCGGGTCATCCGTGCGACCACGGCGCGGACCAGCCCTGCACCCCCATCTCAGTCCTGGGTTCCGCCGTTCAGCTTGGGTTCAGTCGCCCCCGGACAGGATCGGCAGGACTTGCCTGTTTCTGCCGATGAGGGGGACTCCCAATGTCCAACGCCTATTCCGAGGCCGCCGCTAGGCCGCCCGTCAAGACCCGCTACGACGGGGTGATGCTGTTCCTGCACTGGAGCGTCGCCCTGCTGATTCTGGTGGCCTTCGCCATCGCCCAGGGGCGCGGACTGGTGCCCCGCGGGCCGGAGCGGACCGCCCTGATGGACCTCCACCGTTCGCTCGGCGTCCTCGTTCTGGCGCTGGTGGCGCTGCGCATGGTCTGGCGCGCCGTCAGCCCGCCGCCGCCGATGCCTTCCGACACCGCGCCGCTGCTCCTGCTGGCGGCCAAGGCCGGGCATCTGGCGCTCTACGCCCTGATGATTGCCGTGCCGCTGGCCGGCGTGCTGATGACGCAGGCCAACGGGCATCCCGTTTCCGTCTTCGGCCTGTTCACGCTGCCCGCGCTGGTCGGTGAGGACAAAGCCTTCGGCCACACGCTGGAGGAGGCCCACGAGTTTCTCGGCACCGCCATCATCGTGCTGGCCGGCCTCCACGCGGCGGCGGCCCTGGTCCACCAGTATGTGCTGAAGGATGGGACGCTGAACCGGATGCTGCCCTGGGGAAACCGCTGAACTGAGAAAAGGGCGGACGGCGCGGACACCGGGGTGCCGGTGGGCGCCGCCCGCCGAGTGGTGAGGTCCTGCCTCCTCCATGGATGGACCCATGCTCGGGTCCCCCATGGTCTGATGAACCCGCCCAAGCGGCTTCTCTTCCCGACGCAATGGCGGTACCGCCCCCCGCTTTGACGCACCACTCCTGTTTTCCGGCTGTCCAGCGGGGAGGTGAGGCGGTGACGGGTAAGGCGATTCGTATGGCGGCGGGAGCCGCGTTGCTGATGTCGGCGCCCGCCGGGGCGGTGCCGTTCGACCGGGTGTTCGTCTTCGGCGACAGCCTGTCCGACACCGGCCGCGTCTATGAGCTGACGCGCGGCGGCATTCCGCAAAGCCCGCCCTATTACGACGGGCGTTTCTCCAACGGCCCCGTCTGGGTCGAGCGGCTGGCCCCGCTGATCGGCAGCCAGCCCGACCAGAAGACCAACTTCGCCTATGGCGGTGCCGAGACCGGGACCCTGTCGCAGACCGGCGTTCCCGGCATCCAGGGGCAGGTCGGTCAGTTCCTGCTCAGCCGCCCGAGCGGCACCGGCGGCGGACTGTTCGCGGTCTGGGCTGGCGGCAACGACTATTTCAACCGCGTCTCCGCCGGTTCGGACCCTTCGGGCCTCGTCACCCAGACGGTCGGCAACATCGTCACCACGGTGGAGCGTCTGGCGGCGCTCGGCGGGAAGACCTTCCTGGTGCCGAACCTGCCGGACCTCGGCACCATCCCGGACACCCGCAATTCCGACCGCGCCGCCTTGCTGAACGCCGTCACCGCCTCCCACAACACGTTGCTGTCGCAGGCGATGGCCGACGTGGAGAAGCGGCTGGGAGTCACCGTCGTGGTGGCTGACGTCAACGCGCTGTACCGCGCGGTGGCGGCCAACCCGACGGCCTATGGCTTCACCAACACCGTCACGCCCTGCCTGTCGGACAACGCGCCGACCGGCGCCTGCGGGACCGAGGCGCAGGCCGACCAGACCGTCTATTGGGACGAGATCCACCCGACCCGCGCCGCCCATCTGCTGATCGCGCAATACATGCAGGGCGCCCTGCTCGCGCTGAACGACGCGGCGGAAGCGGTGGCAATGCAGCCGGAACTGGCCTTCGAGGCGACGCGGAGCTGGCATCGCGCTCTGCTCGGCTCCATCGCCGGCCCCGCCGCCACGCGGGTGGAGGCGCCGCTCGGCAACGGGGAGCTGAGGGCGTTCCTGATCGGCGACGCCGCCTGGGGCCGTCTCGGCGGCACGCCGGAGCGCCAGGGCTTCCGCTTCAACACCCAGTCTGGCGGCGTCGGCGCCGAACTGCCGGTCGGGTCGGCCTCGCGCGTCGGGCTGTCGGTCGGCGGGTCGCGCGGCCGCGCCAAGCTGGACGAGGGGGCGGGCACGCTGGACATGACCAGCACCATCATCGGCCTGCACGCGGTGACCGAGGCGCGGGGCTTTCAACTGGCCGTGGCGGGCAGCGTCTCCTTCGACCGTTACGGCGACATCGACCGGACCACCGGTTTTGCGCCGTTCCCCAGCGCCTCGGCGGACACGGACGGGCGGACCTACGCCCTGTCGGTCGCCGGGGGCTACACGGCGCAGCTCGGACCGGTGGCGCTGGGGCCGCGGCTGGGCCTGCGCTACATCCACACGCGCATCGACGGCTATCAGGAGAGCGGCGCCGGTCTGCTGTCGCTCGGCGTCGAGCGGCAGAGCGCCGAATCGCTGGAGAGCAGCGTCGGGGCCGAAGCCTCGACCGTCGTGGAGATCGGACGATCGGTGCTTCAGCCCAGCCTGGGCATCGCCTGGGAGCACCAGTTCGCCGAAGACGCGCGCACCGTCACCGTCCGCCTGCCCGGCGGGGCCGCCAACAGCGTAAGCCCCAGCGGCGACGGCCGCGACTCCCTGGTGATCGGCGTCGGCCTGTCGGCTCAGCTTTGGCAGGCGGTCGGCGCCACGGTGGGCTACCGCGGCGAACTGTCGGGAGCGGATGGCCACAACCACGCCTTCACCGCCCGCTTGCGCATGAGCTTCTGAAGAAACGCCTATTCCATCCTTCCGGAAGGCTTTTTCCTGCTGGCGTTGCGGCGCCGCAAGAGGAACAATCGATGCAGGCGCGTCGCCCCCGGGGCACGCCCGCCCGAACAAGAATAACGGGAGGATTTTCATGGCCTACAAGCACATCCTCGTGCATCTCGATTCCGGACCGCAGGTGGAAACCCGCCTCGACGCGGCCATTGCGCTGGCGAAGACCAGCGGCGCCTTCCTGCGCGGCCTGTTCGCCCAGCCGGACCGCAGCGCCACCAGCGTCATCGCCCGCCGCTCCAGCGACCATCTGGAACAGGCCGCCGCCCGCAGCGAGGCGATGTTCCGCGACAAGCTCCAGGCGTCGGGCCTGCAGGGCCAGTGGCACGGCCTGACCCACGGCGAGCACAACCACGTCATCCGCGAGGTCATCATCTGGTCGCGCTTCGCCGACCTGACGGTGCTGGGCCAGTTCGACCGCAGCGCCCCCGCCGACGGCGTGGCGCCGGAAGAGCTGAACGAGCAGGTGGTGCTGAACTCGGGCCGCCCGGTGCTGGTGCTGCCCTTCGCCGGAACCTTCCCGGTGATCGGCAAGCGCGTTGCCGTCGCCTGGAATGCCGAGCGCGAAGCCGCCCGTGCCCTGGCCGACGCCATGCCCTTCCTCCAGGTCGCCGACGAGGTCACCGTCATCACCGTTCTGACCCAGGCCGCCCCGCCGGCCGGGACGGAGCCGCAGCGCATCGGCCTGCTCGACCATCTGGCGCTCCACGGCGTGTCGGCCGACCAGACGCATTTCACGGTGACCGACATCGGCGCCATGGACGCGCTCCTGGCCCGCAGCATCGATTCCGGGGCCGATCTGCTGGTGATGGGCGCGCACGGCCATTACGGCTTCCCCTTCCTGCACCGCGGCGGCGGGACGCGCCATGTCCTGCGCACCTGCCCGGTGCCGCTGCTGCTCTCCCACTGACGCCGTCCGGTTGACGGAAACAGGCGGCGGGCTTTCCTCCGCCGTGCCGGGCGGCCATGTAGAGGCTTCCCGGCACCGGCTGGAGAGCGTGCATGTCCTGGCTCCGCGTCTTCCTGATCGCCTGTCCCGTCATCGTCCTGGCGGCGCTGTTCGCCGCCTGGGCAGCGACGGGCTTCGACCTGTTCGGCCTCAGCCTGCCGGGCCTGCTCGCCCTGGTCGGCGGCGCCGTGCTGACCAGCGCCGTCGCCATCGGGCTGATGGCCCTGGTTTTCCTCAGCAACCGCAGCGGCCACGACGAGGCGGCGGGCCGCCCCGACCCCACGGACGGGTCGGACCGGCTCTAAAGCCCTGACCCCGAAATGGGCCATTGGCCCTTTCTTCCGTCTGATGTCCGCATGGTCGGCGGAACGCCTGCGACTCCCCACCGTTGCTGAAGGGACGAAAAAGCCCCGGTTCTTGCGGCCGGACGGGCCATGCCTGCGGCCGGGGCGGGAAGGAGGGGAACGCCGCGATGGACGAGCACCGCATCCGCCACCGTGCCTACGAGATCTGGGAGCAGGAGGGGCGCCCCGAAGGCCGCCGCGCCGAGCATTGGGAACGGGCCTGCCGTGAACTCCAGGAGGAGGACGAGCGGGCGAAGGAGCAGGGTCCCGAACCGCGCAACCTTGCCCAAGCCTCCGCGGATACCGGCGCCGGCATCTGACGTCCATCACACCCATTCCTCCAAGGAGTCGCCATGCCGCCCCGCCGTGATCCTGCGTCCTTCATGTGGTCGGAGGCCGTCGAACTGCTGGACCGTGCCGAGCGGCTGCACCGCCAGTTCTTCCGCCCGGCCCCGCCCGGCCCGCGCCGCGCCTGCTGGACCCCGCCCATCGACGTCTACGAGACGGAGGACGCGGTGACCATCGTCGTCGCCCTTCCCGGCGTCGGCGCGGAGCAGCTTCACGTCGCCGTCGAGGACGGCGTTCTGGTGGTTGCCGGGGAGCGGACCCTGCCGCTGGGCTGCGACGGGATCATCCACCGCCTCGAGATTCCCCACGGCCGCTTCGAGCGGCGGCTCGAGCTGCCCGCCGGGGCCTTCCGCATGGGACGGCGCGAGCTGTCGGCGGGCTGCCTCGTGCTGACGCTCGACAAGATGGGATGAAGGACGTTCGAATGACTGATGAGCACGCTGCCGAAGCGACGCCGGCTCCCCAGACGCCATCCGCATCGCCGCCTGTCTCCGGGCTGCCGGAGGATGTGATCCCGGTCATCCCCGTCCGGAACCTCGTGCAGTTTCCGGGGGTGGTGCTGCCGGTGACGGTCGGGCGGGCGCGCTCGGTCGCCGCGGCGCAGGAGGCGGCCCGCACCGAACGGCCGGTCGGCATCCTGCTCCAGCGCGACGAGGCGGTGGAGGACCCGACCGGAGCCGACATGCACCGTGTCGGCACGACCGCCAGCATCCTGCGCTACGTCACCACGCCCGACGGTTCGCACCATCTGGTGTGTCAGGGACAGCAGCGCTTCCGCATCGTCGAGTGGGTGCCGGGCCATCCCTTCATGGCCGCCCGCGTCGAGATGGTGGAGGAAAGCGACACCGCCACGCCGGAGGTCATGGCCCGCTTCCTGAACCTGCGCAACGAGGCGGTGGAGGCGCTGCAACTGCTGCCCCAGGCCCCGCAGGAGCTGCTTGCCGCCGTTCAGGCGCTCGAAAGCCCCGGCGAGCTGGCCGACATGACCGCTAGCTACATGGACCTGAAGCCCGCCGAGAAGCAGGAGGTGCTGGAGACCATCGACCTGCCGGAGCGGCTCGACAAGGTCGGCGCCTTGCTCGCCCGGCGCATCGAGGTGCTGCGGCTGTCCCGCGACCTGCGCGAGCGCACCCGCGAGGCGATGGACGAGCGGCAGCGCGAATACCTGCTGCGCGAGCAGCTGCGCGCCATCCAGAAGGAGCTGGGCGAGGCCGACGAGGGGCGTCAGGCCGAGATCGGCGAGCTTCAGGACGCCATCGCCAAGGCCGGGATGCCGCCCGATGTGCGGGAGCACGCCGAGAAGGAGCTGCGCCGGCTGGAGCGCATGCCGGAGGCGGCGGCGGAATATTCGATGGTGCGCAGCTACCTGGACTGGCTGATCGAAATGCCGTGGGACCGCCGGTCGGAATCCCGCATCGACATCGCCGAGGCGCGCCGCATCCTGGACGAGGACCATTACGGGCTGGAGAAGGTCAAGCGCCGCATCCTGGAATTCCTGGCGGTGCGCAAGCTGAACCCGGAGGGGCGCAGCCCCATCCTGTGCTTCGTCGGCCCGCCGGGGGTGGGCAAGACCTCGCTCGGCCAGAGCATCGCGCGGGCGACCGGGCGGGCCTTCGCCCGCGTCTCGCTGGGCGGCGTCCATGACGAGAGCGAGATCCGCGGCCATCGCCGCACCTATGTCGGGGCGCTTCCCGGCACCATCGTCCAGGCGATCCGCAAGGCCGGGACGCGCGACTGCGTGCTGATGCTGGACGAGATGGACAAGCTGGGGCAGGGCTTCCACGGCGACCCCTCGGCCGCCCTGCTGGAGGTGCTGGACCCGGAGCAGAACGCGACCTTCCGCGACCATTACCTGGGCGTGCCCTTCGACCTGTCGAAGGTGATGTTCATCGCCACCGCCAACATGCTGGACACCATCCCCGGCCCGCTGCGCGACCGCATGGAGGTGATCGAACTGTCCGGCTACACCGAGGATGAGAAGCTGGAGATCGCCAAGCGCTACCTGCTGGCCCGTCAGCTCACCGCGAACGGGCTGACGGCGGAGCAGCTGGAGATCCCCGACGACACGCTGCGCGCGATCATCCGCGACCACACGCGGGAGGCCGGGAACCGCCAACTGGAACGGCTGATCGGCGCGGTCGGCCGCTACGCCGCCGTCCGCATCGCCGAGGGCGAGGTCGAGCGGATGCGGGTCGAACCGGCGGACCTGACGGCGATCCTCGGGCCGCCGCGCTTCGAGAACGACGTGGCGATGCGCACCAGCGTGCCCGGTGTGGCGACCGGCCTCGCCTGGACACCGGTGGGCGGCGACATCCTGTTCATCGAGGCCAGCCGCTTTTCCGGCTCGGGCCGGCTGATCCTGACCGGCCAGCTGGGCGAGGTGATGAAGGAGAGCGCGCAGGCTGCCCTCAGCCTCGTCAAGTCGCGGGTGAAGGACCTTGGCCTCGACCCGGAGGGGCTGGACCGTTTCGACATCCACATCCACGTCCCGGCGGGAGCCATCCCGAAGGACGGGCCGTCCGCCGGGGTGGCGATCTTCACGGCCCTGGTGTCGCTGCTGTCCGGGCGCTGCATCCGCTCCGACACGGCGATGACCGGGGAGATCAGCCTGCGCGGTCTGGTGCTGCCGGTCGGCGGCATCCGCGAGAAGGTGGTGGCCGCCCAGCGCGCCGGCCTGAAGACGGTGATGCTGCCCGCGCGCAACCGCAAGGACTTCGACGACATTCCGGCGGCGGTGCGCGAGCGGCTGAGCTTCGTCTGGCTGGAGCGGGTGGATGACGCCGTCCGCGCCGCCCTGGTGTCGGAGCCCTCCGTGGAGGCGGCGGAGCGCAAGGCCGGTTAGCGTTCTCCGCAGGGGCCGGGACCCTTGCGCACCGGGGGTGCGGTGCGCCACATCAATGGCGCGCCCGCACGGAGCGCGCACAGGAGACGATCATGACGCCCGAGGAACGCACCCTCCTTTCCGATCTGTTCACGCACCTGCGCGAGGTGGAGAACCAGCCCCGCGATCCGGAGGCGGAACGCTTCATCCAGCAGATGATCCAGGGCCAGCCCGCCGCCGCCTACTACATGGCGCAGTCGGTCCTGGTGCAGCAGCAGGCGCTGACCGCCGCCCAGCAGCGCATCGAGGATCTGGAGCGGCAGGTGAGGGAGGCGCAGTCCCGCGCCCAGCAGACCCAGCCGCAGCCGTCCGGCGGCAGCTTCCTGTCCAACGCGCTCGGGCTGGGGCGCAGCCCGTGGGCCGGTGGGGGCAACCGTCCGGCTGAGCCGCGGCCTGCGCTGATGCCCCCGTCGCCCCAGGGGCCGGCCTACAACCCGATGCAGCCACCGCCGCGCAGCCCGTGGGGCGCCGCTCCGCAAGCCGGCGGGCAGCCCGGTTACGGCCAGCCGGCCTATCCGCCCCAGCCCGGCTACGCGCCGCAGCCCGGATTCGGCCCACAGGGATACGCGCCGCGCGGCGGAGGGTTCCTGAGCGGTGCCGCCCAGACCGCGGCCGGCGTGGCCGGCGGCATGCTGGCGGCCAGCGCCATCTCCTCGATGCTCAGCCATTCGCCGGGTCCGTTCGGCGAGGCCGCCGCCGCCGCGGGCCAGACGGCCAGCCATGGCGAGACGATCATCAACAATTACTACGGCGACTCCGCTGACCAGGGCGCGGACCAGGGCTTGCCGCCAGAGGATAACAACCTCCAGAACGTCGACTATCAAACCGACGATTCCTCGTTCGATGACGGCGGCGACGACGGTGGTGGAGACGACAGCTGGATCTGACCATATCCAGTCCTTGCCTTATCCAGTCTTTGGCGAAGGCGCACCAACCTTTGGAAAAGGTCCGGTGCGCCTTCGTGCCGCCATCACAGTTAATATAAATTAAACAGTTAGGTCCCTACGGTGCGTCGGGCAAGGAAGGCCGTGCTCCCCCCCGATCCCCACGCAGACCCGAGGCCCATGACGACGCTCGTTCAGCCCCAGCCGACCGAAGACGCCGAGCGCAACGACGCTGAGCGCAAGGCCTCCGCGACCCAGATGTACCATGAGGTGGCGCGGATCATCGAACGGATGCACCGCCGCTTCCTCGACGTTCTGCGAATCGAGCTGTCCCGCATCGGCATCGACGACATCAGCCCGGTGCAGGTGATGATGCTGCTGAACATCTCCAACGGAGAGATCAGCGTGCGCGACCTGATCGAGCGCGGCTATTACCTCGGCTCCAACGCCTCCTACAACCTGAAGCAGCTGGTGGACAGCGGCTATGTGGACCGCTCCGCCTCGCCGCGCGACAAGCGCGCCGCCCGGCTGAAGCTGTCGCCTCGGGGGCTGGAGTTGTGCGAGCGGCTGCGCCACATGGCGTCCGTCCATTCCGACGGTCTGATCCGCACCGAGGGCGACAGCCAGGACTTCGAGGTCACCTACCGCACGCTGCGTCGTCTGGAGCGCAAATGGACGGACGTCATCCGCTCCGACGAAACCGAAATCCTCTGACGCGCATTGACCTCCCTCAGTGCGCGCGGCGATACGCTATGCCACGGTAAGGCCGCAGGGTCTTTATGGGGGTGTGGGATGAGGTTCGCCGTCGGCACGCAGGATTACCGCAGCATCGCCACCCATGGCGGCCGCACCCGTCGCTTTCTGGTCTTCGAGGCCGAGGCGGGCGGCGAGCCCGTCGAGATCAATCGGATCGAACTGGCCGAGGACGAGGTCCTTCACCTCGCCGGTGACGGGAGACCTCATCCGATCGACGCGGTGCGGGTGGTCATCACCGGCTCCTCCGGCGAGGGCTTCATCAACCACATGAAGCGCCGCGGCATCGAGCCGGTGACCACGCTGGAGACTGATCCGGTGCAGGCGATCCGCGACTGGTTCGCGGGGACCGTCAAGACGGCCCCGCCGCCCGAGCATCCACACGAGCATCATGACCACGGCCCCGAGAACGCCCCGCACGAGTGCCACGGGGCGCCGGCCTGAGTCGTCACACAGGGAAGGACACGCTGGCGGTGGTGCCGGCGGCGTCGCTTTCCGTGTTCAGCGTGTCGCCGAGCTGGGCAGCCAGAGCTTCGGCCAGCATCAGCCCGTCTTCGGCCGTCGTGTCGAAGCCGGCGGGCAGGGCGCGCCCGTTGTCCTCGACGATCAGGCGGGCGCGCCCGTTGTTCTCCTGCATCACCGACACGCGGATCCAGCCTTGCTCCGGAAAGGCGTGGTGCAGGCTGTTGGTGATCAGCTCCGCGGTGATCAGGCCCAGCGGCATGGCCTCGTACAGACCGATCTGGATGGGATCGCTCTTCACCTCGATGGGCACGTTGGCGAGGCCGCCGGGCGTCCCGTGCTTCACCGCGTCGGCGAGCGATTCGATGTAGCGGCCCAGATTCACATGGGTCCCGGTGCCCGACTCGTGGAGTTGCCGATAGAGGATCGCCAGCGCCTCGATGCGGACCAGAGTCTGCTCATAGGCGGCGCGGGCATCCGGGTCGCGGATGCGGCCCGTCTGAAGCTTCAGCAGGCTGATGACGAGCTGGAGGCTGTTCTTGGCCCGGTGCTGAAGCTCGCGCAGTTCGGCCTCCAGCTCGCGGATGCGTTCCGCGATTGGGTCCTCCGGCGCTCCCGAACCGGTGGCGGGGCGATCAGCAGGCAGGGCGACCGGCTGGAACCGGAGGGGATTGGGCATCACGCAATTCTCGGCTGAGGCTGGGCAACGTTTTACTTAGGTACAGAACAATTTATGCGCTTGAACCCACTCCCGAATTGGTTCTGAGGAAGTACCCCTCTGCGCATATCCAATTCGTTCGTTCACGTTCGGACGGAGAGGCAGGGCTTATGAGCCCGGCGGACGAACGGTCGGATTCACGGGCAGGCGGGGCAAGCCGGAAAATGCGTTTCCCCGGCCACCCTGTCGTGGCATGAGTGCCGCCATGCGTTTGAGAACCCTTGTGATTCCCTTTTGCGCCCTTCTGGCCGTGGCCGGCGGCTGCGCCGCGGTGGCCGGAAACGGGCGATCGGCCGAGTCCTCCGTTCCAATTGCGCTCGACCCGGACCGCCCGGCTCTTGCGGAAGTCGGCGCCTTGCGATTTCGTGGCGCCCTCCGTCTGCCCGATGGGGCGGGCGTAGGGGGCTTGTCCGGTCTATGGGTCAGCGACTCGGGGGACCGTTTCGTTGCCGTTTCCGACAATGGCAAGAGCGTCACGGGGCGGCTGTCCTACGACGCCCAGGGACGTCTGGTGGGCGCCGGACATTATGATGTCCGTCCCCTGATCCTCGATAAGAGCCTGGACTACCGCGGTCGGCTCAACGACTCGGAAGACCTCATCCGCCTCCCGGACGGCGGCTGGCTGGTGCCGTTCGAGCGCAACCACCGCATCCTCCGTTACGACGGCGCCGACCGTCCCGAGGGAACCCCGCGGAAGCTTCCGGTGCCGCCCGGTCTGGAAAACGCCCCCGCGAACGGCGGGGTCGAAGCGCTGGCCGCGCTGTCGGACGGCCGTATCCTGGCCATCGAGGAGGGCGACGACGACGGTGTCCGTGAACGCCACGCCTGGATCGCTCCCGCCGATCCGAAGGCGCGCGGCGACTGGCAGCCGCTGACCTACCGCGCGGCGCCCCGCTTCCGCCCCACGGCGGCGGCGCCCTTGCCGGACGGCGGGGTGCTGGTGTTGGAGCGGCGGGTGTCCCTGCTGGGAGGTTGGGCGGCACGCATCGTCCATGTGCCGGCAGACTCGCTGCGCGGCGGCGCGACGATGGATGGGGTGGAACTGGCGCGGCTGGAGCCGCCCCTGCCGACCGACAATTTCGAAGGACTGGCGGTGCGGCCCGATGCGGGAGGCGGCCTGTTCGTCTACATCGTTTCCGACGACAACCGCAGCCCGCTCCAGCGGACCTATCTGATGATGTTCCAACTTCCGGCCGGCGCTCTGAAAGCCACCGTCGCGGGGCGCTGATCGGAAAGCGCCCCCCGCGGTGAGCGGCACCGCTCAGAAGTTGGCGTAGGGGCCGCCCTGGCTGGGCATGTCCGGAGCGCCCGGCGCGCCGGGGTTGCCCATCGGCTCGCGGTGATGATGGACGCGGGCGATGCTCGGGGCGAGGTCCTGAAGCTCGATGAAGTTGTCGGCCTGACGGCGCAGCTCGTCGGCGACCATCGGCGGCTGGGAGCGCACGGTGCTGATGACGCTGACCCGAACGCCCTTACGCTGCACCGCCTCGACCAGCCGGCGGAAATCGCCGTCGCCGGAGAACAGCAGGATGTGGTCGACGCGCTCGGCCATCTCCATCACGTCGATGGCCAGCTCTATGTCCATGTTGCCCTTGATCTTGCGCCGGCCCGAGGCGTCCGTGAATTCCTTGGTCGGCTTGGTCACCATGGTGTAGCCGTTGTAGTCCAGCCAATCGACCAGCGGGCGGATCGGCGAGTATTCCTGATCCTCCACCAACGCGGTATAATAGAAGGCGCGCACCAGTCGCCCCTCAGAGGCGAAGCCGTCGCGAAGACGCTTATAGTCGATATCGAAGCCCAGAGACCGGGCGGCTGCGTACAAATTGGCGCCGTCGATGAACATCGCCAGACGCTCTTCCTTATAAAAGAGCTTCGTAACATCTTTCGGCAAAGTCGTATTCCGATCCAATTCCGTAATCCTTCCACGATGGATTGAATTATATGTCAGGCATACGCGAAATTGCGATTCACCAGATAAGTAAAGTAGGCGGTCGTCTACGCGCGAGCAAGGGGGAGCGCGGGCGTGGTCACGCCGCGGGCGGGGTACGGCGGGCGGACCCGATAAGGCTCGAAGCGCTTGCGCAGGCGCGAACGCATCAATATATTCGGATGCCTTCGCAGATCCCGGAGTTGGTTTGGTATGGCCCGCGTTACCGTCGAAGATTGCGTCCTCAAGGTTCCGAACCGGTTTGAACTGGTCATGATGGCGGCCCAGCGCGCGCGTGAAATCGCGTCCGGCGCTCCGCTGTCGATCGACCGCGACAACGACAAGAACCCCGTCGTTGCCCTGCGTGAGATCGCCGATGAGACGGTGATGCTGGAGCATCTGAAGAACGCCCTGATCAAGGGCCACCAGAAGCACGTCGAGCCGGACGAGCCCGAAGAGGAGATCGTCGAGCTGATGGCCGGCGAGCACGACTGGGCCGCCCGCGGCGACACGTCGCTGGAGGACGAGGACGGGATGAGCGAAGCGGAGGAGGTCGGCGAAGGCGACGACCTGCTGTCCGACATGGAGAGCGACCCGGCGGCGGCCTTCGGCGAGACCGAGGACGATGTCGTCGGCCGCGATGCGGACGGGGATCTCTGACGCTGACCGACAGCGACCGGCTGTGGGGGCCGATGGCCCCCCTTTCCGTCGACCAACCAATCGTTTGCGAAACTTCATGGCGCACGCTGCGCCGGGTCGGGTGGCATGATCCGGCAATATGAGCTTGTCGAACGCGTCAAGGCGTACGACCCCTCGGCGGACGAGGAGTTGCTCAACCGCGCCTACGTCTTCTCCATGAAGGCGCACGGCTCGCAGACCCGCGCCTCGGGCGACCCCTACTTCCTCCACCCGCTGGAGGTCGCCGGCATCCTCACCCAGCTCAAGCTGGACGCCGGAACCATCGCGACGGCGCTGCTGCACGACACGGTCGAAGACACGGTCGCCACGCTGGAGGACATCGAGAAGCACTTCGGCAAGGAGATCGCCCGTCTGGTCGACGGCGTGACCAAGCTGTCGCGCCTGGAACTGCACAGCGAGCAGGCCAAGCAGGCCGAGAATTTCCGTAAGCTGGTGCTGGCCATGTCGGAGGACATCCGCGTCCTCCTGGTCAAGCTGGCCGACCGCCTGCACAACATGCGCACGCTGTTCCATCTGAAGAATCCGGACAAGCGCAAGCGCATCGCCCGCGAGACGATCGAGATCTACGCGCCGCTCGCCGAGCGCATCGGCATGCATCAGGTCAAGGACGAGCTGGAGGATCTCTCCTTCGCGGAGCTGAATCCGGACGCCCGCGACAGCATCCTGGCCCAGCTTTCCCGCCTGCGCACCGAGGGCGAGAACCGCGTCCAGCGGATCATCCAGGAACTTCGCGGCACGCTGGCGGAGGAGGGGCTGCCCAACGCCGGCGTCACCGGGCGCGAAAAGACCGCTTATTCGATCTGGCGCAAGCTGCAGCGCAAGAATGTCAGCTTCGAGCAGTTGTCCGACATCATGGCCTTCCGGATCATGGTGGACACGGTGCCGGAATGCTATCAGGCGCTGGGCGTCATCCACGCCCACTATCCGGTTGTTCCGGGGCGCTTCAAGGACTACATCTCGACGCCCAAGCCCAACGGCTATCGATCGCTCCACACGGGGGTGATCGGTCCGGAGCGCAACCGGATCGAGGTGCAGATCCGCACCAGCGACATGCACGAGATTTGCGAACTCGGCGTCGCCGCCCACTGGGCCTACAAGCAGGGCGAGCCGCGCACCCAGCAGGGGCGCGAGTACCGCTGGCTGCGCGAGCTTCTGGACATCCTGGAGCACGCCCAGAAGCCCGAGGAGTTCCTGGAACACACCAAGCTGGAGCTGTTCCAGGATCAGGTCTTCTGCTTCACGCCGAAGGGCGACCTGATCGCGCTGCCGCGCGGGGCGACCCCGGTGGACTTCGCCTACGCGGTCCATTCGGAGGTCGGCGACCACTGCGTCGGCGCCAAGATCAACGGTCGGATGCTGCCGCTGCGCACGCAGTTGCAGAACGGCGATCAGGTCGACATCATCACCTCCAAGGCCCAGACCCCGGTTCCGGGCTGGGAGCGCTTCGTCGTCACCGGCAAGGCGCGGGCGCGCATCCGCAAGTTCCTGCGCACCCAGCAGCGCACCCAGTACATCGAGCTGGGCCGCGCCATCCTGCAGCGCCAGTTCAAGTCGGAAGGCTACGAGTTCTCGGAAAAGGCGCTGGAAGGCGTCATCAAGATCTTCCAGCAGCCGAGCGCCGACGACCTGCTGGCCAGCGTCGGTTCCGGCCTGCATTCGGGCCGCGAGGTCTTCCATGCCGTCTTCCCCGGCCACAAGCCGCATGTGGCGACGCCCAAGGAAGGCGACGACAAGAACTCCATCACGGTGCCGAAGCCCAAGCCGAAGGCGAAGGGCAACAACGCGCCGCTGCCGATCCGTGGCCTGATCCCCGGCATGGCGGTCCACTACGCCCGCTGCTGCCACCCGCTGCCGGGCGACCGCATCGTCGGCATCGTGACCACCGGCAAGGGCGTGACCATCCACACCATCGACTGCGAAACGCTCGAAAGCTTTCACGAGTCGCCGGAGCGCTGGATCGACGTCGCCTGGGACATCGGGCCGGACAGCCCGGAGGAGCATGTCGGGCGCATTTCGCTGGTGGTCAACAACGAGCCGGGCTCGCTCGGCACGCTGTCCACGGTCATCGGCAAGAACGGCGGCAACATCACGAACCTGAAGATCACCAGCCGCAACACCGACTTCTTCGAGCTGCTGATCGACATCGACGTGAAGGACGCCAAGCACCTGACCAACATCATGGCGGCCCTGCGCGCCACCCCCGCCATCAACGCGGTGGAGCGGGCGCGGGGACGCTGAGGGTGTCCATCAGGAGCGAGGGAAGCATGTCCAGCCCGACCATCTTCAGCCGCCTGATCGCCGGGGAATTGCCCTGCGCCGTGGTGTACGAGGATGCGGAGACCTTCGCCTTCATGGACGCCGGGCAGGTCAATCCCGGCCATGTGCTGGTCGCGCTGAAGCGCCCGGCCCCGACCATCTTGGATGTGACGGAGGACGAAGCGGCGGCCCTGTTCCGCACCGTCCACAAGGTCGCCCAGGCCGTCCAGGCGGCCTTTTCGCCGGAGGGGATCACGCTTCTCCAGACGAACAAGCCGGCGGGATGGCAGACGGTGCCGCACATTCACGTGCATGTCGTGCCTCGCTACGAGAACGACGGCGCCGATCTGGTCTGGCCGCGCCATGACCCGCCCATCGAGCAGCTGAAGGCGCTCGCCGCGCGGATCGCCGCGCATCACGTCGTCGAATGACGGCGTGACGCGACGCGACGCCACCGCTATATAGCAGGGAGAACCGGTGCCCGCCGGATGCAGGATGCGGGACCGGCGCGACACCGGAGTTTCGAGCCTATGCCCCGCCCTCTGCGCCTCGGCGTGAACATCGACCATGTGGCGACCGTCCGCAACGCGCGGGGCGGGCGTCACCCCGATCCCGTGCGCGCGGCGAAGCTCGCCGCCGAGGCCGGGGCCGACGGCATCACCGCCCATCTGCGCGAAGACCGCCGCCACATCATCGATTCCGACATCGAGCGGCTGATGGCGGAGATCCGGCTGCCGCTGAACCTGGAGATGGCGGCGACGGACGAGATGCTCGCCATCGCGCTGCGCCACAAGCCGCACGCCTGCTGCCTCGTCCCGGAGAAGCGCACCGAGGTCACCACCGAAGGCGGGCTGGACGTCGCCGGGCAGATGGACAACCTCAAGCGCACCGTCGGCGACCTCGGCGCCGCGGGCATCCGTGTCTCGCTGTTCATCGACCCGGAACCGGCGCAGCTCGACGCGGCCAAGGCGCTGGGCGCGCCGGTGGTGGAACTGCACACCGGCGCCTATTGCGACGCGCCCGCCGGGGCGGAACGCGCGGCGGAGCTGGAACGCATCGTCCGGGCGGCGGCCCACGCGGAGGCCATCGGCCTGGAATGCCACGCCGGCCACGGGCTGAATTACGAGACGGTCGGGGCGGTCGCCGCCATCCCGACCATCGTGGAGCTGAACATCGGCCATTTCCTGATCGGCGAGGCGATCTTCGTCGGGCTGGGCAACACGCTCCAGCGCATGCGCGCCGTCATGAAGGACGCCCGCGCGGCGGCTAGGGGCGTCTCATGATCCTGGGCATCGGGAACGACCTGATCGACATCCGACGGATCGAGCAGTCGCTGGACCGT
This sequence comes from Azospirillum brasilense, assembly GCF_001315015.1. Classification (NCBI taxonomy): domain Bacteria; kingdom Pseudomonadati; phylum Pseudomonadota; class Alphaproteobacteria; order Rhodospirillales; family Azospirillaceae; genus Azospirillum; species Azospirillum brasilense. The sequence continues at coordinate 907,995 of NZ_CP012915.1, read as the reverse complement.
TTCGGCGACCGCTTCATCGCCCGCATCTTCACCGACGTGGAGCGCGCCAAGTCCGAACGCCGCGCCGGAGCCGCCGGCAAGCACAGCGCGCGGGCCGCGACCTACGCCAAGCGCTTCGCCGCCAAGGAGGCCTGCTCCAAGGCGCTGGGCACCGGCTTCCGCGACGGCGTGTTCTGGCGCGACATGGGGGTGGTGAACCTGCCCTCCGGCCAGCCGACCATGCGCCTGACCGGCGGCGCGCTGGAACGGCTGCAGGCGATCACCCCTCCGGGCATGCAGGCGCGCATCCATGTGACGCTGACCGACGAATATCCGATGGCGGAGGCCTTCGTCATCATCAGCGCCGAACCGGCCGACACCTCCATCACCACCTCCACGGCACCCCCCGCATGACCATGAACAGAGAGACCGCCTTGACCGGCAAATCCAAAGAGACAGGCGGCTTTGCCGAGACGGTGAAGACGGTCTTCTACGCGGTCATCATCGCCTTCGGCGTGCGGACCTTCGCCTTCGAGCCCTTCAACATCCCGTCCGGCTCGATGATCCCGACGCTGCTGATCGGCGACTACCTGTTCGTGTCCAAGTTCTCCTACGGATACAGCAAGTACACCGTCGGCTTCGGGTTGCCGCTGTTCGAGGGCCGCATCATGGGCCACGCGCCGGAGCGCGGCGACGTCGCCGTCTTCAAGCTGCCTCGCGACAACAAGACCGACTACATCAAGCGCGTCATCGGCCTGCCCGGCGACACCGTCCAGGTGACCGGTGGCGTGCTGCACATCAATGGTCAGCCGGTGAAGCGCGAGCGCATCGAGGACTATGTGTCCCGCGACGCGCTGGGCCGCGAGGTCCGGATCGCCCAGTATGTCGAGACCCTGCCGGGCGGGCGCAGCCACCGCATCATCGAGGAATCGGACAACGGTCCGCTCGACAACACCCCGGCCTTCAAGGTGCCGGCGAACCACCTGTTCATGATGGGCGACAACCGCGACAACTCGCTGGACAGCCGCGTCCCGTCGCAGGTGGGGTATGTCCCGATGGAAAATCTGGTCGGGCGCGCCGAATTCCTGTTCTTCTCGTTGGAGGACGGGACGCGCTTCTTCGAGGTGTGGCGCTGGCCGGCGGACCTGCGGTTCAGCCGCCTGTTCAACGCCGTGAAGTGAGCCCCGCACAGCACCGGGGCGCGGAGACCGATTATTGTGAGCCCTGAAGAACGGGGGACCCCCATGGCGTCCGATGCGGACGTGAGCGCCGATTCCGCCGACCTTGCGGAACTGGCCGCGGCCATCGGCCACCGCTTCGCCGACCCGCAACGGCTGGCCGACGCGGTCACCCATCCCAGCCTGATGGGGCTGGAGCGCAACGTCCGCGGTGGACGGCCCGAGCAGGGGCCGGGCCTTGCCTACGAACGTCTGGAATTCCTGGGCGACCGGGTGCTCGGCCTCGTCATCGCGGAATGGCTGCTGGAGCGCTTCCCCAACGAACGCGAGGGCGCGCTCGCCAAGCGGCATGTCTCGCTGGTCCGGCGGGAGGCGCTGAGCCGTGTCGCCGACGCGTTGCAACTGGGGCGCTACCTGCGCCTGTCCCCGTCGGAGGCGCAGGGCGGCGGGCGCAGCAACAACACCATCCTGGCCGACGCCTGCGAGGCGGTGATCGGGGCGCTCTATCTGGACGGCGGCATGGACAAGGCGCGGGACTTCATCCGCAGGGCCTGGGCCGGGCAGATCGACCGCGCGGAGCCGCCGCCGCTGGATTCCAAGACGGCGTTGCAGGAATGGGCGCAGGGCAACAAGCGGCCCCTTCCCACCTATGAACTGATCGAGCAGAGCGGCCCGGCGCACGAACCGGTGTTCCGCATCGCGGTCCGGCTGAAGGGCATGGAGCCGGTGACGGCCACCGGCCCATCCAAGCGGGTCGCCGAACGGAAAGCGGCCAGCGCCTTGCTGCGCCAATTGGGAGTGCAGGTCGATGACTGACGGCCGCGACAAGTTTGAAGACGACGATTTCGACGATAAGGACAAGGGCGTGAGCGAGAGCGTGGAAGAGGGTGCCGACACTGGTGCCGAAGAGGGCGCCGAAGAGGCTGCCTACGTGCCCGAAAACCCGCGCTGCGGATTCGTCGCCCTGGTCGGCGCGCCGAACGCCGGCAAGTCGACCCTGCTGAACGCGATGGTCGGCTCCAAGGTGTCGATCGTCAGCTCCAAGGTGCAGACCACCCGCACGCGCGTGCTCGGCATCACCATCGCCGGCGACAGCCAGATCATCTTCGTGGACACGCCGGGCATCTTCAAGCCGAAGCGCCGTCTTGACCGCGCCATGGTGGCGGCGGCCTGGCAGGGGGCGGAGGACGCCGATCTGGTCGGCCTGCTGTTCGACGTGTCGCGCCGCGGCATCGACCAGGACACCCAGGGCATCATCACCCGCTTGAAGGAGCAGGGGCGCAAGGCCATCCTGATCCTGAACAAGATCGACCTCGTGCCGCGGGAAAAGCTGCTGGGCCTCGCCGACAGCTTCAACCAGGAAGGCATCTTCACCGACATCTTCATGCTGTCCGCCTCGACCGGCGACGGCGTGGAGCATCTGCGTGGCTTCCTGGCCGCCCGCATGCCGGAAGGTCCCTGGCACTACCCGGAGGACCAGATCTCCGACATGCCGATGCGCCTCCTGGCGGCGGAGATTACCCGCGAGAAGCTGTTCCAGCAGCTTCACCAGGAACTTCCCTACGCGGCGACGGTCGAGACCGAGCAGTGGGAGGAGTTCGAGAACGGGTCGGTCAAGATCTCCCAGGTCGTCTATGTCCAGCGCGACAGCCAGAAGGCTATCGTGCTCGGCAAGCAGGGCACCCGCATCAAGGCGCTCGGGCAGGCCGCCCGCACCGAGTTGGAAGAGATGCTGGAGCAGCGCGTTCACCTGATGCTGTTCGTCAAGGTGCGCGAGGATTGGGAGAACGATCCGGAGCGTTACGAGGCATGGAACCTCGACTTCGGGGCGTCCTAAAGCACCGGTGAGGGTATAGGCGTGGGCGGACGGTCTCCCATATAGAAGGGCGATCGTCCCCAATACGGACCGGCTGACCGTGCGCGTGCCCATTTTCAACGACCTGTACGACGCCGGCTCGCGCCTGTTGGGGCGGGCCGGCGATCTCGTTTCCGGCGGCATCCTGGAGCAGGACGTCCGTCTCGGCGTCACCGGGCTGCGGCGGGCCGGCAAGACCGTGTTCGTCACCTCGCTGGTCGACAATTTGCTGAAGGCTGGGCGGCTTCCCTTCCTTGACGTGGTGTCTTCCGGCCGCTTCCAGGCCTCGCGCCTGCGTCCTCAGCCTGACGCCCAGGTTCCCCGTTTCGAGGTGGAGCAGCGGCTGGCCGAACTGGCCGGTCCGGCGCCCCATTGGCCGACCGAGACGCGCGGCATCAGCCAGCTCCGCCTGTCCATGCGCTACCGCCCGAACGCCATGCTGAAGCGTACGGTGCAGCCGGTCGCGACGCTGAATCTCGACATCGTCGACTATCCCGGCGAATGGCTGCTCGACCTGCCGCTGCTCCACCAGTCCTTCGCGGAATGGAGCGCGCTTACCCTGGAGCTGGCCGGGCGGGCGCCGCGCGACGAGCTGTCGGTGTCCTGGCGCGGCTGGCTCGCCACCATCGACACGGCGGCCCCGGCGGAGGAGGAGCAGGCGCGGCGCGGCGCGGCGCTGTTCACCGATTACCTGCACGCCTGCCGCCGTTCCGACAATCTGCTGAGCCTGATCCAGCCGGGGCGCTTCGTCGAGCCGGGCGACATGGCGAACGCGCCGCTGCTGACCTTCTGCCCGCTGCCGGGTGACCGTCCGCGCACCCGCGGCAGCCTGTGGGCGCTGATGGAGGATCGCTACGAGGCGTACAAGTCCAAGGTGGTCCGCCGCTTCTTCGCCGAGCACTTTGCCCGGCTCGACCGCCAGATCGTCCTGATCGACGTGCTGGGGGCGCTGAACTCCGGCCCGGCGGGCATGGCGGATATGAAGCGCGCCCTGGAACTGAGCCTGGAGCCCTTCCGCCACGGGTCCAGCAGTTGGCTGGACTGGCTGCTGGGCCGGAAGATCGACCGCGTGCTGTTCGCCGCGACCAAGGCCGACCATGTCGCCTCGCACCAGCACAACAGCCTACGCCATCTGCTGGACCGGCTGGTGTCCGACGCCCGCGCCGGCATCCGCTTCGAAGGGGCGCAGGTGGAGACCATGGCCATCGCCGCGCTGAAATCCACCGAGACGGTGGTGACCGAGCATGAGGGGCGGCAGTTGCGTTGCGTCCGCGGCGTGCCGCTCGGGCGCGACCGCCCGACCGTGCTGTTCCCCGGCGAGATCCCCGAGGACGCCGACTTCCCGCCGGGGCAGGAGCGGCCCTACAACTTCATGGCCTTCCAGCCGCCCGCCGATCTCGCCCGCGAGGCGCGCGGCCTGCCACACATCCGTTTGGATCAGGCCATGCAGTTCCTGCTGGGGGATTATCTGGAATGAGCGAGCGCACGCGCGACCGCCAATGGGTCCCGCCGATGGAGCTGGACCCCACCCGCGCCGCCGCCGTCCCGGCGGCGGAGGAAGAGGCGATCATCGCCGGTCCCCTGGCCGGCCCCCTGTCCGGGTCCGCGGCGGAGCGCCTTCCCGCGCTGCTGGCGGAGGACCGGCCGCGCAACCGGCTCGGCCGCTGGCTGGCCGGGTCGGTGGCCGCGCTGGTGCTGATTGCGCTGGGCTTCGACACCTGGGACCTGTTCAACCGCGCCTTTGCCACCAGCGCCGCGCTGGGCGTGCTGGTGGCCGCCGCCGTGACGGTGGCCGGCGGGGCGGCGCTGGGGATGCTGCTGCGCGAACTGCGCGCGCTGCGCCGCCTGCGCAAGATCGAGGAACTGCGCGGCGAGGCCGGGCGCCTGTCCACGGAGATCGTGACCAAGGCCGGGGAACCGGGCCACGCCGAGCGCTTTGCCGGGTCGCTGACCCGCCTCTATGACGGTCGCGCCGATCTGGCGCCCTCGCTGGAGCGGGTGCGCGACCATGTGACGGACGCCCACGACGACGCGGAGATCCTGCGCCTGCTCGACCGCGAGGTGATGGGACCGCTGGACCGCCGCGCCTACCAGACCGTCCTGCGGGCGTCCCGCGACACGGCGGTGGCGACGGCGCTCAGCCCGGCGGCGGTCGTCGACCTCGCGGTGGTTCTGTGGCGCAACCTGAAGCTGGTGCGGGAGATCGCGGCGCTCTACGGTGCGCGGCCCGGCTATGTCGGGTCGATGCGGCTGCTGCGGCGGATGCTTGCCAACCTCGCCGTCGCCGGGGTGGCGGAAAGCGCCCACCATGTCGCCGTCGAGGCGCTGGGCGGCTCCATCGCCGCGGCCATCTCCACCCGTATGGGGCAGGGGGTGATCAACGGTCTGCTGACTGCGCGGGTCGGGCTGACCGCGATGCATCTGTGCCGCCCCATCGCTTTTGGGCCGGACAACCGCCCCAGCATGGGCCAGATCCGCAAGGAGCTGCTGTCCCTGCCGAAGCAGGTTCTGTAGCCGCTCACGGCGTGGGGAAGGGCAGGCCGTGCCGGGGGTGGGCGCGGTCGTGGACCAAGGCGTGGTCGCGGATCATTGGCCAGACGATGCGGCGCAGGAAGCGGTGGTCCTGCGCCCGGTCCGCCTCGGCGGCGCCGTGGCGCTCGGCCAGCGGCAGCAGGTCGGGCAGCAGCCCCGCAACACCGCCCCAATGGCCGCCCGACATCACCTCCGTGTGCAGCACCCCGTCGCGCAGGACGTGGAAGGGCCGGCCGGAGGCGATCCAGTCATCCACGGCGGCCTTCCCATCGGCAGACGGCAGCGCGTCCCAATCGCGGCAGAGGAAACGCGCCACCGTGGGATCGTCGGCGGCGGTCAGGCGCCAATAGGGTCCGCCGGTCGGCGCGTCGGCGGCCACCGCCACGAGGTCCGCCCCCGCCGCGGCCAGTTCGCTTAACCGGTCGGCGGCAAGGGTGCCGTCGTGATAAACCCGGCAGCTCCAGCCTGCGTACAGCGCCACGGTCTGCCGCACAATCTCCGCCGGGTCATGAGTGCCGACGGGTTGGGCGCTGGTGGGCTGGCCGCCCCACAGGCTGAAGGCGATGACGTTGCGCCGCCGCTGCTCGGCCCCGCGTGGCCGGGCGGTCAACGGGGGCAGGGCGGGGGCCGTGTCCATGGCCGTGCGGTCCTTGAGGTCCAGTGCACGCTCCCCCCAGACGGCGGCCTCGTCGTCCCGGCCGAGCAGGGCTAGGGCGATGACGAGCCGGTCGATGGCGTCGAGATGGCGGGGATCCAGACGGGCGGCCTGCTCCAGCGCGCGGGCGGAGTCCTCCAACTGGTCCACGACCCCCAGCGCGATCCCCAGATTGAAGGCGGCAGACGGAAAATCCGGCGTGATGGCCAGGGCGTTGCGGTAGGCGAGGGTGGAATCCTCCCGCAGTCCCATGGCGAACAAGGCGTTGCCGTAGAGAAAGGCGACGTCGGCCTCCAGCGGAAGCAATTCTGCGGCCCGGGCCAGCGGGCGGAGGGCCTCGGTGCCGCGCCCCTGCTCAACCAGCAGGCGCCCCTCCTCGTGCCGCAGCGCGCCCAAGCGTTCCACGGCGATGGCGAGGGTGGGGGTGGAGGTGACGGCGCGCTCCAGAGCGGCGATGGCGCCAGGGGAGCGGCCCAGGCCGCGCAGGGCGTTCGCCATGTCGGTCCAGGCTTCCGCGAAATCGGGCTGGAGGGCGACAGCGCGCCGGTAATCCTCCACCGCCGCCTCCGGTTGTCCCGAGGAGCGGCGGATGTTGCCGCTGTTGGCGTGCATGTCCGCCGCTTCGGGTCGCTGGGCGATGGCGCGGGCGATGAGTTGCAGGCCAAGCGCCTGCTCCCCCACCTGACCGGCCAGGACGCCAAGGAAATGCAGGGCGTCCGGCTGATCCGGGTCCACATCCAGGATGCGGTTGTAGAGCTGCTGGGCCTCGGCCAGCCGGCCGGCCAGATGGTGGTCCAGGGCAAGCGTCAGCGCTTCCGCGATCGTAGCCATGCATACAGGCTTAAGCACACCGCCGCCCCTCCGCAAGCCCCACGGCTGTGAAAAGGGTGAGCGGCGGCTTCGCTGGTCCTGGAATGCGAAGCTTTGGTGCCGGAAACAGCCTGTGGGATTTCGTCCTTTGGCATAGCCGGAAAAAAGGTGAACGAACCCTTTACAATGCACGAGTGCGGCTGCAATATATGAGCTGGATTGTCCAATCATCGGTGTAATGTCATGAACGTGGCCATCGCCACCGCAACGGCTGCAAGGCCGTTGGCCTTCATGACGGCCCGCAACAGCGAGGCTGTTGAAACCGGGGCCGACACCGGGACTCCGCCCGTGAAGGACCCCGTCACCGGACAGTCCGAACCGCTTGCCGGGCGCTACACGAAGACCGCCTACCGCTATGACGCCGATGCGTCGCGCTTGGTGCTGCTGTTCCGCAGCCCGGAGGACGGAGCGACCCTCGACCAGATCCCGACCGAGGCGGCGCTGCGGCAATACCGTGAAGCGCAGAAGGACCGGAAGAGTGGCAAGGCGTCACTGGAACTGCTGGTGGGCGGTTCGGACGGGCAGGACCAGCCGAACGGCACCAGCCAAAGTGGGACCTCCGCCAACGGCTCGCCCGTGCATCGCTGGGCCTCGGGCCAGTCCGGGAGCGGCGGGGGCCGCTCCGGCACGTCACAGGGGACTTCCGCGCACACCTCACCGGTGGTAGCTTCGACCCCGATGGTGGCCCACGCGGTGGCCGCTCCCTCGGCGGGGGCCGGCTCCGTCAACGTGGTCATCTGACCGATACGGCGCGGACGGTCGGCTTCGGCCGCCGGTTCCCCCTTTGAAGGCTCTTTCCGATGGCTCTCGATATTTCCTCCTCCACCCTGGGCGCCGCGGTCGGCTTGCGGCAGGCGCAGGGACAGATGGACTTCGGCGTGAAGACGCTGAACCAGACCGCGCAACAGCAGGATCAGGCGATCGCCACGTTGCTTCAGGGCGGTTCGGACGGGGCCTCGGCTGGTGGAAACGTCACGGCCACGCGCGGGCAGAATCTGAACATCGTCGTCTAAACGGCTGATTCGACGGGCTTGATCGCTCAAACCAGGCCGCGGTCATAAAAAAAGCCCCTCTCGCTCGAGAGGGGCTTCATGCGTTCCGGAGGACCGCTTACTTCAGCTCGTCGAAGGTGTCGATGACATGGGTGACGATGCCGTACTCGCGGGCTTCGTCCGCCATCATCCAGTAGTTCCGGTCGGTGTCCTTGGAAACCTTCTCCACCGGCTGGCCGGTTTCGCGCGCGATGATGCGGTTCAGCCGCTCACGCATGCGGATGATTTCCTTCGCCTCGATGGCGATGTCCGTCGCCCGGCCACCGGTGCCGCCCAGCGGCTGGTGGATCAGGAAGCGGGTGTTCGGCAGGCAGTAGCGGTCTTCCTTCTTCGCGGCCAGGAAGATATGGCAACCGGCGCTGGCGACCCAGCCGGTGCCCAGCATCTTCACGCGCGGCTTCACGAAGCGGATCATGTCGTGAATGGTGTCGCCCGCCTCGACGTGGCCGCCGGGGGAGTTCACCACGACCGTGATGTCGTCATTGCTCTCGTGGGCCAGAGCCAGCAGCTGGGCCGAGACGGCCTGCGCCAGCTTCATGTCGATCTGCCCGAAGATCAGCACCGTGCGCGCCTTGAACAGGTTCGACTGCACGGCAGCGAACGGCGGCGGGGCGCTTTCCTTCGACTTCTCGTCCGGCTCCTGCTCGGGTTCGTCGTCGAAGCGGGTGTATCCGTCTTGCGCCATCGTTTTTGAACTCCCTGAGGTCGGCGTGTCTACCGGGGGGCTTTGGCTTGCGGGGGCCTGGGATGTCGGATGGGGACCGAACCACGCCACTCGTTTCTCCACATAGCCCGTATCGGTTCCTTGTTCAACGGGCCGCGACGCCAAATCCCACCCCGGCGCCGTCATAGTCGCGCTCAGGCTAGCCGCATCGGTGCGGATCGCCGCTTGCCGACCGTCGGGAAGGAGAGGCACACTGCCCTTCGCACAATCGGAGGGCGGTGCATGGAAGGGGGCAGCGGGGGCGGCGTCTCGGTCATCATTCCGGCCTTCCGGGCGCAAGGCACCATTGCCCGCGCGGTGTCCAGCCTGCTGGCGCAGAGCTTTTCCCACTGGGAAGCGGTGGTGGTCAGCGACGACGGCGCCGACTACGGCGCCGTTCTGGCGGCCGCCGGCATCGCCGACTCGCGCCTGACCTTCACTGGAACCGGCCGCGTCGGGTCCGGCGCCCCAGCGGCGCGCAATGCCGGGTTGCGGTGGGCGCGTCTGCCTCTGATCGCCCCGCTGGACGCCGACGACCGGTTCGAGCCGGACCGGTTGGCACGGCTGGCCCCGCTGGCGGCGGCGCACGGGGCGGCGGCGGACAATGTGGTGGTGGTGCGCGACGGTGACGGCTCGCCACTCTCCACCCTGTTTCCGTCCACTTCCGGGACCGCCACGCTGGACGCGGCGACCTTTCTGGAAACCTCCGTCCCGATGTTCTTCGTGGTCCGCCGCGACCTCGTTCCCGGCTGGGAGGAGGGCGTCGATTTCTGCGACGACGTGGTCTTCAACGTCCAGGTTCTCGACCGGCTGGGCCGCCTGCCGCTTGTGCTGGAGCCGCTGTACGAATATCGGCAGCGGGAGGGGTCGATCACCTGCTCCGCCGACAGCGGCACGCGGGCGGACCTTTGCTACCGCCATGTTCTCGACCGCTTGGCCGCCGACGGCCTGCGGATCGCTGACGCCGCGCTGCGCCACCGCTTCGCCGCCGCCCTGGGCGCCAAGCGCGCCCTGAACGCCGCCTACATGGCCGCGCAGGCCGCCGGACGTTGCGCCAGTTTTCAGGAGTTCCTGGCCTTGCGGGAAAACTCTCTGCCGGGATAGTCGCCGATCACGCTCAGATGCGTCACCACTGTGCCATTCGGCCGGAATTGATGAAGAGCGAGCGCGGACGGCTCCTCCGTCCAGCGGTAAGGCGGTTCCGGCGCCAGATCCAGCGCGATCTGGTAGGCCACGGACGGGGCGACGTAGCCGTGCGCCCCGTTCCAGGCGACCGCGGTCTGGCGGTGGGTGTGGCCGCACAGGACGGCGCGGACGTTGGGACGGCTCCGCACCAGCCGTCCCAACTCCTCCGCACCCTCCAGGCAGCGCAACGTGTCCAGGAAGGCCAACCCGGTGTCGAAAGGCGGATGGTGGAGCGCCAGCACGGTCGGCCGCTCCGGCTGCTCGGCCAGACGCTCGGCCAGCCAGGACAGCCGGTCGGCGCACAGGCCGCCCACCGCCGAACCGGGGATGACCGAATCGAGCATCAGGATGCGGACCGGGAATTCCTCCACCGCGTGCTGGAGGAAGGGACCCTCCATGGGCATCCAGCCGGTGCCGGCGAAAGTCCGGCGCAGTTCCGTGCGGTCGTCGTGATTGCCCGGCAGCACGCGGAAAGGAATGGCGAGCGGTTCCAGCAGGGCGGACAGCGCCTCGTACTCGCCGGGCTTCGGTCCGTTGACGAGGTCGCCGGTGATGAGGACGAGGTCAGGGCGCGGCACCAGCGCGTTCAGATGGGCGACCGCGGCGGCGAGGCGGGTGTTCGTGTCGTAAGCGGTGGTCGGGGCGGTGCCGGGGGCCGTCACATGCAGGTCGGACATCTGGGCGATCAGCATCGGGCACCCCTTGGAACGCGAGGGTCGGAGGACCAAGGATTGTCACATCGCCGATTTCCCGGACGCGTTCAAGAGTCCAACCGGAGCAAAACTTCCTTTACGCTTCCGTGACAGGCTGAGTCATCGGCCGAACGACCGTCTTGCCGCCACTGCATCGGATCGGGGAATGAGCGCGTCCACCTCCGCCTGCCTGCTCGCACGATTGCTGGCGTCCGGGAAGTTCTGGTTGAAGCGCGCCCGCATCGAATCCCCGGACCTCGGCGAGGGCACTCCGCCACCCGGCGCGGATGGCGTCTTGGTTGCCGATCTTCGCATTGAAGGAGATCGGATTCGTGCGGTTCTACCGGCGGGTGAAGCGCCCTGCTGCGCTCCCGGACTTTGTCTTGATGGTGGGGCTGTTCGTCCGCGCGGTGGCTGCACCGCGGTTGGCCCTGGTCAACCCGCTGATCTGACGGTGATTCTTTCCGATGGGGAACGGCTGGAAATGGAAAAGGGCCGGGTTGTGCAAGCCGATCCGCCGCCGCCGCGCGCCTGAACCCTTGCAACCGTCTCGACTCCGGAACTGAACTGAACGATATAGTTCAGTTTACCGCCCGCCCCTCACAGCGGCCCGGTTGACACGAAACGCCCCGCGCGCCCGCCCGGCGGGCCGGCGGGCCTGTGCGGGTTCCGTATCCATGCGCCACACGCTTCGCATCGTCGCCCTTCTGGTTCTGGTCGCTCTCGGCGGCGGCGCCTATTGGTACTTCGTCAAGCAGGGCGGAACCATCAACACGCTGCTCGCCGGCAAGGTTCCATCTCCCGGAGGCGCGTCGTCTGGCGCTCCGGCGGCGGGCGGGCCGCCGGGTAGCACGCCGCCGATGCCGGTGGAGGCACTGCCGGTCAAGGTCGGCACCGTGTCGCGCCAAGTCACCGCGGTCGGTTCGCTGCTGTCCAGCGAATCGGTGGTCATCCGGCCCGAGGTGGCGGGCAAGGTCTCCGAGATCGCCTTCCTGGAAGGGCAGGCGGTGAAAAAGGGCGCGGTGCTGATCCGCCTTGATGACTCCATCGCCCGCGCCACGCTGGCCCAGGCGCAGGCAAGCATCGCCTTCTCCCGCGCTGAATTGTCCCGCGCCGAGGAACTGTACCGCCAGCGCACCGGTCCCGCCCGCAACCGCGAACAGGCGCTCGCCAAGCTCCAGTCCGACGAGGCGACGGTGCAGCTCGCCAAGGCGCAGTTGGAGAAGCTGACCCTGACGGCGCCCTTCGACGGCGTGCTGGGCCTGCGCAAGGTCTCGGTGGGCGACGTGGTGGCCGCGGGCAAGGACATCGTGAACCTGGAGGCCATCGAGACCCTGAAGCTCGATTTCCGGGTGCCGGAGCTGTATCTGCCGACCGTCCGCACCGGCCAGACCCTGAAGGTCGCCGTGGACTCCTTCGGTGGGCGGACCTTCGACGGCACGGTCTACGCCATCGACCCGCTGGTCGACGTAAACGGCCGCGCCGTGGTGATCCGCGCCCGCGTCCCCAACAAGGACGGCGCGCTGCGCCCCGGCCTGTTCGCCCGGGTGGCCCTAACGCTGGACCAGACCCCCAACGCCGTTCTGGTGCCCGAGCAGTCGGTCAGCGCCTTCGGCAACCGCCAGTTCGTCTTCAAGGTGGTGGATGGCAAGGCGGTGCAGACCACCGTCACGCTGGGCGAACGCCGCAACGCCGAGGTTGAGATCACCGCCGGCCTGCAGCCCGGTGACGTGGTGGTGACCGCCGGCCAGTTGAAGATCCGCGACGGCGCCCCGGTCGTGGTCGTGAACAACAAGCCGGCGGGGAGCTGAGCCGATGGTCCTCTCCGACATCTCCATCCGCCGGCCCGTCCTGGCGACGGTCATGAGCCTCGCGCTCATGCTGATCGGCATCGTGTCGTACCAGCGCCTGTCGGTGCGCGAATACCCGAAGATCGACGAGCCCGTCGTCACGGTGGAAACCACCTACAAGGGCGCGTCGGCCGAGATCATCGAAAGCCAGGTCACCCAGATCCTGGAGGACTCGCTGTCGGGCATCGAGGGCATCGACGTGATGTCCTCGATCAGCCGCGCCGAAAAGAGCCAGATCACCCTGCGCTTCCGGCTGGACCGCAACGTCGACACGGCGGCCAGCGATGTGCGCGACCGCGTCGGCCGCGTGCGCGCCCAGCTTCCCAACGAGATCGACGAGCCGGTCATCGCGAAGGTGGAGGCCGACGCGCAGCCGATCATCTATCTGGCCTTCTCCTCCGACCGCCATTCGCCGCTGGACGTGACGGACTTCGCCGATCGCTACGTCAAGGACCGGCTGCAGAATCTGCCCGGCGTCGCCCAGGTGCGCATTTTCGGCGAGCGGCGCTTCGCCATGCGTCTGTGGCTCGACCCGCAGCGCATGGCCGCCTACCGGGTCACCCCGCAGGACGTGGAGAACGCGCTGCGCAAGCAGAACGTCGAGATTCCGGCGGGCCGCGTGGAGAGCAAGGCGCGGGAGTTCACCGTCGTCTCCGAAACCGACCTGCGCACGCCGGAGGAGTTCGACCGCATCATCCTGCGTGACGACGGCGGCTATCTTGTCCGGTTGAAGGATGTGGGCCGGGCCGAGCTGGGCGCGCGGGACGAGCGGGTCAGCGCCCGCTTCAACGGGCGCGGCGCCGTCGCCATCGGCGTGGTCAAGCAGTCCACCGCCAACCCGCTGGACGTGTCCAAGGCGGTGAACGAGGCGCTGCCGAAGATCCGCGCCGCCTTGCCCGACGGCATGGGGGTGGATGTCGGCTACGACAGCTCCGTCTTCATCGCCAAGTCCATCGACGCGGTGTTCAGCACGATCTTCGAGGCCATCGTCCTGGTCGTGCTGGTCATCTTCGTGTTCCTGCGCAGCTTCCGCGCCACGCTGGTGCCGCTGGTGACCATCCCGGTGTCGCTGATCGGCGGCTTCGCGCTGATGTACGCCTTCGGCTTCTCGGTCAACACGCTGACGCTGCTGTCCATGGTGCTGGCCATCGGCCTCGTCGTGGACGACGCCATCGTGATGCTGGAGAACATCTACCGCCACATCGAGGAGGGCGTTCCTCCCTTCCAGGCGGCCTTGCAGGGGTCGAAGGAGATCGGATTCGCGGTCATCGCGATGACCATCACGCTGGCGGCGGTCTACGCGCCCATCGGCTTCATGACCGGGCGCACCGGCCGCCTCTTCTCCGAGTTCGCCCTGACGCTGGCGGGGGCGGTGATCGTGTCGGGCTTCGTCGCCCTGACCCTGTCGCCGATGATGTGCTCCAAGCTGCTGAAGCACCAGACCAAGCACAACGCGCTCTACAACGCCATCGAGCGGCTGCTGAACGGGCTGACCAACGGCTACCGGTCCATCCTCCGCGTGTCGCTGAAGGCGCGTCCGCTGGTGCTGCTGGTCGGCGCGGTGGTGGCGGGGCTCAGCTACACGCTGTTCACCGGGCTGAAGTCGGAACTGGCGCCGGTCGAGGACCGCGGCACCATCGTCGGCATCGCCATCGCGCCGGAGGGCTCGACGCTCGACTACACGGAAAGCTACGCCAAGCGCATGGAGGACCTGTTCCGCCAGATCCCCATCGTCGAGAAGTTCTTCGTCGTGGTCGGCTTCCCGGTGGTCAACCAGGGCATCTCCTTCGTCCGGCTGATCGACTGGGACCAGCGCGACGTGAAGCAGCAGGCGATCACCGCCCAGCTCTTCCCCAAGATGTTCGGCATTCCCGGCATCCTCGCCTTCGTCACCAACCCGCCTTCGCTGGGCCAGAGCCCGGTGGACAAGCCGGTCAACTTCGTCATCCAAAGCTCGCTGCCCTACGACGAGCTTCAGAAGATGGTCGACGGGCTGATGGCGGAGGCACGGAAGTTCCCCGGCCTGACCAACCTCGACACCGACCTGAAGCTGAACAAGCCGGAACTGCGCATCACCATCGACCGCGACAAGGCCGCCGACCTCGGCGTGGACGTGGAGACGGTGGGCCGCACGCTGGAAACCCTGCTCGGCGGGCGGCAGGTCACCCGCTTCAAGAAGGAGGGCAAGCAGTACGACGTGGTGGTCCAGGTCGGCGACGTCGACCGCCGCAACCCGGACGACATCGCCTCCATCTACGTCCGCGGCACGCCGACCATGGCGGCGGAGGCCGGGGTCGCCACCAGCACTGGGGCGATGATCTCGCTCGCCAACCTTGTCCACATCGAGGAGCGGGTGGCGCCCAAGGAGCTGAACCACTTCAACAAGCTGCGCTCCGTCACCATCACCGCCACGCTGGCGCCGGGCACCTCGCTGGGCGAGGCGCTGGGCTATCTCCAGGATGCTGCGAACCGCGTGCTGCCGGCCACCGCCCAGACCGACTATGCGGGGCAGAGCCGCGAATTCCGGGAGTCGGCGACGGGCCTGTACTTCGTCTTCATCCTGGCGCTGGCCTTCATCTATCTGGTGCTGGCGGCGCAATTCGAAAGCTTCATCGACCCCTTTGTCATCATGCTGACAGTGCCGCTGTCGATGACCGGCGCGCTGGCCGCCCTGCACCTCACGGGCGGGACGATGAACGTCTACAGCCAGATCGGCTTGGTGACCCTCGTCGGCCTCATCACCAAGCACGGCATCCTGATCGTGGAGTTCGCCAACCAGCTCCAGCGTGAGGGCGTGGACATCCGCAAGGCGGTGGAGGAGGCCGCCGTGCTGCGCCTGCGCCCGATCCTGATGACCACGGGCGCCATGGTCCTGGGCGCCGTGCCGCTTGCCAACGCCCATGGGGCGGGAGCGGAGAGCCGGCAGGCCATCGGCGCGGTGATCGTCGGCGGCATGCTGCTGGGCACCTTCCTGACGCTGTTCGTGGTGCCGACGGTCTACAGCTACATTGCCAAGAAGAAGCCCTTCCCGGCCGTGGACGGCTCCGCCAGCCACCCGACGGGCGCGCACCCTCAGCCGGCAGAGTGATCGCCGGTCGTGGATTTGAGACGGACGGTGAAAAGGAGAACGGGGCGCCCGGATCAGGGCGTCCCGTTGTCCTCCAGCGGCTCGACATCGACGCTGACGGAGAGCGTGTGGCCCGCGGCGCCCATCAGGACGCCGCGGGCGGGGCTGACGTCGTCGTAGTCGCGGCCCCAGGCGATGGTGATGAAGTCCTGGTCGGCGCGGCGCGCGTTGGTCGGGCAGACGTCGATCCAGCCGGCCTCGGCGCCGCACCAGATGGAGGCCCAGGCGTGGCTGACGTCGGCGCCGACCAGACGCGGGCGGCCCGGCGGGGGCAGGGTGCGCAGATAGCCGGAGACGTAGCGGGCGGGCAGACCCATGGCGCGCACGCAGCCGACCACGATGTGGGCGAAGTCCTGGCAGACGCCGCGGCGGTGCCGCATGACCTCGGCCATCGGAGTGGCGATCGTCGTCGCGGCGGGGTCGAAGGTGAAATCGTCGTGGATGCGCTGCATCAGGTCCAGCGCGGCCTCCGCCGCTGGGCGGCCGGGCGTGAAGGACTGCGTGGCGTAGTCGTGCAGCGTCGGGCTGGCCGCAACCAGCGTGCTGTCGAAGCGGTACTGGACCACCTCCGCCCCGTCCTCCGGGCCAGTCAGGCCGCCCAGCGAATCGCGCACCTGCTCCCAGGATGGCGTGAACGCAGCGTCCAGCGGCGGGGGGGGGCCGACCTCGACTTCGCTCTCCGCCGTGACGACCAGTTGCCGGTGCGGCTCCTGCATCGCGACGTAGGTGACGGTGTTGCCGAAATAATCGGTGTGGGACGACTGCACCGCCGGACCCGGCAGGATGGTCAGCGCGCTGCGGCGAACGCGCTGGCGCGGGTGCGGGCGGGCGGTCAGGTGCAGCAGATGGTGGGACACCGACACGTCCTCGCCGTAGTCGTAGCGGGTCGTGTGGCGCACGCGGAAGCGGACGCCGAATCCATCGCCGGAGGGATCGTCAGCGGGGGCCGCGCCGGCCACGGTCGGGGAGAGGTCAGGCCGGTCGGGCAAAGGCATGGCTGAAATAGGCGTGGGTCAGAAGGTTGGAAATCTCAGGCAGCGACAGGGCGAGCGAGTCCAGCAGCGTGTGTAGGGCCGCGCCCGAGTCCAGAGCCTCTGGCGCGCGCAGCGAGGCGCGGGCGGCGCCCAGGATCGAGCGGGCCGAGGCGGCCGTGTCGCCCGGCACGGCCTGCGACCCGCTGGGCAGGGCGGCAACATGCCGTTCCAGCGCCGCCAGTTGGAAATCCAGGGCGCGCGGGTTCGTGTCGTCAGCCAGCAGCAACTCCAGCACCGGGCGCCGCCGCACGCTGGTCAGATAGCGGGACCGGTAGGTCATCACGCTCTCCCCCAGTTCCAGCAGAACGCTCAGCGTCGCCACCTGAACCGGCTCGTCCTGGCGGTCGAGCGCATGGACCTGAATGCCGCGCATCACCGAAATGATGTGGAGCGCCCGCTCCATGCGCCGCCCGATGTCGAGGAAGCGCCAGCCCTGGCCGCGCGTCATGCTTTCCTGCTCCAGCCCGGCGATGGCGGCGAGGCTGGTCATCAGGTCGTCCAGCCGCAGCAACATGGCGGCGGCGTCGAGCTTGTGCGCCGGCGGCTGGCTCTGCCGCTCCAGCATCGTGACCACCCGCCACATGTCGAGCGACAGGCGGTCGCGCACCGAATAGGCGGTGCGGTGCACCCGCTGCACCTGGGCGCGCAGGCTGTTGGGATGGTCCGGATCGACGACGGAGCTGTAGAGCGCCGCCCGCAACGCCCGTCCGCCACCAAGAGCCGTGACCCGCGTCAGGTCCCAGGGGATCATGCCCTCCCAGGCCATCAGATGGAGCAGTGGGCGGAGCTGCAGCGACGCGCCCGGCACGTTGCCGTCGGTCAGGCGGGAGTGGGTGGAGCGCAGCAGGCGCACCGTGCCCTCCGACCGCTCCGCGTAGCGGCCCAGCCAGTAGAGGCTGTCGGCCACCCGGCTGGGCAGGTCGGCGGAGGCGGCCTTGGGCGCCGGCTGCGGTTCCTGCACCGGCTGGGAGCGCGGCATCGCCGGCGTGGCCTCGGCACGGCGCCCAGAGAGGATCCAGGTGTCCTTGCTGCCGCCGCCCCGCTGCATGGAGACGACCAGCTTGCCGGATTCGGTGGACACGCGGGTCAGACCGCCGGGCATGACGGTGTAGCTGCCGTCCGGGCGGGCGCAGAGGAAGACGCGCAGCACCAGCGGGCGCGGCTGCAGCCGCCCACCCTGCCAGACCGGCGCGGTGGACAGGGCCAGACGCTCCTGCGCGACGTAGCACCAGGGGCGGGCCTTGATGCGTTCGACCAGCGCGGCGCGGTCCGCCGACGACAGGTCGGCGCCGAAGATCGGCTCGAAGGACAGGGACGGGAAGGCCGGCTTCACCACCAGCCCGTCCAGATGCTCGATGACGTAGGCGCGCTCGTCGTCGTTGCCGCACCACCAGACGGCGACGCCGGGCATCTTCAACTCCTCGCCCAGCAGATGGCGGCACAGCATGGGCAGCGACGGCTTGACCGCCATGGATTCCATGAAGCCGGAGCCGAGCGCGTTCGCCACAACCACATTGCCGGCGCGCACCGCCTCGATCAGCCCCGCCACGCCCAGCGAACTGTCGGCGCGCAGCTCCAGCGGGTCGGCGAAGTCGGCGTCCAGGCGGCGCAGAATGACGTCCACCGGCTCCAGCCCCGACAGGGTCTTCAGATAAACCTGACGGTCGCGCACGGTCAGGTCGGCCCCCTCCACCAGCGTGATGCCGAGGTAGCGGGCCAGATAGACGTGCTCGAAATAGGTTTCGTTGTAGGGGCCGGGCGTCAGAAGGACGATCCGCGGCTGGTCGCGGCGCGGGCTCAGCGACAGCAGCGTTTCCTTGTACGCGTCGAAGAAGGGCGACAGATGCTCCACCTGGCAATGGCGGAAGCTGTCCGGCAGGACCTTCGCCAGCACCGCCCGGTTCTCCAGCGCGTAGCCGCTGCCGCTCGGCGCCTGGGTGCGGTCGGACAGCACCCACCAGCGCCCGTCGGGCGCGCGGGCGAGGTCTGCCGCATAGAAATGCAGGTGGATGTCGTTGGGCACCGGAATGCCGTGCACGGCGCGGCGGAATCCGGGATCGGCGTGGATCACCGCCGGGGACAGCCGCCCGCTGCGCGTCAGGGTCTGCGGCCCGTAGATGTCGGCCAGCACCGCGTTCAGCAGCGTGGCGCGCTGGATCAGACCCGATTCGACCGCTTTCCACTCGTGGGAGGGGATCAGCAGCGGCACCATGTCGAGCGGCCAGGGCCGCTCCATCCCCTTGGGATCGCCGTAGATGTTGTAGGTGACGCCGTTCTGGTGGAGCAGGCGCCTCGCCTCCTCCCACCGCTCGGCCATCAGCTCCGGGTCGAGGGGGCCCAGCGTGCCCATGAAAGTCTGCCAGTGCGGGCGCAGACGGCCCTGCCCGGTGACCATCTCGTCATAGACTTCGCCGCGGCCATAGCCCATGGCGTCGGCTTCGCCGAACAGCGATCCCTGAAGGAAGGGCACCGGACGCAGACCCGGAAGGGCCGGCGTGCTGGAGTCGAGAAAGGGGGAATCGCGGTCGGACAAGGCGGGTTCGGGCGCTCAACTCTGGTACGGTGCTGGGGAGTGTGAACGTCCGTTCCCGCCGATGCAAGCGGCGGTTCGGAGACGGCGTGGCGCAATCGCATTCCGTCTCCCTCCGGGGACAGGGGGCGAGTGTGAGGGGCGCTTTTGCCGGACGCTTCCGTTTGCCAACTATCCGCCCCTTCGGGACACCCTCTCCCCGTGGGGAGAGGGCTGTGAACGGCCGCCTCACAGGGTCTTCAGATACTCAAGCAACTGCCAGCGCTGTTCGTCGGTCAGCGACGCGCCAAATTCGTGACCGGTGTTGTGATTGCCGGGCTTGGCGGTGTCGAAGGTGAAGGTGTTGTCGTTTGCGCTCTGGTCCACGCCGACCTTGTGCGGTTCGAAGGAGTGCGTCCCCAGGCGGAACGTCGCCGAACGCTGCGAGGCCGGGAGCAGCATCTCGTACAGGTTCGGGACCGAACCGTTGTGCATGTACGGTGCCGTCGCCCACACGCCGTCCAGCGGACGGGCCTTATAGGCCAGGATGCTCTGGATCAGTTCGGCCAGAGCCTTGGTCGCCTTGGCCTCGGCGTCCTTGACAGCCTGCGTCGGCTCGGTCGTGAGGTTCGTCGCGGCAGCGGTGGAGGCCAGCTCGCTCGACGGGGACGTCCGCTCCTTCAGTCTGCGCAGCAGGGCCTGGGCGGCCTCGTCAACAGGCTTGCCCTTGACCGGCCTGGTGAAGACGCGGGTGTCCTTGACCAGCACGGATGGCTGCGGGAGGGAGGCTGAGGCGGCTCCGGTCTCCGTTTTCCACACCGGGGGATCATCCCACGGGGTCGGGGTCCGCACGTCCTTGGCGCCCGTCCAACTGGTGTCCAGCAGCAGCGAGGCGACCGTCCGGTCGTGGATGATCGTGCCGATCAGCGAGCCGGTCACGGCGTTGGCCAGCACGTTGACCGCCAGATCGTCCTTCTTCAGCGCCGTGCCGATGATCGGCGGCATGACCACGCCCTCGATCGGGCCGGTCTTCAGGAAGCGGCAGGCGGCGTCCACCGCCATGGTTGGATCGGATTCATAGGCAACGGAGATATAGCCCGCCTTGACGGCGGCGGGGATTCCCTTCGCCGGGTCGCAGATGGTCTTGGTGAAGACATCGACCACCGTCTCCGGCCGCTTGTCTGCCCAGTTGAACAGCGGGATCATCTGGATCGGCGTGTCGGTGAAGGTCATGTCACGCGGCAGGACCTTGTGGCAGCTCTCGCAATTGTCCTTGTAGATCGACTCACCGGCCGAGGCCTTGACAATGTCCACCTTGCCGGCGATCGAATCCGGCCACACGGGCGACCGCAGCTCGCGCACCAGCTCCTCCATCCAGATCAGGTTTTTCGCCCGGACGGTGGAGTTGTAATAGTACTGATCCTTGCTGGGCGGGGCCTTCAGCGCGGCCTTGCCGAACACGCCCAGAACCTCTCCGGCGTTGCGGGCAAGCGCGGTCAGGCGATCGCCGTTCGGCACCGCCCCGTTCCATTGGGCCTTCGGTTGCTTGGAGGCGTCCCACAGGTAGGGGAAGCTGACCGGCGCGTTGGGGTGGACGCTGTTGGACGGGATCTTCAGGTCGATGGCGCCGACCCGGTTGAAGATCATCTGGAACGCGTCGGTGCGCATCGGACCCCACGGCGACGCCGGGGTGCTGTCGGCGACGAAGGTCGCGAACTCCTTGTGGAAGGTGGCCAACTTCCCGTGCAGGTCCACGCGTTGCGCGTCGGTGGCGTAGGGACCGAGGACGCGGTGGGAGAACACGTCGAAGGCGGCCGTGTTGCCCAGCGTGTATTTCACCGCGTCCGAGATGCCGCTGATCAGGCCATACAGGTCACCGGTGGTGGCAGAGCCGTCGATGCGCATGGTCTTGTCGCCGACGCGCCAGTCGCCGGTGTGGCAGGCCGCGCAGGTCAGGCCCATCCAGGCGGCGCCGTCCTTCGGGTCGGTGTCCTTGATGAAGCCGACTGGCAGCACGCCGTCGCTCCAGCCGCTCTTGCTCGCCGCCAGATAGCCGTAGCGCGTCAGATCCTGATGGAAATAGCTTTGCTCCAGCGGTGTGGTCAGCGACGAGTCCGGCAGGGCCATGAACCACTCGTAGGGCATGATCTGCGAGCCCTGGGTGGTGCTGTAGTACCACTGGCGCTCAGCGTCGGTCCAGTTCTGGTCCAGGTACCAGTAGTCGCCGATCTTCTGCGGCAGGCTGACGGGAACGGGCCGCGGCGGCTCCGGCGGCTTCTCGGCACAAGCGCCGAGCAGCACGGACCCCGCCACGACGGTAAGCAGGCTGGCTTTCATCCCTTTCGCTCCTGAAGGATATCGGCGGCAGGCCGACGGACATCGGTCAGAAGCTAATCCGGATAACAACCATAAGGATAATTAAACCGGAGGAACTCTCCTTAAAGCTGGTTTCGTTGTGGTCATAGACGCCTTTAGACGTGTATTGCCAGGAATTATGCCTACGGATGGATGAGGTTGAGGTCAACTCACGCAACGCGCGCGCACGAATCGGCCTCTCACCCCCGACGCAGATCCAGTGTCATGGGGAATTGCGGGTTGCGTTCCTCCGTCGGGGCGTCCATCGGGCCCGGGGTGTGGCCGAAGGGGAAGAAGCGGGCGAGGCGCCGCCCCTCCGCCTCGTTGGCGTTGACCGGGAAAGTGTCGTAGTTGCGCCCGCCCGGATGCATGACGTGATAGGTGCATCCGCCGATGGAGCGGCCCGCCCACAGGTCGAGGATGTCGAAGACCAGCGGCGTGTGCACCGGGATCGTCGGGTGCAGACAGGAGGGCGGCTGCCACGCCCGGTACCGCACGCCGGCGACGAACTCGCCCTCCGTCCCGGTTGGGATCAGCGGCACGCGGCGGCCGTTGCAGGTGATGGCGTAGCGCGCGTCGGTCAGGCCGGCGACCCGCACCTGCACCCGCTCGACCGAGCTGTCCACGTAGCGCACGGTGCCGCCGCCGCCCGGCTCCTCGCCCAGCACGTTCCATGGTTCCAGCGCCATGCGCAGCTCCAGCGAGATGCCGCGCTGGTTGACGTGGCCGTAGATCGGGAAGCGGAAGTTCATGTGCGGGTCGAACCAGCGCTCCTCGATGGGATAGCCGTGATCGCGCAGGTCGGCGATGACGTCCGCCAGATCCTGCTGCACGAAATAGGGCAGCATGAAGCGGTCGTGCAGCTCCGTCCCCCAGCGCACCAGCTTGCCCTTGTAGGGGGCCTTCCAGAAGCGCGCGACCAGGGCGCGCAGCAGAAGCTGCTGGGTCAGGCTCATCTCCGCGTGGGGCGGCATCTCGAAGGCGCGGAACTCGACCAGCCCGAGGCGCCCGGTGGAGCTGTCCGGGGAATAGAGCTTGTCGATGCAGAACTCGGCCCGGTGGGTGTTGCCCTGCACGTCGGTCAGCAGGTTGCGCAGAACGCGGTCGACCATCCAGGGCGGGCAATCGCCCGTCGCGGCGGCCTTGTCGATCTGGTTGAAGGCGATCTCCAGCTCGTAGAGCGCGTCGTCGCGGGCCTCGTCCACGCGTGGCGCCTGGCTGGTCGGGCCGATGAACAGGCCGGAGAAGGCATAGGACAGCGACGGGTGGTTCTGCCAGAAGGCGATCAGGCTGCGCAGCATGTCGGGCCGCCGCAGGAAGGGGCTGTCCGCCGCGGTGGCGCCGCCCATCACAACATGGTTGCCGCCGCCGGTGCCGCAGTGGCGCCCGTCGATCATGAACTTCTCGGCGCCCAGCCGGGACTGGCGGGCGTCCTCGTAAAGCTCCAGCGTGTTGCGGACCAGCTCGTCCCAATTGTGGGAGGGATGGATGTTCACCTCGATCACGCCGGGGTCGGGGGTGACGGCCAGCGAGTTCAGGCGCGGGTCCTTCGGCGGCTGGTAGCCTTCGATCACCACCGGCATGTCCAGTTCGAGCGCCGTCGCCTCGATCTCCGCCAGCATCGCCAGATAATCCTCCAGCGTGTTCATCGGCGGCATGAACAGGTGGATGCGCCCGTTGCGCGCCTCGCAGGTCAGGGCGGTGCGGACCACCCACCAAGCGGACTTGCCGTGCTCCGGCATCTCGCTGCGCACTTCGGCCATGGCGCGCTGGACGCGCTCGTTCCGCCCGTCCTGGCGTCCGGCCTCCTCGCGAAGCGCGTGCTGGCGCAGCGGCACCCGGTTCGGCGGCAGCGGCGCCCGCTCCTCGAACGGGTCGGTCTCCCAGGAATAGGGATAGTCCTGCGGCGCCACCCAGGGCAGCGAACCGAGCGGCAGGCGGTAGCCGACCGGGCTGTCGCCCGGCATCAGCAGCAGCCGTTCCTGGCGCAGCGGCCACGCGCTGGACAGCCACACCGGCCCCTGCTGGGTCATCTTGCGGTTGATCGGCAGGGCGAAGCCCACCGGCTCGTTCAGGCCGCGGGTGAAGACGTGGGCGAGGCGCGCCCGCTCCTCCTTGTCCTCCAGCTTGCTGTCCAGCGGATCGACGTTGACCGGCAGCAGCGATTCGCGGCGCAGGTAGTGCCAGGGGTCCTCGTAGGCGGCCAGCACCAGCGCCGGATCCAGCCCCAGCTTCTTCGCCAAGCTGACCAGGAAGGCACCGGCGTCCTCCGCCGTATGGCCGTAATCGGTGTCCTCGCGGGCCAGCAGGTCGCTGTTCGCCCACAGCGCCTCGCCGTCGCGGCGCCAGTAGACGGTCATCGCCCAGCGCGGCAGCGATTCGCCGGGATACCATTTGCCCTGGCCGAAATGCAGCAGCCCGCCCGGCGCGAAGCGGTTGGCCAGCCGGTGCACGAGGTCGGCGGCCATCTTGCGCTTGTTGGGGCCGAGCGCCGTGGTGTTCCACTCCGCCCCGTCCATGTCGTCGATCGACACGAAGGTCGGCTCGCCGCCCATGGTCAGGCGGACGTCGCCGGCGGTCAGTTCCTCGTCGATGCGGTGGCCCAGCGCCTCGATTTCCGTCCATTGCCGGGGGGTGTAGGGCTTTGTGACGCGCGGCGCCTCATAGATGCGGGTGACCGACATCTCGTGCCCGAACTCCACCTCGCACTCGTCGATGAGGCCGGAGATCGGCGCGGCGGAGGAGGCATCCGGCGTGCAGGCCAGCGGGATGTGCCCCTCGCCGGCCAGCAGGCCGGAGGTGGGGTCGAGGCCGACCCAGCCGGCGCCGGGCAGGAAGACTTCGGTCCAGGCGTGCAGGTCGGTGAAGTCTTCTTCGGGACCGGACGGGCCGTCGAGCGCCTTCTGGTCGGCGGTGAGCTGGATCAGGTAGCCGGAGACGAACCGCGCGGCCAGACCGAGGTTGCGCAGGATCTGCACCAGAAGCCACGCCGAATCGCGGCAGGAGCCGGTGCGCTTGCCCAGCGTCTCCTCGCAGGTCTGGATGCCGGGCTCCAGGCGGATGACGTAGCCGATGTCCGTCTGGAGCCGCTGATTGATGTCCACCAGGAAGTTGATGGATGCCGCCGGCTCACGCGAAATGCCGGTCATGTAGTCGGCCAGCAGCGGCCCTGGCTCCTCCACCTCCAGATAAGGGCGCAGCTCGCGCTCCAGCCAAGGCTCGTAGGCGAAGGGGATGGTCTGGGCCTTCTCCTCCAGGAAGAAATCGAAGGGGTTGATGGCCGCGATCTCCGCGACGAGATCGACCTCGATGATGAACTCGCGGGTCTTTTCCGGAAAGACGAAGCGGGCCTGGTAGTTGGACTGCGGGTCCTGCTGCCAGTTCAGGAAATGATGCTTGGGGGTGACGCGCAGCGAATAGCTGAGGATCGGGGTGCGGCAGTGGGGAGCCGGGCGGAGCCGGATGATCTGTGGCCCCAGATTGACCAAACGGTCGTAACGGTAAACGGTCTTGTGGTTGAGAGCGACGTGGATCGCCATGAAGTTCCACCCGTTGTCTGCGCTGGCCGGTCCCCTGCGGCTCTCCGCCGCACGGAGCGGGCATAGTACCATCGAAGAGTTCGCGCAGACCAGAGCGCCTTCGCAATCGCGGCACGAACTGGTTGCACAAAAAACAAGCAGATGCATATTGGACCGGTTGCGCCTTTCATCGCCGCCCGGACCGCTTTATAAAAGCCTATCTCTGTCCGCCGGCCTTCCGTCGGACGGGAACGACGCAGGCAGAGTGTGCATCGGGAATGGCGACGCTGGCGGGCCTGTCCACGGGTGGCGGTGCTTCGGCGGGCGATGGAGCGCCCGGCGGCGCCACGCGCGGCGTCGTCACCGGAAAATACTTCAACTTCAACCCGCTGCCGCCGCCGCCCGACGTGCTCGGCAACCCGCTGGTTGTCAGCAATCTGCCGACGCACAAGGCGCCCAAGGAAACGTGGCGCAGCCGGTGGCAGCGCCGTTTCGCGCGCTTCCACATCGGCAAGCAATCCGCGCAGGTGAAGCGGCGCTGGAAGATCCAGGACACAATTTCCTCGGTGGTCGCCTCGGTATCTCCGTCGGTGACCGTGCTGGGGGAGCGGGGAGGGCCGGAAAAGCGCAAGGCGTCCAGCGTTCCGATCATCGTGGTGCGGCACCCCTATCACCTGCGCCATGTCTTCGAGCTGATCCTGCAGACCTCGGATGACCTCGTCGCGGAGCGGCGGTTCCTCGAACTGCTGATGGGGCGCGTTCTGCGCAAGTATGGCGAGCAACTCACGCAAATCCGCGGCTCCGCCTTCTCGTTCGAGAACGAGGCGCGAGAGTATTTTTTCGCAGGATTCAAGCTGGAGCGGCAGATCAAGAAATACACGAGCCCTGAAGAACGCTTTGCCGCTCTGCAGTCGATCTACGTCAATTATTTTCATGGGCGAAACTATTATCTTTACGCCCTACTGCGCCGGGAGAAAATGGCGCCTGACAACAAGCTGTTCATGCTGAATTCCCGTGCCGTCTATTTCATGGCGCGGATCGGTTGGAACGGGGACCTGCTGGACAAGCCCAATCCGCGCTCCCTGCCCAGCCGCGAGGACATCTTTTTCCTCGTTCAGCGTGACAAGACGGTCCTGACGCGCTATCGCAGCGACCAGGATTTCCAGCGGCAGGTGAAAGCCGTCCTGGAAGCGTTTCCGGCGTAAGGGATGTGTGCGATGCGGGCAGCGATTCTTCTGGCGGGCATGCTGATGGCCGGCACGGTCATGGCGGCGGACACCAGCGGAGAGGCTGCCAAGCCTGCGGACTGCGCCGGGGAGACTCCGGTCGCGCTCCTGCTGTGCCGTGACGCGTCTCTGGCGGGGGCCGCCGACAAGCTCGATTCGGCGTTGCGTGCGCTGGCCGACGAGGCCGGGAAGGCTGGCGAGGAAGCCGTCGCCGCCGGCCAGCGCGCCTGGCTCCAACGGCGGGACGCCGCCTGTCCGGTCGCGGAGGTCGATCTCGCCGACCCGAAGAAGAACAAGGACCGCGCCGCCTGTCTGACACGTCAGATGGTCGACCGCACCAAGGCGCTCGAATCGGAACTGGCCGCCCGCCGTGCCCCGCTGGTGGATGAGCCTCTGACTGTCACCACGTCCGCCCCGCAACGCCCGGTTCAGCCCAGCGGTCAAGGCCAGGCCAAGCCGACCCCGGCGAAGCGCACGGTGGACCTGCCGGCCCTGACTGGTCGCTGGGCCAAGGCCGATCCGGCCACCCGGACGCCGATCGACGATTGCCGGACCTCCTACCTGGAGATCACCAACGACGGCGCCTTCAGCCTGCACGACCCGCGCATCGCAGCTTTTCCGCTGGAAGGTCCGCTGGCGCCCGGCGAGGGCGATCTGACGGAAGGTTTGTCCTTCGGCGGGGAAGAGGGGCTGCCAGAAGGCGTGCTGCGCCTGGACGCCGCCGAGGCGCCGCGGCTGGACCGTCTGTTCCTGACGCTGGACCCGCCGGCGTTCGGCGCCACCTTCGTCCGCTGCCGCTGACGCCGCGGACCGGCTCTCAACGGGCAGCGTTAACGGGCAAGCGTTTAACGCGTGAGTGTTTTCAGGCGCAAGCGCATGGTGCCGCTCAGTTCCTCGCCCGGTTCGAGACGGCGCAGACCGGTGTCCGGTTGCTCCGGGTGATTGACCGCGTCGGTCATGTGGGACACCGGCTCGACGCAGAGATAATCCTCGCCGGGTGGGGCATAGACGATGAGATGGCCGAACGGTCCTTCGGTCTCGATCGACAATCGACGGTTGATCGTCGGCCAATCCAGCGCCGCCGCCCCGTCCCAGCCGGTGAAGCCGTTGTCGAGAACGGTCCGGTCCATGACGATCCCGTCCGTGAAGGCCCAGCGGGGCGGCACCGCGGCGCGCTCCACCGGAAGGATGGTCGGTCCGTTCAGCCAGACGCCGTCGACCCGGGCGGTCAGGCGGGTGCCCGGCGGCTTCGGGAAATAGGGGTGCAGCCCGATCCCGGCGGGCATCGGCGTGTCGTCCTCGTTGACGAGGGAGAGGGTCAGGATGGCCCCATCCTCCTCCAGCACCACGGTCTGCATTGCGCGGTAGCGCCAGGGCCAGGCGTCGGCAGGGTGCCGGAAAACCATGCGCACGGCCGATTCGGCAGCCTCCTCGACCGTCCAGGCGGCGCGCCAGCCATGGCCGTGGATGACATGCGGGTTGCCGTCTCCGTCGAGCGGAAGCCGCACCTGTCGCCCGTCGAAGCTGAATTGCCCCCCACCGATCCGGTTGGAAAAGGGCACAAGCGGGAAGCAGCCCATGTCGTTGGCCGAGCCGTGGCGCAACGCCCAGTCGGAGGCCGGGCGCAGGAGGTCGATCGTTCCGTCCGCGCCGTGCCAGGCGAGGCGGGCAACGACGCCGCCGCGTTGTGGGCACAGCGTGCATTCCAGGGAGCCGTTCGCCGCGCTGCGATGCAGCGTGAGGGTTTGGGCGTCGATTCCCTGGTCCAACTCGACCTGTTCCATCCGGATCTCCTGCCGGCGGTGGTTGGGCGCCGGTATCGGTTCGGGTATCGCACAGCCCGCAGGGGAAGGGAAGGGCGGGACTGCGCGCAAAAGTGTGCCATGGCCCACGCCCTATGGCCCCTTGCAACACCTTTGCGCAAACATCCTCCGCCGTCGTGCAACCGCACCGTTCGGTCATTTCGGCCGGCGTATACCGGCTGTTTACCGGACCGCGCGGATTATGGCCGACTGTCCACGCCATCCGCCGCCACGCCGATCCCGCCCATAGGCTGCCCGTGTCAATGCCCGCTTCAAGGACGCCCGCCTCCGCAGGGGCACCCGGCCCCGCCGGCACGCTCGACGAGGCGGTGCTGTGCCAGACGCTCGCCGATCACCATGGCGGGCCGGCGCGGACCGTTATCGGCATCGTCCTGCGTCCGCATCTCGACAGCCTCGTGCTGACCCCGACGGAGTTGATCCACAGCAGCCGGCATCTGAAGGCGCTTCAGGCCAAGGCCACGCTGATGGAGGCCGCCCTTGGCCGGGTCGCCACGGTGCAGGCCCGCCTTCCCGGCCAGGATGCCAAGGCCCGTCGCCGTGCGCTGGACAACGCGCTTTCCGAAACCGTGGCGAAGGCCCGTGCCGCCCAACTCGCCTTCACCGGGTTGGGGCGGGGGCGCGCCCTTATCGATTCCATCCTGCGGAGCGCGCCGGGAAAATCGCCCACCGGCGATGCGGGATTCGATCTGCGTGCGGCGGTCTGCCTGGAGCTTGAGGAATGCCGGACCTGGGCGTTGAAGCTTGACGCTCTGATCCAGCTGTTTCCGGCGGAACGGCAGGATGCCCTGTCCGCCGTGCTGGACGAGGTGATCGGCGACGTGCTGGCCTCGCCCGCCGCGACGCAGGAACTGTTCGGAAGCACGTCGGCCGGCGGCTCGCCGCTGGTGGGGTTGTGCGACCTTCTGTTCGGGCGCGTGCCGATGGAGGTGTTTGGGCCGAACCGGTTGGGCGTTCTCAACGGCCTGTTCCGCCAGGGGCGCTTGCCCGCCGCCCGCGACATGGTGCTGGAGCGCATCCGGCGCCAGCTTCGCGCGCCGCAGACGCTCGGGCGTGGCACGGCGGAACAGGAAGCCGACCTGCTCCGCGCGCTGATGGGGCATTTGCTGACCCCGGCAGGGCTGACCGGCGGGGCGGCCATGGCCGACGCGTTGACCGTCCGCTACTCCCGCCGATTGGAACAGGGTGGGGCGAGCGCCTACCGGCGTTCCATCGTGGGGCTCAGCGAAATGCAGCCGGACCTGATCTGCCGAATCCATTATCTGGCCGCTGTCTCCACGGTGCCCGCTGCGGAGCGGCACATGGGCGAGATCGTGGACGCGCTGGACGCCGCGCTGAAGAACGAGCTGCTGGTGGAGAACATGGTGCTCCAGACGCCCGACACGGCGCTGGTGCGGCAGGCCCTGTCCGGTGCAGTGGAGGCCATTCGCGGTTCGGCGCTGGCGGAGCACGATCGGGAACGGATCGCCGCCCGCGCGGATTCGGTGGTCGATGACTTCGCCCGGCGGGGCCGGCTTGTTCAGCGGCTGCGCCAGATCGAACCGCTGCCGCGCCGCCGCATCATTCGCCTTGCGGAACTCGCCTGTTCCGGTCTGATTGGAGACGACGGGGCGCTTTCGGTCCTTCGCCAGCACATTCTGGAGACGGCCCGCCAGCCGCAGTTCCAGGCCGAGCTGGCCGGCGCCCAGAGCGACGACATCGCGCAGGCGGAGGTCCGCCGCCTGTACGAGCTGCTCGATCGTCTGAACCAGATGCAACTGCCGCCGGCCAAGCCGTCGCCCCTGCGTGACCGGATGGCGGCGCGGTCGGCCTTCGAGCCTTGCGGGGCGACGGGGCTTCCCACCGTCGTGGCTCCGCCGGTCCGCAGCATCGCCCTTCCGGTGAGCGCCGCCGCCGTGATGATGGAGGCGCCGTTGGTCGGCGCCGCCGCGTCGGGCCTTTGCCCGGCCTGCTTCGTGCCGAAGGCCCCGCGCGAAGTGTGCCGGGATTGCGGCTACCCGGTCCGTGTGCAGAACCGCAACGGGGTCCATCTGCTTCCGGGAACGCGGCTTCTGGGACGCTATCTGGTGGGCCGCGTCCTGGGGCAGGGGGGCTTCGGCGCCACCTATCTGGGCTGGGACGAACGGCTTCAGATCAAGGTCGCGGTGAAGGAATTCTACCCCGCCAATCTGGTGTCCCGCGTCGCCGGATCGCCGGGGATCGCCCCCTTCTCGGACGAGCACGCGGCGAGCTTCTCCACCGGGCTGGCGAAGTTCCTGGAGGAGGCGCGGATGCTCGCCCGCCTGCGGGAGGTCAAGGAGATCGTCAGCGTCCAGGACTTCTTCGAGGAGAACGAGACCGCCTATCTCGTCATGGAGCTTCTCGACGGGCGGACCCTGAAGCGGCATGTCTCCGAGAATGGTGGACGGATCGCGGCGCGCCCGACGCTGTCCCTGCTGTCGCCGATCATCAAGGCGCTGCACGCCGTGCACGAGCAAGGACTGATCCACCGTGACATCAGCCCGGACAATATTTTCCTGACCAGCGCTGGCGACCGCAAGCTGCTGGATTTCGGCGCTGCGCGCCACGCCGCGGGCAAGAGCGCCGATTTGACGGTGATCCTGAAGCCAGGCTACGCGCCGCCCGAACAGTACGCGCCGGACGGAAAGCAGGGGCCTTGGACGGACGTCTACGCGCTGTGCGCCACCGTCTACTATGCGCTGACCGGAAAGACACCGCCCGACGCCACCAGCCGCTTCATGAACGACCGGGTGCCCCGTCTGGCCGAAGGCGGCGCCACGGTGCCGCCCGGGTTCGAGAAGGTGTTGCTGAGCGGCCTCTCGATGCGCTGGCAGGACCGGCCCCGCAGCATGCGGGATCTCCTGGTGGCGCTGACCGGGGCGATCAACGGGCCGTGACGACCCGCAGGAATGGGGCGGGAAACGGGGCGGTGCGCGGTTTCACCGCCCCAATCACCTGAACAGGACCGCCGCGATCGGCGATCCTTTCCCCGCCGCCGTTACTTGGCGTCGGCGGCAACCTGCATCTTGACGATCTTGTCCGGGTCGCTGACCTGACCGTTGCGGGACTGGCTGCCCTTCTTGATCTTGTCGACGAACTCCATGCCTTCGACGACCTTGCCCCAGACGGTGTACTGCTTGTCCAGGAACGAGGCCGGGGCGAAGCAGATGAAGAACTGGCTGTCGGCGCTGTCCGGGTCCGGCGTGCGGGCCATCGACAGCGTACCGCGGACGTGCGGCTCGTTGCTGAACTCAGCCTTCAGCTTCTTGCCGGAGCCGCCGGTGCCGGTGCCGGTCGGATCGCCGGTCTGGGCCATGAAGCCGTCGATCACGCGGTGGAAGACGACGCCGTTGTAGAAGCCCTGACGGGTCAGCTCCTTGATGCGGGCGACGTGGTTCGGTGCCAGGTCGGGGCGCAGTTCGATGACCACGCGGCCGTCCTTGAGGTCGAGGTAGAGGGTGTTTTCCGGATCCAAGGCCTTGGCCTCCCCCTGAGCGAAGATGAATGTGGCGAACAGTGCCGCCATGAGAATGCGCGTCCACCGCAACATGCGAAACACTCCGATGTGCCGATTCCGCGGACGCGACCATAGGGGAAACCGGCGCCGATGCAAAGACGCCCTGCGGGGCTGCCTTCATCGGCGCCTTTTCCATCCGTTTCCGCCGCCGGCTCATCATTGTCCCAACGCTGCACGGTCGCGCCCCGGCCGCGATGAACGATAGACTGCCTTTCGGGTGTTCATACCCGAAAGAGACCGATGGCAATCTGGACGGCGAGGGGTGGGGCGTGCGGCAGCAAAGCGTGCGGCGGTTGAGACGATGGCTGGTGCTGGTGAAGCTGGTGCTGATCGGTGGCGCGGTCGCCCTCGCCGTCCAGCACCGGACCGATCTGGCCGGCACCGCCGCCACGCAGGCGCTGCGCCGCGCCGGCTTCCCGGACGCCGCCGTGACGGTGACCGACCTGTCGGTGGAGCAGACCAGCGCCGTGGTCCGCCTGGACCGGCAAGGCACGGTCGGCGGAACGCTCACCATCCGTCATCCGACGGACGCCCTTCTGGAGGGGCGAATCGAACGCCTGGATCTTGCGGACGTCCGCCTGAGGCTGGACGTGGCCAAGGACGGCGTCCTGCGCATCGCCGGCTATCCATTGACCGGCTCCGCCGGTGCGGGAGGCAACGGCGGCGCGGCGGGCGGCGGAAACGTCGTGCTTCCCATCGACACCATCCAGCTCGGCGACTCCGCGGTGACGTTGGCGACACCGCGGGGCACGGCCGGCGGGACGCTGCGCCTGACCATGACACGCGACGGCGCCACCCACCGCGGGCAGGCGACGCTGACCGCCCCGGCCAAAGGGTTGCCGGTCCTCACCCATTGGACGGGCGCCGGCACGATCGCCGAGACGGTGGGCACCCTGACCGCCAAGGCCCGGCTCACCTGGGACGGCGCGGCGCTGAAGGCCCAGGGGGACCTGCTGCTCGCTGACCTCGCCGGGCAATTCGGGCCGGTCGCCGCCAGCGGGATCAACGGGGTTCTGTCCTTTCCCAGCCTGCTTCCCCCGGTGATCGCGCCCGGTCAGACGCTGGCGGTGAAGCTGCTCGACGTCGGGTTGCCGTTGACCGATGGCACCCTCCGCTTCGGTTATGGGGCGAAGGGCCGGCTGAGCGTGGAGCGCGCCGAATGGCATTGGGCCGGCGGTGTGCTGCGGGCGGACCCGTTCGCCATCGACCCGGCGGCGCCGCGGGGGACGGTCACGCTGCGGGCGGAGCGAGTCCATCTCGGCCCTATGCTGGCGATGGTCGCGGTGGACGGGCTGGAGGCGAGCGGAACGGTCAGCGGGCGCCTGCCGGTGCGCATCGGAGCGGACTCCGTCCATCTGGACGGTGGGCTGCTGGAGGCCGACGGTCCCGGCACGCTGCGCTACGATCCCGAGAATCCACCCGGCTTCCTGAAGGGGGAGGAGGGAAGCCCGACCGCCCTGCTGATGGGTGCGCTGACCGATTTCCGCTATGACACGCTGAGCGCCACCGTGGATGGGCAGGCTGGCGGAGAACTGGCGGTCGGCATCGCCATCCGTGGGTCCAATCCGGCATTCTACGATGGCTATCCGGTCGCGCTTAACCTTAAGGTGAGCGGCGCGCTCGACCGGATCCTGCGGCAGAGCCTGGACACTTACCGCATTCCCGAGACGGTGCGTGATCGCATGACGGAGTTCCAACGAAAGAATCCATGAGACACACGGTTCGAAGCCGGCGCGTCCTGACCGCCGCACTGATCGCCGGGTTGGGGGCCGGAATGGGCGCCTGCACCCCGACCGTCAAGGTCGAGGCGCCCGACAAGCCCATCGAGATCAACCTGAACATCCGGATCGAACAGGAAGTCCGGGTGAAGGTCGAACGCGACCTGGAAAAGGCCATCGCGGACGATCCGGCCCTGTTCGGACTGCCTTCGGACAGCGGCGCGAAGGGAGGGAAAAAGCCATGATGCGCATGTTTGCCGCCGCCGGGCTGGTCCTGGCGCTTGCCCTGTCGGTTCCCACGATGGCGCCGGCCCAGGATGCTCTGGGCGCCGCCAAGGCCGCCGGGCAGATCGGTGAACGGCCGGACGGGCTGGTCGGGGCGGTCCCTGGAGCGCCGGCCGCCGCCGCCCAACTCGCCGAGCAGGTCAACGCCCAGCGTCTTGCCCGCTATCGCGAGATCGCGGGAAGCAACGGCACCTCGGTGGATCAGGTCCAAGCCCTGGCCGGGAAGCAGCTGATCGAGCGGACCCCCGCAGGCCAGTATGTGCTGTCGGGCGGGCGCTGGGTCCGCAAGTAGGTCACCCGCGGGCATGACCGCCGACTTCCGCGCCCGGATCAGGGAATGCCGGGCGGTTCTGGCCGCCAAGCCCGGCGATTCCGCGGCTCTGGCCGGGCTGTTCGGCGCGCTCGACGCGCTGGGCGAGTCCGGCACGCCGGAGGAGGCGGTGGCCCGCTCCGCCTACGGCGAGGCGCTGCGGCGGCAGGGGCGGGCGGTGGAGGCCGAGGCGCACCACCGCGCCGCCCTGTCCTGGCTCCCGGATTTCGGCGGCAACCATTTCAACTTTGGCCTGACGCTTCAGGCGTTGGGCCGCACCGCGGAGGCGGCGGACGCCTATGGCGAGGCCGCGCGGCTGATGCCGCGCTTCGCCGCAGCCCCCTGCAACCAGGGTGTCCTGCTCCGCGCGTTGGGCCACCGCGAGGCGGCGGAGACGGCGTTGCGCCGGGCCGTGTCGCTCGACCCCACGCTGGTTCCCGGATGGCTCAATCTCGGCACGGCGGTGCAGGAACGCGGTCAGCCGGAGGCCGCCGCCCATTGCTACCGCAACGCCTTGGCGCTTCGCCCCGATCTGGCCGAGGCCCATGCGAATCTCGGTTTGGTGGTGAAGGAGGCCGGGCGCCTCGCGGACAGCCTGCCGTCTTTCGAACGCGCCCTGGCGCTCGGCTTGCCGGACGTGGGCGGCGTGCTCGCGCAGCTCGTTCAGCAGATGCGTCATCTCTGCCGCTGGGACGGGCTGGCGGAGCGCTCCGCGCAACTGGCCGCTCTGGTGGGTGGCGGCAGGACGCGGCAGGTCCACCCCTGGATATTCCTTGGCGAAGGCGCCGGACCGACGATGGAGTTGGCCTGCGCCCGCGGCTATGCGGAGTGGCGGGCGCGGAGCATTGCAGCCATGCCGACCCAGCTCGATGCCGGACCGCGCGGTCGCCTGCGCGTCGGCTACCTATCCGCGGACTATCACGAGCACGCCACCGCCGCCCTCATCGCTGAACTGATCGAGCGTCATGATCGGGATCGGGTGGAGGTCATCGGCTACAGCTATGGCCCGGACGACGGCGGTCCGATGCGGCGCCGGCTGACCGCCGCCTTCGACCGCTTTGTGGACCTCACCGCCTGTTCCCACGCCGACGCGGCGGCGCGCATCCGGGCGGACGGCGTCGACATCCTGGTGGACCTCAAGGGCTACACCCAGCACGCCCGGCCGGAGATCGCCGCCCATCGGCCCGCCCCCGTGCAGGCGCAGTGGCTGGGCTATCCGGGAACGATGGGCGCCGGATTCATCGATTACGTGATCGGCGACCCTTTGGTCACGCCGTTCGACCATCAGCCCTTCTATGCGGAGCGGATCGTTCAGCTTCCGGTCTGTTACCAGCCCAACGACCGAAGCCGGCCGATCGGTCCGGCCCCGTCCCGCGCGGCGTGCGGCCTGCCGGAGCGGGGCACGGTTTTCTGCTGCTTCAATGCCGCGTACAAGATCACGCCGGTCCTGTTCAAGCTGTGGTGCCGCCTGCTGCGGGACGTACCGGACAGCGTGCTGTGGCTGCTCGACAGCCATCCGGAGGCGAGCGAGAATCTGCGGCGGGAAGCGGCGCGCCGTGGCGTGGCCGAGGGCCGGCTCATCTTCGCGCCCCGGCGCCCTCCGGCGGAGCATCTGGCGCGCTATCGTCTGGCCGATCTGTTCCTGGACACCACGCCGGTTGGCGCCCACACCACGGCCAGCGATGCGCTGTGGGCGGGTCTGCCGGTGCTGACGGTGACAGGGGAAGGGTTCGCGTCCCGCGTCGGGACGAGCCTGCTGCGCGCCGCCGGCCTGCCCGAACTGGCCGCCCGTTCGCTCGCCGATTACGAGGCCTCCGCTTTGCGGTTGTCTCGCGATCCGGACGGCCTCGCCCGGTTGAAGGCGCGCCTCGCCGCGGAGCGGGCCCGCGCGCCGTTGTTCGACACCGACCGCTTCGCCCGCGCCCTGGAGCGCGCCTACGCGACGATGTGGGACATCCGTGCGGCTGGCAAGCCGCCGCGTCCGTTCATCATCCCGGACGAGAGTTAAGGGAAGGGACAGCGGTCGGCGGTCACGTCCACGAAGGAGCGGGCGCCGGGCGCGAAGGTGAAGCGGTACTCGGTGTTGTCGATCACCACCGTCTGGTGGAGCGGCAGAACGCCCTTGGCGACCGTCTCCTTGCCGCCCATGCCGGCGATCTTGATGGTCACCGGCTGCGCCGGGTCGAACCAGCTCTCGGCGTTGCCCTGCGCGTTGCGCGACGACTGGCCCTCACCGCTGACGGTCACCGCGCCGTTGTTGAAGCTGGTGCTGCGGTTTCCCGACTTCAGGAGGGGGGTGGCCAGCGCGAAGCGCTTGGTTTCCGCCGGCTGGCAGTTGCGAACCGCCTGAACTTGGGCGATCACGAAGGCGAGGCGGTTGGGGTCCATGCCGCCTTTCAACCGCTCCGACACCAAGCCCGTCAACCGTGCAAGATCGCCCGAGGGCACCTCGCGCTGGAGCCTGGCTTCCAGTTCCACCGCGCGGGCCTCGGCCGTGCGGGCGGCGTGCTGCATCTGGCTGGCCAGCAGTTCCAACTCCGCCTTCTGCCGCGACAGGGTGGATATCTCTTCCCGCAACGTGACGTCGCGGCCCTTCAACTGCTCGATGCCCATCTGGTAGGCGAACAGACCGACACCGAGGAGAACGGCGGCGAACAGACCGAACTTCGCGAACCCCGCCCAGAAGCGGCGGCGATAGCGGCGTTCGTAGTCGTAGCGTCCCAAGGCCATGTGCAGAAAACCCGAGCGGAAGAAGAGGGTGCTATGGCTACCCAGATCGGCCGTCCGATGCAACCCCTTGACCTTGGCAGGAAAAGCCCTTTCAGGTCAGTTGCTGGCTCCGGACGGGCCGAGGAATCCGGCGCTGATGCCCGGCGTGCGGAACTCGCCCACATTCTTGAACACGAAGCGGAAGAAGATGGTGTTTCCTTCCTGCTCGCCGTTCTGGATGGTGGTGTAGTCGCGCTGGGCGATGGTCTCGAAAATCAGGCATTCATCCTGATAGCGGAGCACACCCGCGCTGGAGCGCGGACCCGCATCGGGGCGGAACGCCTGGGAATGGGACAGGCTGAGCGACCAGTGTTGCGAGAATTGCGAGGCCAGGGTGAGGCTTGCCTGTTCGACCTCGTTCCGTTCCACGACGTAGGGATTCTCCGTCTGGTCGACGTAGGTGTAGGTGCTGTAGAGCCGCAACAGCGGCACGCCAGCCGCTGCGTTGACCGAATGGCGGCGCGGTTTCAGCGTGTCGTGGTCGATGCGGAAGCCGTAGTTCAGGTCGAGCCAGTCCGCCGGGCGCAGATCGAGGCGGCCGACGTAATCCGAGGATTTCTTGTCGAGGCCCGACCCGCCACGGAAGTTCTCCGTATCGTCGGCGCGGAAGCTCTGGCCGACGAACAGGCTTGCCGAACCGGTCTTGTAGCCCTGGAACGTCGTGCGCAGTCCGTAGGTGGCGCGAAGGCCGCCGTCCAGCCGGTCGATGCCGGTGAAGCGGTTGGGCATCAGCAGATTGACCTCGTCGAACTCGACGTCGAGGCTATCCTCGTTCGGGAAGGCAGGATCGTTGTCCACCTTCGGCGATACGCTGACCTGTCCGATGGGCTCGATGGTCTGGAAATTGTTCTCGCCATAGCGGACGAAGGGGTAGCGGACCGTGGTCGTGGCCTGCGGGAAGAAGCGCAGGCGCTGGACGCTGTCGTTGCCGGTCCCGCCGGCCGGATCGTTCGGATCGAACCGCTGGGCGGTGTAGCCGGCCAGCAGGACGCTGCCCTCGACCGTGGTGACGAAACCCAGATTGGAATAGATGTCGCGCTGCCAACCGGGCTGCACGGCCATACGCTGTGTGTCGGGGCCGCCACTGCCCGGCCGTGCGATCGCCAGAAGGCTGCTGTCCAGAGACCAGCGCCCGCCCATCAGGCTGCCCGGCTCGCCCAGCGCATTGTAGCGCGCCTCGGGAAGCACGTAGGGTTCCTGCACCGGATTGCCCCAGCGCAGATCCTGGAAGCCGTAGGCGTTGACCGCCGCGTAGTTGCGGCCGTTGAAGCCTTCGACGAAGGCCCGGCTGGTCAGCACCTCGTCACGGATGTTGAAGTAGCGGCGCAGATACAGCTCGTCGCTGGCTCGCTTCAAATTGAAGCCCCAGCGCCATGTCTCGTCGATATCGAACAGACCGGTGGCGAAGGCATGACCGCGCCAGCGCCTATCGTCGGCACCCCTCAGCGTGCCATTGGGAATTTCGCCCTGCGTTCCCGACACGTCGAGCTGCAGCCGTCCGTTCTCGAAGCGCTTGCGGTACTGGCCGCCCAGGAACACACCCTGGTTGGAATAGCCGCCGACGTCGAAGGTCGCGTCCTGATCCGGCGCAATGTCCCAGTAGTAGTGGGAGATCACACCGAAACCGAGATTCGAGTTGTTCCGGAAGCTGGGCGTCAGGAAGCCGGAGCGCCGGTCCACCGTGGGATCGGGATGGGAAAGATAGGGCGTGTAGAAGAACGGAACGCCAAACATCTCCATGAAGGCGTCGCGGTAGCGGACCTCGTGATCCTCGTTGTCCTGCACCACGCGGGCGGCGCGGATCTGCCAGACCGGCGCGCGGGTCGGATCGGTCTGGCAAAGCTCGCAGGGACTGTAGACGGCGCGGTTCAGGCGGATCAGGCGTCCGCCGCGCCGCTCGCCCTCGGTGCCGGCCATGCGGCTGTTGTCGGTCATCAGCACGCGGACGTTCTCGACGAACGCGTCGCGCATGTCGTCGGTCAGTTCCGCGTAGTTGGAGAACAGGATGTCGCCCGACGGCTCGACCAGACGGACGTTGCCGGAGGCGATGACCACCTTGGTCTGCTGGTTGTACGTGATCGTGTCGGCATGGACGGTCCGCGCACCTTGCGACAGTTCCACGTTGCCGGACGCCGTCACGAGGCTGTTCGCCTCGTCGAAGGTGACCGTGTCCGCTCCCAGAAGGACCGGTGGGTCCTGCGGCTTCCCTTGGGCCGGTCCCGGCGATGGAGCGACGACTTCGAGCCGTCCGCCCTGGTCCGGTCCGGCGGGCGGCGCGGCGTTCGCCTGCGGCGTCGGAGGGGGAGGCTGCTGCGCGTCGGCCAGATCGGCCAGGACGATGCCGCAGGCGGCCATCAGGGCGACGATGCCGGACCGCAGGACCAGCGACCGGCGGTCCAACGGGCGGTGCATCTTCGGGCTGGTGGCGCGGGCGCGCCGGGCATGTCGGGACGGGAGCTGGGACATGCGGAACGTTTGAGGTAACCAACCGGCCAAGTCAACGGTTTCGCGGCGCGTCTCGTGAATTGTCCAACGCCTGTTGCCGTAAGGCGGAGTCATGAAAAAGGGGATCGGCCGCGACTGACGGACGTCCCCTTTTTGTGCTTGGTCTGCGCCTCTTCGAGACGCTTTCCACACCCGTCGAACGCCTAGGCGAAGGCCTTGTAGGCAATGAGGGTGAAGGTGTCGCGCACCCCGGTCAGGGTCTGGATGTTTTCGGTCACGAATCGGCCGATGTCCAGATCCTGGGGCAGGTAGCACTTCATCAGCAGATCGTACTGACCGGAGATGGAGTGCACCTCCGATACCTGCTCGATGTCCTGAACGGCCTGATCGGCCACCTGATAGGCTTTGCCCAGTTCGCATTTGACCATGACGAAGATGGTCTGCATGGCGCTCAGCCCTCCTGCGAGGATTGCTCGGTGGACTCGATCGGGGCCGGGCGCCGCGCGGAGCGGAGCATGAAGGCCGGCATGTGGTCGCCGAAGCCGATCACGGGTGTGTCGTCCTCGTCCTCATCGCGGCGGCGGCGGCGGTCGCGGTCACGATCCCGGCGGGGCTCCTGGCGGCGGCTTTCGGTGGCGGCCAGCGATTCGCGCGGCTGGCGTTCCTCACGGGGCTGCCGGTCCTCGCGCACCGGGCGCTCGTCGCGGCTCGGCCGATCCTCACG
This sequence comes from Azospirillum brasilense, assembly GCF_001315015.1. Taxonomy (NCBI): domain Bacteria; kingdom Pseudomonadati; phylum Pseudomonadota; class Alphaproteobacteria; order Rhodospirillales; family Azospirillaceae; genus Azospirillum; species Azospirillum brasilense. Next base: position 868,087 of record NZ_CP012915.1, on the reverse strand, counting down.
CGGTTGACGATCGTCGCGGGCCTGACGCTCCTCACGGGGCGCCCGTTCCTCGCGGTCAGGACGTTCCGCGCGCTCGGCGCGCGGCGCGCGGTCACCGCGCTCCTTGTCCTTGCCACGCCCCCGGCTGCGGCCACGGCGCGCCTCGTCCTCACTGAGGAACTCGGCCGACTCGAGGCCGTCAATGGCGATCAACGGAATCTCCCGCTTGATGAGACGGCCGATGGCCGAAACCTGCTTGCCGTCCAATGGGCTGGCCAGCGTGAAGGCGCGGCCCATGCGGCCAGCCCGGCCGGTGCGTCCGATACGGTGGACATAGTCTTCCGCGCTGACCGGCACATCGAAATTGAAGACGTGGCTAAGTCCCTGCACATCCAGGCCGCGCGCCGCCACGTCGGAACAGACGAGCAGCGTGATCTCCCCCTTCTTGAAGGCTTCCAGCGTCTCCGTCCGCTTTGACTGCACCATGTCTCCGTGCAGCGCGCCGGCGTTGAAGCCATGGCTCTCCAGCGACTTCTGCAGGATGGCGACGTCGCGCTTGCGGTTGCAGAAGATGAAGGCGTTCTTGACGTCCTCGGTGCGCAGCAGGTGGCGCAGCGCCTTGCGCTTGTCCTCCTCGTGCACCAGGACCATGGCCTGGGTCACCGTCTCCGACGGCGAGGCCGGCGGGGCGACGGTCACTTCCTTCGGGTTCGACAGGAAGGCGTCAGCGAGACGGCGGATCTCCGGCGGCATGGTGGCGGAGAAGAACAGCGTCTGGCGCAGCTTGGGCAGCTTGCTGACGATCCGCTCGATGTCCGGGATGAAGCCCATATCGAGCATCCGGTCCGCTTCGTCGATGACGAAGACCTTGATGTCGTTGAGCATGATGTTGCCGCGCTCGAACAGGTCGATCAGACGGCCCGGCGTCGCGATCAGCACGTCCACCCCGCGGTCCAGCCGCTTCACCTGCTCGGTGAAGGTTTCGCCGCCGATCAGGAGCGCCATGCTGAGCTTGTGGTGCTTGCCGTAGGTCTCGAAGCTTTCGGCGACCTGCGCCGCCAGCTCTCGAGTCGGCTCCAGGATGAGCGAACGGGGCATGCGCGCCCGTGCCCGGCCCGACGCCAGAATGCTGATCATCGGCAAGGTGAAGCTGGCCGTCTTCCCGGTGCCGGTTTGCGCGCAGCCGAGCACGTCGCGGCCTTGCAGGACCCAGGGAATGGCCTGTTCCTGAATTGGCGTCGGCTGGGTGTAACCCTTGTCCTCGATTGCCCGCAGGACGTCAGGTCCAAGCCCAAGTTCCGAAAAGAGCATCCAACCTGTTTCTGTCTGGAGTGCGAAAATCGTGCCGGTACGGCCCGACGAGTAGATGGTGCGGCAGAATATGAAGTCAAAGGGCGCTGTCAATAGACCTTGTGATGGAATCGCGCATTGCGCGGCTCCGGATGGGCCGCTTGGCGTTCCGCATCCGCTCGGCTAGGCTGCGAAAAGGACGCGGAAACCGCGGAAATCCGGGGTTCGTGGCGCTGGAAGGGTCGGTTTCGGCCTTGTCCTCCGCTTGAACCGGACCAAGAAAAAAGGCAGCCCTCAGATGCTTCTGTCCTCCGAACGTTCCGTCCTGGTGGTGGTCGATATCCAGGAAAAACTGATGCCGGCCATCGCCGAGTCCGCGCGGGTGGAGCGCAACGCCGCCACGTTGCTGAAGGGCGCAGCCCTGCTCGGCGTGCCGGCTTTCGCTACCGAACAGTATCCCAAGGGGCTTGGCCCGACCGCCGCCTCCCTGCGCGCCCTGCTGCCGCCGGACGGGGTGGTTGAGAAGATCAGCTTCTCCGCCGCGCGGGAGCCGGCCTTTCTGGAGCGACTGGAGCGGATTGGCCGCCGGCAGATCGTGCTGGCCGGGTCGGAGGCCCATGTCTGCGTGATGCAGACCGCACTGTCGCTGGTCGGGCTGGGGTTCGAGGTGGTGCTGGTGGCCGACGCCGTGTCGTCGCGCGTTCCCGCCAACGCGGAGTTGGGCATCGCCCGCATGCGTGCCGCCGGGGCAACCATTGTCAGCACCGAAATGGTCTTGTTCGAATGGATGGAACGGTCGGACATTCCGGCCTTCAAAGCGGTGCTGGATTTGATTCGCTGAACGGAACGAAACAGCCAGAGGAAGAGAGGACGAGCGATGAGCGACCGGATTCCCCTGATTCTGCTGCCCGGCATGCCGCTGGACGCCGCGCTGTGGGAGCACCAGACCGGCCATCTGGCCGATGTGGCCGAGCCGATCGTCGGCGACCTGACCGGTCACGACTCGGTGGCTACCCTCGCTGCCGCGGTGCTGACGCAGGCGCCCGAGCGATTCGCGCTCGCCGGCCTGTCGATGGGAGGTTACGTCGCCTTCGAGATTCTGCGGCAGGCGCCGGAGCGGGTGGCCAAGCTCGCCCTGCTCGACACGAGCGCCCGCCCCGACACGCCCGAGCAGACCGCCACGCGCCAGGATGCCGTGCGCCTGGTGGGGCAGGGGCGGCTGCGGCAGGTGGTGGCCGCCGGCATGCCACGCCTGGTTCATCCCGACCGAAGCGCGGATCCCGCTCTGGTCGACTCGGTTCAGGCCCAAGCCCAGCGGGTCGGGGCGGACGGCTATATCCGCGAGCAGACCGCGATCATGAACCGCCCTGACAGCCGGCCCGGGCTGGGGGCCATCGCCTGCCCGACGCTGGTGCTGTGCGGGCGGCAGGACGCCATCACGCCTTTGGCGCTGCATGAGGAGATGGCCGAGGGCATCCCCCATGCTCGCCTCGCGCTGATCGAGGATTGCGGCCATCTGTCGGCCATGGAGCAGCCCCAGGCGGTTACCGCTCTGCTGCGGCAGTGGCTGCTTTACGCCTGACCGCCGTCCTCGCCCGCCTCAGCAGTCAGGACCCCCGCCGCAGCCGTCCAGGTCGGCGCGGCGGGCCGGAAAAAGGGCAAAGGTCATGTCGCTGATGAGTGATCGGAAATCGGGGTCGTTGGGTCCCTGCGGACGGTCGAGCCAGCCGGTGGCCGAGGACAGCGTTCCGCCGCCGCGGCAGAAGGCGCCCTGAACCACGATGGGGCCGCCGGGTGGGCTGGTGCGCAGGGGCTGGCCGCTGCACAGGTACGAGTTCAGGGTGGTCTCGGCGGGGTTGAAGGCTAGAACAACCCGGTAGTCGGGCCGCGCCGTCTGGTTCGGCGTCGTCGTGAAGTTGGTGCGCACGCCGGAAATGCGGTTCTGCATGTTGGCGGTCACCAGCGGCCCGAAGGTCTGCGGGTCCATGCCGAAGGGATTGCCGTGGATCACCACGCGCAGATCGCGGTTGGAGGCGGCGTAGGACACCTCGCTCAGCGTGTAGGCGGGGACGGGCAGGTCGGCCACCACGCGTTCGTTGGTGCAGGCCGCCGCCATCGCACAAAGGGCGAGAACGCTGGCACGGGGCAGGAAGGTCATGGCTCGCCTGGCTGCAGAGTGGACGTCGGGCGACCAATCATGGGACGCTGCCGACGCACCGGCAAGCCCGCGCCTCCGGAAGAGCCGCCGCTCAGCCGACCGCGCATCCCGGCAGCGTGCAACATCACACGTCGATGTCGTCGACCCGGACGAACTTCGCGTTCTCCTGGATGAACTGGAAGCGCAGCTCCGGACGGCGGCCCATCAGCTCCTCCACGCGGGTCTTGGTTGCCTTCACGTCCTCGGCCTGCTCGGGGTCGGCGCTGTTCGGCACGACGACGCGCAGCAGCGTGCGCTTGGCCGGGTCCATGGTCGTCTCGCGGAGCTGGGCCGGCATCATCTCGCCCAAGCCCTTGAACCGGCTGATCTCCACCTTCTTGCCCTTGAAGGTCTTGTTCATGAGCTGGTCCTTGTGGGCGTCGTCGCGGGCGTAGACCGACTTGGCGCCGTGGCTGATGCGGTAGAGCGGCGGCAGGGCCAGATACAGGTGCCCGTTCTGGATCAGCCCGCCCATCTCCCGGTAGAAGAAGGTCATCAGCAGCGAGGCGATGTGCGCGCCGTCCACGTCGGCGTCGGTCATGATGATGACCCGCTCGTAACGCAGCTTGTCGCTGGAGAAGTCCTTGCCCACCCCGCAGCCGAGCGCCTGGGTGAGGTCGTTCAGCTCCTGGTTCGCCTTCATCTTGTCGGAGGAGGCCGAGGCGACGTTCAGGATCTTGCCGCGCAGCGGCAGGATGGCCTGGGTCTCGCGGTTGCGCGCCTGCTTGGCCGACCCGCCCGCGGAATCGCCCTCGACCAGGAAGATCTCGGTCCCCTCCGGAGAGTTGCGGGAGCAGTCGGCCAGCTTGCCGGGCAGGCGCAGGCGCCGGGTCGCGGACTTCCGTCCCAACTCCTTGGACTGCTTGCGCTTGGCGCGCTCCTCCGCCTTCTCGATCAGCCGTTCCAGAAGGGCCTTGGACGAGGACGGGTCGCCGGACAGCCAGTGGTCGAAGTGATCCTTGATCGCCGCCTCGACCAGCCGGTGGGCTTCCGCCGTCACCAGCTTCTCCTTGGTCTGGCCCTGGAAATGCGGCTCGCGGATGAAGACCGACAGCAGGATGCAGGCGTCGCCCATCACGTCGTCCGCGGTGACTTGGGCGGCGCGCTTGTTGTTGGTCAGTTCGCCGTAGCCCTTCAGACCGCGGGTCAACGCGGCGCGCAGGCCGGCCTCGTGCGTGCCGCCCTGCGGGGTGGGCACGGTGTTGCAGTAGGTGTGCGAGAAGCCCTCGTCATCCTCCGGCCAGGCAATGGCCCATTCCACGCGGCCCTGCTGGTTCGGAAAGTCCAGCGCGCCCGAGAAGGGCAGGCGGGTCATCGTCCGGCGTTCCTTCAGGGCGGCGTTCAGGTAGTCGAGCAGGCCGCCGGGGAAGTGCAACGTCTCCTGCGCCGGGGTGGTGCTGTCGGGGGACAGCAGGGACGGGTCGCAGCTCCAGCGGATCTCCACGCCCCGGTACAGGTAGGCCTTGGAGCGCGCCAGCCGGTACAGCCGGTGCGGTTCGAAATGGGCGGCCTCGCCGAAGATTTCGGGGTCGGCGTGGAAACGGATGGTCGTGCCGCGGCGATTGGCCGCGCCCTGGCGGGTCAGCGGTCCCTGGGGCAGGCCGCGGCTGTAGTGCTGCACGTAGAGCTGGCGGTCGCGCGCCACCTCGACGGTCAGCCGGTCGGACAGGGCGTTCACCACCGACAGGCCGACGCCGTGCAGGCCGCCGGAGGTCTGGTAGACCTTGTTGGAGAATTTGCCGCCCGAATGCAGGGTGGTGAGGATGACCTCCAGCGCCGACTTGCCCGGGTACTTGGGGTGGTCGTCGATCGGGATGCCGCGCCCGTTGTCGCGCACCACCACCGTGCCGTCGGCAGTCAGCTCCAGGTCGATGCGGCTGGCGTGGCCGGCCACCGCCTCGTCCATGGCGTTGTCCAGAACCTCGGCCACCAGATGGTGCAGCGCCCGGTCGTCGGTGCCGCCGATGTACATGCCGGGGCGCCGACGGACGGGCTCAAGCCCTTCCAGAACCTCGATATCCTGGGCGGAATAGGTCTCGGCCTTGCGCGCCGTGTTCTCGAAAAGATCGCTCATGGCCCCAGTTATAGGAATTTCGTCAGGGCTGCGCAAGCGCATGCGGTGGCTCCTATATACTCCCCGCACCATATTTTGTGATGCGCTTTTTCGACCCCAGAATGAACGAGGGCGGAGGCACGATGAGCGACGGCACTCCTACCGACCAATCCCCCACCCACCCCGACATGGAGGGCGGCCCGGCGTTGCGCACCATCGCCATGCCGGCGGACACCAACCCCAACGGCGACATCTTCGGCGGCTGGTTGCTGTCCCAGATGGATCTGGCCGGCGGCGTCGCCGCCCTGCGCCGGGCGGGCGGGCGCGTGGCGACGGTGGGGATCGAGGCGATGACCTTCCACAAGCCGGTCTATGTCGGCGACGAGGTGAGCTGCTTCGCCCATGTCACCAAGGTGGGCCGAACCTCCATCCGCGTGCGGGTCGAGACCTGGGTTCGGCGCCAGCGCAGCGCGGGGGAGGCGATCAAGGTGACGGAGGGCGTGTTCACCTACGTCGCCATCGGCGAGGACCGTCGCCCGCGCGAGGTCCCGCCGGAGTGAAGCGCCACCCGCCTTCTTTCGAAGGTTGCGCACTGTGACACTCTCCTTTGGGGGTGTAAGCCGCCTATTACTCGGCGGCGCAAAGAGCATGGCGCGGTGAATTCTTTCGGATTGCTTCTTTTCCGTTTGACCGAAGGAATCGCGTATGATTCCATCATACCGTCATGACCATGCTCCAGAACCTCACCGACTCGCTGAAACGCGCCGCCAAAAGCGCCCTTCGCCAGGCCATCGGGCCGGCCATCGGCTCCTGCGTCGTCGCCTACTTCGTCTATTACGCCGTCCAGGGGGACCGCGGGCTGCTCGCCATGAACCACCTGAAGGCGGAGATCGCCACGGCGGAATCCGTCCTCGATCAGGTGAAGGCCGAGCGCGAGCGAATGGACCGTCGTGCGCAACTGATGCGCAGCGACCACCTGGACCGCGACATGCTGGACGAGCGTGCGCGCACGATGTTGAACCTTTCAGGCCCCCGCGACGTCATAATCGCACTCCCTCCGGCGCAGGTCGAAGGTGATGCTAGCGCTGAGAAGTAGGTCATATCAGTGAATTAACCGAAAGCCGGTTAACGCCGAATTTCGCGTTTAAAAACAGATATTTGCGTCTCGTGCGCTTGTCGTGTACTGTGCGCCCCGCATCCGCTTCCGGTGCGAGGGGGATGCACCCTCATAAGTGGGATGTACCCTCGCAACGTGCTGCAGCCCTGGCTGTTCGCTTGCCGTCGCTGCATAAACCCTGGGGAGGAAACATGGCCGCGTCACGACGCCGTCCGAAGGCGCAGACTGACTCCGCTTCGAAGCAGGCCGCTTCGACCGAGGACCTGATCAAGTACTACCGCGAGATGCTGCTGATCCGCCGCTTCGAGGAGAAGGCGGGCCAGCTCTACGGCATGGGCCTCATCGGCGGTTTCTGCCACCTCTACATCGGCCAGGAGGCCGTTGTGGTCGGCATCCAGGCCGCGCTGAAGGACAACGACGACGTCATCACCAGCTACCGTGACCATGGCCACATGCTGGCCTGCGGCATGGACCCGAAGGGCGTGATGGCCGAGCTGACCGGCCGCCGTGGAGGCTACTCCAAGGGCAAGGGCGGCTCGATGCACATGTTCAGCCGCGAGAAGAACTTCTACGGCGGCCACGGCATCGTCGGCGCGCAGGTCCCGCTGGGCACCGGTCTCGCCTTCTCGCACAAGTACAACAAGGATGACGGCCTGTCCGCGGTCTATTGCGGCGACGGCGCCATCAACCAGGGTCAGGTTTACGAGAGCTTCAACATGGCGGCTCTGTGGAAGCTGCCGGTGCTCTACGTGATCGAGAACAACAAGTACGCCATGGGCACCTCGCAGGAGCGCGCCTCGGCGGGCGAGCTGCACCAGCGCGGCGCGGCCTACGGCATTCCCGGCCATCAGGTCAACGGCATGGACGTCCTCGAGGTCCGCGAGGCCGCCGACAAGTGGGTGGAATACATCCGCGCCGGCAACGGCCCGGTCATCCTCGAGATGAAGACCTACCGCTACCGCGGCCACTCGATGTCCGACCCGGCCAAGTACCGGACCAAGGAGGAGGTCGAGAAGATGCGGAGCGAGTCCGATCCGATCGACAACCTGAAGCGCGTCCTGCTGGAAGGCGCTTACGTGACCGAGGACCAGCTCAAAGAGATCGACCGCGAGGTCAAGGCCGTGGTGACCGAGGCTGCCGAATTCGCGCAGCAGAGCCCCGAGCCCGATCCGGCGGAGCTGTGGACGGACGTCCTGGTCGAAGCCTGACGACAACGATAAGCAGGAGCGGCGCCGAGGGCCGGAGGCTTCGCCTCCCGGTGAACCCGCGCCGCCGGAGGTTGAGGAATGCCGATCGAAGTGCTGATGCCGGCGCTGTCGCCCACCATGACCGAGGGCAAGCTGGCGAAATGGGTCAAAAAAGAAGGTGACGAGGTCAAGTCCGGCGACGTGCTCGCCGAGATCGAGACCGACAAGGCGACCATGGAAGTCGAGGCGGTCGACGAAGGCCGCATCGGCAAGATCCTCGTCGCCGAGGGCACCGAGAACGTCGCCGTGAACACCCCCATCGCCGTGATCCTCGGCGAGGGCGAGAGCGTCACCGACGCCGTGTCCGGCTCCCCGGTGCCGGCCCCGAAGGTCGCCGCCGAGCCGGTGGTGAAGGACACGGGCGCCCACGCCCCGGCCACCCTGCCGGTCGGCCCGGCCAGCGGCCCGGCCGCCGCGCCGCCGGCCTCGGACGAGGACAAGTTCTTCGACAAGACGGTGAAGAAGACCGTCCGCGAAGCGCTGCGCGACGCCATGGCCGAAGAGATGCGCCGCGACCCGACCGTCTTCCTGATGGGCGAGGAGGTCGCGCAGTACCAGGGCGCCTACAAGGTGTCGCAGGGCCTGCTCCAGGAATTCGGCGCCGACCGCGTCATCGACACGCCGATCACCGAGATCGGCTTCGCCGGCCTGGGCGTCGGTGCGGCCTTCCGCGGCCTGCGCCCGATCGTCGAGTTCATGACCTTCAACTTCGCGATGCAGGCGATCGACCACATCGTGAATTCCGCCGCCAAGACGCTGTACATGTCCGGCGGCCAGATGGGCTGCCCGATCGTGTTCCGCGGCCCGAACGGTGCGGCCGCCCGCGTCGCCGCGCAGCACAGCCAGGACTTCACCCCCTGGTACGCCAGCGTGCCCGGCCTGAAGGTCGTCGCTCCCTACAGCGCGTCGGACTTCAAGGGCCTGATGAAGTCGGCGATCCGCGATCCGAACCCGGTCATCTTCCTCGAGAACGAGATCCTCTACGGCCAGTCCTTCGAGGTGCCGGAGAGCGAGGACTTCATCGTTCCGATCGGCCGCGCCAAGATCCGCCGCGCCGGCACGGACGTGACGATCACCGCCCATTCGCTGATGGTCAGCTACGCGCTCGCCGCCGCCGATCTGCTGGAGAAGGACGGGATCAGCGCCGAGGTCATCGACCTGCGCACGATCCGTCCGCTCGACACCGAGACGATCGTCAACTCCGTTAAGAAGACCAACCGCCTCGTCACCGTCGAGGAGGCCTGGCCGACCTGCGGCATCGGCGCCGAGCTGTCGGCCCTGATGATGGAGCAGGCCTTCGACTATCTGGACGCCCCGGTGATCCGCGTGACCGGCCTCGACGTGCCGATGCCCTACGCGGCGAACCTGGAAAAGCTCGTCCTTCCTTCGCCCGACCGCATCGCGGAAGCGGCGAAGAAGGCCTGCTACCGCAAGTAAGGAGGGCGAGCGAATGACCATCCAGATTCTCATGCCCGCCCTCTCTCCGACCATGACCGAGGGCAACCTCGCGAAGTGGCTGAAGAAGGAAGGCGACGCGGTGAAGTCCGGCGACGTGATCGCCGAGATCGAAACCGACAAGGCCACCATGGAAGTCGAGGCGGCCGACGAAGGCCGTCTCGGCAAGATCCTCGTGCAGGCCGGCACGCAGGGCGTCGCGGTGAACACCCCGATCGCCGTGCTGCTGGAAGAGGGCGAGGACGACAGCGCGCTCGCCAAGGCCGCTGCCCCCGCTCCCGCTCCGGCGGCTGCGCCCGCGGCGGCTCCGGCCCCGGCGGCTTCCGCTTCGGCGGCTGCCCCGGCTCCGCAGGCCGCGGCTGCTCCGGCTCCCGCCGCCCAGGGCGGTGGCCGCGTGTTCGCCAGCCCGTTGGCCCGCCGTCTGGCCGAGCAGGCCGGTCTCGACCTGAAGGCCGTCAAGGGCACCGGCCCGAACGGCCGCATCGTCAAGGCCGACATCGAGGCCGCCAAGGCCGGCGGCACCGCCAAGGCCGCCGCTCCGCAGGCTGCCGCTCCGGCTCCCGCCGCGGTCCCGGCGGCTGCGCCGGCCGCCGCCGCTCCGGCTCCGAAGGCCGCGGGCATCGACGCCAAGGACCTCTCGGACAAGCTTGGCATGCGCTACAAGGCGCAGCCGAACAGCTCCATGCGCAAGACGATCTCCCGTCGTCTGACCGAGGTGCAGCAGACGGTGCCGGACTACTTCCTGGCCATCGACTGCGAACTGGACGCGCTGCTGAAGGTCCGTTCCGACCTGAACGCCCGCTCCAAGGACTACAAGCTGTCGGTCAACGACTTCATCATCCGCGCCGCCGCGCTGACGCTGAAGAAGTTCCCGAACATCAACGCCGCCTGGTCGGAAGAGGCCATCCTCCGTTACGACCACGTCGACATCTCGGTCGCCGTGGCCACCCCGACCGGCCTGATCACGCCCATCGTCAAGAAGGCGGAGACCAAGGGGCTGGCCGAGATCTCCAACGAGATGAAGGGTCTGGCGGAGCGCGCCCGCGACGGCAAGCTGAAGCCGGAAGAGTACCAGGGCGGCACCTTCTCGATCTCCAACCTCGGCATGTACGGCATCCGGGAGTTTGCGGCGATCATCAACCCGCCGCAGGCCTGCATCATGGCGGTCGGCGCCGGCGAACAGCGTCCGGTCGTGAAGAACGGCGCACTCGCCATCGCCACCGTGATGACCGTCTCGGTCACCGTGGACCACCGCGTCGCCGACGGCGCGCAGGGTGCGGAATTCCTCGCGGCTTTCAAGAAGCTGATCGAGGACCCGCTGAGCATGCTGCTGTAAGGGGCGCGGACCATGGCTGACATGAACTACGATCTCATCGTCATCGGCGGCGGTCCGGGCGGCTATGTGGCGGCGATCCGCGCCGCCCAGCTCGGCCTCAGCACCGCGGTGGTGGAGCGTGAGAATCTCGGCGGCATCTGCCTCAACTGGGGCTGCATCCCGACCAAGGCGCTCCTCCGCTCCGCCGAGGTGCTGCGCAACGCCAAACACGCCGCGGAGTACGGGCTGGTCATCCAGAACCCGTCCTTCGACCTGGACAAGGTCGTTCAGCGGTCCCGCAAGGTCGCGGGGCAGCTCAACGGCGGCGTCAAGCACCTGCTGAAGAAGAACAAGGTCGCCGTCATCGAGGGCGAGGCCAAGCTGCTCGGCAAGGGGCAGGTGGCCGTGACCAAGGGCGGTGCGGCGGTCGGTACCTTCGGGGCGAAGAACATCATCATCGCCACGGGCGCCCGCGCCCGCACCCTGCCGGGTCTGGAGGACGACGGCAACCTCGTCTGGACCTACCGCAAGGCGATGACCCCGAACACGACGCCGAAGTCGCTGCTGGTCATCGGCTCCGGCGCCATCGGCATCGAGTTCGCCAGCTTCTACAACGAGCTGGGGGCCAAGGTGACGGTGGTCGAGGTGATGGACCGCATCCTGCCGGTTGAGGACGAGGAAATCTCGGCCTTCGCCCGCAAGCAGTTCGAAAAGCAGGGCATGCGCATCATCACCAACGGCAAGGCGGGCAACCTGCGCAAGGGTGCCGACAGCGTGACGGTGGCGGTGGAGGCCAACGGCAAGACTGAGGACATCACGGTCGACCGCGTGATCCTCGCCGTCGGCATCGCGCCGAACACGGAGAATCTGGGCCTGGAGAACACCAAGGTCCAGACCGACCGCGGCCACATCAAGACCAACGCCAACTGCCAGACCGACGAGCCGGGCGTCTACGCCATCGGCGACGTGACGGGGGCTCCGTGGCTCGCCCACAAGGCCAGCCACGAGGGCGTCATCGCCGTCGAGCACATCGCCGGCAAGCACCCGCACGCGCTGGACGTCCGCAACATCCCGGGCTGCACCTACTCGCACCCGCAGATCGCGTCGGTCGGTCTGACCGAGAAGAAGGCGAAGGAGGCGGGCTACGAGGTCCGCGTCGGCCGCTTCCCCTTCATCGGCAACGGCAAGGCCATCGCTCTGGGTGAGGCGGACGGCATGGTGAAGACCGTGTTCGACGCCAAGACCGGCGAGCTGCTGGGCGCCCACATGGTCGGCGCCGAGGTGACGGAGCTGATCCAGGGCTACACGGTCGCCAAGACCATGGAGACCACCGAGCAGGAGCTGATGCAGACGGTGTTCCCGCATCCGACCCTGTCGGAAATGATGCACGAGTCGGTTCTTGATGCCTACGGCCGGGCCATCCACTTCTAAGTGGCGGGTCTGATCGGCGGTCGTTTTCTCCCTCGCCCTCTGGGGCGGGGGAGCAACGTTTGCGACTCCGTTATCCTTTTGGCGGTGTTGTTTCGTCGCGGCCGATAATCAGACTTGACCGGTCGGTCATTCCGGCCTATCCGGCGGGACCGTGTCCGCCGGCCTTGCGCCGTTTCCCTGCGCCGTCCCTTGCGCGGAAGGCGGCGCGTTACCGTTCAGCATCGGCGCTGCCATCGGGCAGCCCGTGGGAGCACTTCAGACCATGACCGTGGCCGATCACCCCGAGAAGCTTCGCCATCCCGAAAAGGCCCACAAGCCCGACAACCCGATCCAGCGCAAACCGGGCTGGATTCGCGTCAAGGCGCCGACCAGCCAGGAATACAACGAGACGCGCAACCTGATGCGCGGGCTCAAGCTCAACACCGTGTGCGAAGAGGCGGCCTGCCCGAACATCGGGGAGTGCTGGAAGCACAAGCACGCGACCTTCATGATCCTCGGGTCCGTCTGCACCCGCGGCTGCGCCTTCTGCAACGTCGGCACCGGCCGTCCCGACCAGCTCGACCCGCACGAGCCGGACAATGTGGGGGAGGCGGTGGCCCAGCTCAAGCTGAGCCACGTCGTCGTCACCTCGGTGGACCGCGACGACCTGGAGGACGGTGGGGCGGAACATTTCGCCCGGACCATCCGCGCCATCCGCGCGGCGTCGCCGGACACCACCATCGAGATTCTCACCCCCGACTTCCAGAAGAAGAAGGGTGCCGTGGAGGTGGTGGTCGAGGCGAAGCCAGACGTCTTCAACCACAACTTGGAAACCGCGCCGCGCCTCTACCCGACGATCCGTCCGGGTGCGCGCTACTTCACCTCGCTGCAGCTGCTGGCGCGGGTGAAGGAGCTGGACCCGTCGATGTTCACCAAGTCCGGCGTGATGGTCGGTCTGGGCGAGACGCGCGAGGAGGTCGGGCAGGTGATGGACGATCTGCGCGCCGCCGATGTTGACTTCATGACGATCGGCCAGTACCTCCAGCCGACGCCCAAGCACGCGGCGGTGGACCGGTTCGTGACTCCGGAAGAATTCCAGAGCTACGCAACACTTGGCCGCGGCAAGGGTTTCCTGATGGTGGCCTCGACGCCGCTGACCCGCTCCAGCTATCACGCGGGGGCGGACTTCGCGAAGCTGCGCGAGGCTCGCCTCCGCAAGCTCGCGGCAGCGGCGGGCTGAGAGGCGGCCGAAAGAGAAACGGAGCGGGTATGCCGACGCACGCGGAAAAGAAGGTTCTTCCCTACACGCCGGAGCAGATGTACCGGCTGGTCGCCGATGTGGAGAAGTACCCGGAATTCCTGCCCTGGTGCCTCGCTGCCCGCATCCGCCGCCGAGAAGGCGACGTGATGTTTGCGGACCTTGTCATCGGCTTCAAGATGGTCCGAGAACGCTTCACCTCGCGCGTGGAGCTGGACGAGGCGAACCGCCGCATCAACGTCCAGTACACCGAGGGGCCGTTCCAGTACCTGAACAACCACTGGATCTTCACCCCGCACGAGGGCGGCGTCTGCGTGGATTTCTACGTGGACTTCGAGTTCCGTTCGAAGATGCTGCAGAAGATCATGGGCGTGCTGTTCAACGAGGCGGTGCGCCGGATGGTGCAGGCCTTCGAGACCCGCGCCAACCAGCTCTACGGCAACGGCTCCAGCCGGCCGGCCGCGGCGCGGACCGCCTGAGGCCGGTGTTCCCTCAGCGAATCCCGGTTTCCGGTCGGGCGGTGCGCAGCCGCTCCAGCGCGGTCTGCACGGTCGCGAGGCGCACCGCCTCGCGGTCGCCGGGGAAGGTGTATTCCTTGTGTTTGGCGGTCCCGCGGCGGACGGCCGTGGCGATGTAGACGCGTCCCACCGGCTTTTCCGGCGTTCCGCCGCCAGGGCCGGCGACTCCGGTCACCGCCACCGTCACGTCGGCCTTCGACTTTGCCAGGGCGCCCACCGCCATGGCCACCGCCACCTCCGGGCTGACCGCGCCATGGGCGTAGATCAGGCTGGGCGGCACGCCGAGCATCTCGGATTTGGCGACGTTGGAGTAGGTGACGAAGCCCCGGTCCACCACCTTGGATGAGCCCGCGATGTCGGTCAGTGCCCCCGCGATCAGGCCACCGGTGCAGGATTCGGCGGTTGCCAGGGTGTAGCCGGCCAGCTCGTACTCGGCGAGCAGCTTGGCGGCGAGCTCGCGGATGTGATCGGGAAACATGCGGGTCCCTTTCGTCGTCGTGCCAGAACCAGCCCCTCTCCGTCCTGGGAGAGGGCTACGGAAGGTTCATGCTATCCTGGCAGACGGATCGTCGCCATCGCCTGCGCCGCGATGCCCTCGCCGCGCCCGGTGAAGCCCAGGCGCTCCGTCGTCGTCGCCTTCACGCTGACCCGGTCCACCGGCATGCCCAGGATGTCGGCAACCCGCGCGGTCATCGCCTCGCGGTGCGGGCCGACCTTCGGGCGCTCGCAGATGATCGTCACGTCGACATGGGCGATCCGCCCACCGCGCGCCGTCACCAGCTCCGCCGCGTGTTTCAGGAACAGAGCGCTGTCGGCGCCGCGCCACTGCGGGTCGCTGGGCGGGAAATGGCTGCCGATGTCCCCGGCGCACAGCGCGCCCAGGATGGCGTCGGTCAGCGCGTGCAGCCCGACGTCGGCGTCCGAATGGCCGTCCAGCCGCTGCGTGTGCGGCACCCGCACGCCACAGAGCGTGACGTGATCGCCCTCGGCGAAGCGGTGCACGTCGAAGCCCGATCCGGTGCGAATGTCGGACAGGGCGGAGTCGAGCGCGCGGGTGGCGCGGGTCAGGTCGTCGGGGGTGGTCACCTTGAAATTCTCCTCCCTGGCGGGCACCAGCGCGACCGGCAGCCCGGCGCGTTCGGCGACCGCCGCGTCGTCGGTCAGTTCCAGCCCGGCGGCATCGCGATGCGCGGCCAGAATAGCGGGAAAGCGGAAGCCCTGCGGGGTTTGGGCGCGCCACAGGCCGCTGCGGTCCACCGTGCCGGCCACCAGCCCGTCATCCCCGCGCTTCAGCGTGTCGGCGACCGGAACGGCGGCCAGCGCCGCGGGATGGGTGTCCAGCGCGGCAATCACCGCGTTGATGGTGTCTGAGTCGATCAGCGGGCGTGCCGCGTCGTGGATCAGCACGAGGCCCGGGGCCGAGTCGGCCAACGCCTCCAGCCCATTGCGCACCGAATCCTGGCGGGACGCCCCGCCGGCAACCGGTTCGGGCAGATCCAGTCCCGCGACGGCCGCATCGTAGAGATCGCGAAACGCGGGATTGATGACGACGCGCACCGCGCTCACCTTGGGGTGGCGGCGGAAGGCCTCGACCGTGCGGCGCAGCACGGGCTGCCCGGCGAGATCGAGATACTGCTTGGGCTGTTCGGCGCCGAAACGCTGGCCGCTTCCGGCGGCGACGATCAGCGCGATACAGGAAGACATGGGACGCATCCGTGCCGTTTGGGCTATGGTATCCGCGCTTGACGGGCCGTCCGCGTGACGCTTACGTCATGGCGGCCGGACGCAGCGGAGCCTAGCCGCTCACCGGCGTTCCGCCAAGAGCTTCAGAGACTTGTCCAACAACGACTTTGGGTCCAACAGCGACTTTGGGTTTCCGCAGAGGGAAGGGCACGGGTCCGCCGCATGTCGCAGAACATCGTCTACAGCCTGACCGCGCTGATGGCTTTGCTGCCGGCGTCGATCTACCCGTACCACCGGATCGCGGGGCAGGGGGCGGACGGGCGGTCCGCCTATTTCTGGGGTGCCCTGGTTCTGGGCTTCGCCGGGCCGGCGGCCTGGGCGCTGACCCAGGTGGCGGGACGCTGGCACACCGGCCTGTCCACCGCGCTGTGGATCACCATCGCCGCCTGCATGCTGCTGTTCATGGCGATGAGCGCGCTGACCCGGTCGGCGTGGCGGCTGTCGCCGCTGCTGCTGCCCTATCTGCTGACCGTCGGCGCCTTCGCGACGCTGGCCCAGCAGGCACCGGCGCCGGTGCTGCGCGGCGGGGCGCCGGGCATCTGGATCGATCTGCACATCGCCGTGTCGGTCATCACCTACGCGCTGCTGACCATGGCCGCCGTGGCCTCGCTCGCCGCCTTCCTTCAGGAGCGGGCGCTGAAGTCGAAACGTCCGACGCCGCTGACCCGCTTCCTGCCCCCGGTGACGGAAAGCGAGCGGATGCAGCTCCACCTTCTCGGCGCGTCGGAGGCGGTTCTGGGGGCCGGTCTCGCCACGGGAATGGCGGTGCTCTATTACGAAACCGGCGCGCTGCTGCGCGCCGACCACAAGACGCTTCTGTCCGTCGCCAGCTTCGTCGTCATCGGCGGGTTGCTGCTGGCCCACGCCCGCACCGGCGTGCGCGGGCGGATGGCGGCGCGTCTCGTGCTGATCGCCTATCTGCTGCTGACGCTCGCCTATCCGGGTGTCAAGTTCGTCACCGACGTCCTGCTCGGCTAGCCGTTGCGCAGGATAGTCACCGTGGCGCTCGCGGTATGTGCACTTGCAACATGCCGAAACGCTGTGCTACCGTGCACAAATTCTCATCATATCGCTAATGTGCCCATCATGTGGGCAGGTGAACATGGCCATTCAAATCGGCACCATCTCGCTTGAGGGTCCGGTGATCCTCGCCCCTATGTCCGGCGTTACCGACCTGCCGTTCCGGAGGCTGGTAAAGCAGTCGGGCTGCGGACTGGTCGTCTCCGAGATGGTCGCGAGCCAGGCGATGATCCGCGAGAACCGCCAGACGCTGCGCATGGTCGAGTGCGAACCGGAGCAGTTCCCCATGGCCGTCCAACTCGCCGGCTGCGAGCCCGACGTGATGGCCGAAGCGGCAAAGCTGAACGAGGACCGCGGGGCGGCCATCATCGACATCAACTTCGGCTGTCCCGTGAAGAAGGTGGTCAACGGGCACGCCGGCTCCTCCCTGATGCGCGACGAGGCGCTCGCCGCCCGCATCCTGGAAGCCACGGCGAAGGCGGTCACGATCCCGGTGACGCTGAAGATGCGCAAGGGTTGGGACGACAGCAGCCTGAACGCGCCCCGTCTAGCCCGCATCGCCGAGGAGTGCGGGATCAAGCTGGTCACCGTCCACGGCCGCACCCGCGAGCAGTTCTACAACGGCACCGCCGACTGGTCCTTCATCCGCTCCGTGAAGGAGGCGGTGTCGATCCCGGTGGTGGTCAACGGCGACATCACATCCTTCGACGCCGTGGATCGTGCGCTCGCCGAGTCCGGCGCCGACGGGGTGATGATCGGGCGCGGCGCCTACGGGCGCCCCTGGTTCCCCGCCCAGGTTATGCATTACATCCGCACCGGCGAGCGGTTGCCCGACCCGCCGCTCCACGAGCAGCTCGACACGCTGCTGGAGCATTACGACGCCATGCTGACCCATTACGGCGTCGAAGGCGGGCTTCGCGTCGCCCGCAAGCACATCTCCTGGTACTCAACGGGCCTGCGCGACTCCGCCGAATTCCGCTCGGAGGTCAACCGCATGTCCGATCCCGAACGAGTGCGCGGCTTCATCCGCGACTTCTACGCCCCGGCGATCGAAAGGATGGCTGCCTGATGGCCCGTGCATCTGCCGCTGCTCCACTGCCCCGCCGCCCGGCGCGGCCCCGTGCGCCCTCCAGTTCCTACCGTCCCGTCCGCCCCTGCATCGATCCGTCCGTCATGCTGAACGCGCTCCCCGACCCGGTTCTGGTCGTCGACGGCTCCGGCGACATCCGCTACGTGAATCTGGAGGCGCAGGAGTTCTTCGGCCTGTCCGCCGCCATGATGGAAGGCATGCCGCTGGCCGAGCTGCTGCCGCCCAACAGCCCGGTCAGCCAGTTGATCGAGCAGGTGCAGCAGGGTCGCCACCGCGCCTCGCAGGAAGGTGTCGTCATCGACACGCCGCGCATCGGCCCGCACCATGTCACCGTGCGGGTCACCGCGCTGGGCGAGCCCGCCGACCATGTGCTGCTGACGGTCAACGAGCGTACGCTGGCCCGCAAGATCGACAATTCCCTGACCCACCGCAACGCTGCCCGCTCGGTCACCGCCATGGCGTCGATGCTCGGGCATGAGGTCAAGAATCCGCTGTCGGGCATCCGCGGAGCGGCACAGCTCCTGGAGGAAAACTGCAGCGAGTCCGACCGGGTGCTCACCCGGCTGATCTGCGACGAGGCCGACCGCATCGTCGCTCTGGTCAACCGGATGGAGGTCTTCTCCGACCAGCGCCCGCTGGAGCGCGATGCGGTGAACATCCACACCGTTCTGGAGCATGTCCGCAAGGTGGCCCAAAGCGGCTTCGCGCGGAACATCCGCTTCATCGAGCGCTATGACCCATCCCTGCCGCCGGTTTATGGCAACCGCGACCAGCTTATCCAGATTTTCCTCAACCTGATTAAAAATGCGGCAGAAGCTGCACCGGAATCGGGCGGCGAAATCATTCTCAGCACATCTTATCAGCACGGCGTCCGCATGGCCCTGCCCGGCGGCGACACCCGCCTGCACCTGCCGTTGCTGGTGTCCGTTCAGGATAATGGGGACGGCATACCCGACGACCTGCGTTCCAACCTGTTCGATGCGTTCATTACGACCAAGGTCAATGGGACTGGCCTGGGGCTTGCATTGGTAGCCAAAATCGTCGGCGACCACGGCGGCGTCATCGAATTTGACAGCCAGCCGCGCCGCACCGTCTTCAAGGTCTCGCTACCCATGTTCGATGAAGCGCAGATGAGCGGCGATCCTGCACCGGCCAGAGGCATCCGAGGGGCCATCGGATGAGCGCAGCCACGATCCTGGTTGCGGACGACGACCGCGCCATCCGCACCGTTCTGACCCAGGCACTCGCCCGTCTCGGGCACGAGGTGCGCACCACCGGCAATGCCTCCACGCTCTGGCGCTGGGTGGCGGACGGGCAGGGCGACCTCATCATCACCGACGTGGTGATGCCCGACGAGAACGGGCTGGACCTGATTCCGCGGATCAAGAAGATCCGGCCCGATCTGCGCATCATCGTGATGAGCGCGCAGAACACGCTGATCACAGCGGTGAAGGCGGCGGAGCGCGGTGCCTTCGAGTATCTGCCCAAGCCCTTCGACCTGAAGGAGCTGGTCTCAGTCGTCGAACGGGCACTGAACTCCAACACGCCGCCGGCGGCCTTGCCCGCCGACGCCGGCGAGGCGGACGAGCAGCTTCCCCTGATCGGACGCTCGCCGGCCATGCAGGAGATCTACCGCGTCCTTGCCCGTTTGATGGGCACCGACCTGACGGTGACGATTACCGGCGAGTCGGGAACCGGCAAGGAGCTGGTGGCCCGCGCGCTGCACGATTACGGCAAGCGGCGCAACGGCCCCTTCGTCGCGATCAACATGGCGGCCATTCCGCGCGAACTGATCGAGTCCGAGCTGTTCGGTCACGAGAAGGGCGCCTTCACCGGAGCCACCAACCGCTCCACCGGCCGGTTCGAGCAGGCGCAGGGCGGCACCCTGTTCCTCGACGAGATCGGCGACATGCCGCTGGAGGCGCAGACCCGCCTGCTGCGCGTGCTACAGGAAGGCGAGTACACGACCGTCGGCGGACGTACACCGATCAAGACGGACGTACGCATCGTCGCCGCGACCCACCGCGATCTGCGCACCCTGATCCGCCAGGGCCTGTTCCGCGAGGACCTGTTCTACCGCCTGTGCGTCGTCCCTATCCGCCTGCCGCCGCTGCGCGAGCGTACGGAGGACGTACCGCTCTTGGTTCGCCACTTCCTGAACCAATGCTCGGCCCAAGGGCTGCCGGTGAAGAGCATCGACCAGCCTGCCATGGACCGGTTGAAGCGCTACCGCTGGCCGGGCAACGTGCGCGAGCTGGAAAACCTCGTCCGCCGCCTCGCCGCGCTCTATTCGCAAGAGGTCATTGGGCTCGACGTGGTGGAGGCGGAGCTTGCCGATACCACCCCCGCTGCCCAACCGGTGGAGGAACCGCAGGGCGAGGGCCTGTCCGCCGCCGTGGAGCGCCATCTCAAGGATTATTTCGCCGCGCACAAGGACGGCATGCCGTCGAACGGACTGTACGACCGGGTGCTCCGCGAGGTGGAGCGGCCGCTGATCTCGCTCAGCCTCTCGGCGACGCGGGGCAACCAGATCAAGGCGGCGCAACTCCTCGGGCTCAACCGCAACACATTGCGCAAGAAGATCCGCGACCTCGACATCCAGGTGGTGCGCGGGCTGAAGTGATCCGGCGCCGGGCGGTTCGGCCCGGCGTCGCTACCAGCCCACAGCGTGTTGTTTTTGCGACAGGCTTTTGGCACCTCTGCCGTTCGCGATGCTCCTTAGGGACTGTGCGAAAGGCAGAGGGGTTGCCGCTTGGCAGGACGGCAACAGCTCGTGTATCATTCTGGCAACAGACTGGTTGCCGGATTGATGTCGCCCACACCCCCTGAAACCGTCACGCCGCTTTGGCAGCAGTTCCTTCGCTGGGCAGCCCGTGTCGGGCTGGCGAAGCGGCTTGCCTTTGCGCTGTCCTTGGCGGCCTTGGTGGCGGGCTTTGCAACCTATACGGCGCTGACGGAGAGCGCGCCCTTCGGGGAAACCAACCCGCGCACCGTCACATGGCTGCTGACCCTCGATCTGGCGCTGCTGCTCCTGCTTGGCGTGCTGATCGCGCGGCGGATCGTCTATCTGTGGATCGGGCGGCGGCGTGGCCTCGCCGGGTCGCAGATGCATGTGCGGCTGGTCGCGGTGTTCAGCCTGCTCGCCGTCGCACCGGCCATCATCATGGCCATTTTCTCCACGGTCTTCTTCTATGTCGGCGTGCAGTCCTGGTTCAGCGAGCGGGTGCGCACGGCGGTGAACGAATCGCTGGCCGTCGCCAGCGCCTATCTGCACGAGCACCAGCAGAACATCCGCGCCGACGCGCTCGCCATGGCGAACGACCTGAACCAGGAGGCGGCGCGCCTCGCCAGCGACCCCGAGCGGTTCGAGCAGGTGGTCGCCACCCAGGCGATGCTGCGCGCGCTGTCGGAGGCCATCGTCTTCAACGGAACGACGGGTGCCATCGTCGCGCGTTCCGGCTACACCTTCGCGCTGGAGTTCGACCCGATCCCCGACGACAAGCTCGCCACCGCCCGCCGCGGCGAGGTGGCGATGATCGTCAGCGAGAACGACGACCGCGTGCGCGCGCTGGTCCGGCTCGACCGCTTCGCCGACACCTATCTCTATGTCGGCCGCATGGTCGAGCCGCGCGTGCTGTCGCACATGGCCTCGGCGGAAGGGGCGGTGCGGGAGTTCGGTGCGCTGGAAAGCCAGCGCGGCAGCCTGCAGATCACCTTCACCCTGATCTTCCTGGTCGTCGCCCTGCTGCTTCTGCTGGCGGCGGTGTGGGCGGGGTTGATCTTCGCGACGCGGCTGGCGCGTCCGATCAGCGCCCTGATCGGTGCGGCGGAGCGGGTGCGCGCCGGCGACCTGACCGTCCGGGTGACCGAACCGCCCGGCGAGGACGAGCTTGGCCTGCTGTCGCGCGCCTTCAACCGCATGACGACGGAGATCGAAAGCCAGCGGCACGAGCTTCTCTCGGCCAACCGCCTGATCGACGAGCGCCGCCGCTTCACCGAGACCGTGCTGGGTGGCGTGTCGGCGGGCGTGATCGGGTTGGACGCGGAGGGGCGCATCACCCTTCCCAACTTCTCGGCCGCGCGCCTTCTCGGCGTCGAGGACGCGGAAAGCCTGATCGGGATGAGGCTGGCCGAGCTGTCCCCCGAGATGGGGGAACTTCTCGACCACGCGCCGGGCCGTCCGGGCCGGGTGGTGCAGGACCAGATCCAGATCCGCCGCCCCGGCACGACGCCGCTGACCCTGCTCGTCCGCATCTCCACCGAGGGGCGGGGCAGCGGGGAGATCCGCGGCTACGTCGTGACCTTCGACGACATCACCGAGCTGGTCTCCGCCCAGCGCAAGGCGGCCTGGGCCGACGTCGCCCGCCGCATCGCCCACGAGATCAAGAATCCACTGACGCCGATCCAGCTCTCCGCCGAACGGCTGCGCCGCAAGTACCTGAAGGAGATCACCAGCGACACCGAGGTCTTCACCATGTGCACGGACACCATCGTCCGGCAGGTGGACGACATCCGGCGCATGGTGGACGAGTTCTCGGCCTTCGCGCGCATGCCTCAGCCGGTGATGAAGCCCTGCAACCTCAACGACCTCGTCCGGCAGGCGGTCTTCCTGCAGTCCAGTGCGCACGCTGGGAAGATCAAGTTTGACATGGCATTGCCCCAGGGGCCGCTGACCGTGCCCTGCGACAGCCGCCAGATCAGCCAGGCGTTGACCAACCTGCTGCAGAACGCCGCGGACGCCATCGAAGGGCGCCCGCCGCCCGCCGAAGGCACGGAACTGCCGCCCGGCCATGTCGCCATCCGGGTCGAGGCCGATGCCGAGCGCATCGCCATGATCATCGAGGACAACGGCAAGGGCTTGCCGACCGAGGAACGCGACCGGCTGACCGAACCCTACGTGACGACGCGCGCGAAAGGCACGGGACTGGGGCTGGCAATCGTCAAGAAGATCATGGAGGACCACGGCGGCGTGCTGACCCTGGAGGACCGCGAAGGCGGCGGGGCGCGCGTCGGGCTGGTCATCCCCAACACATCCACCAGCTCCGGCACGGCCGCGGGCGACGCCCCCGGCGGCGTTGGCACGCCGGCGGAGACCGGTGAAGAGAAGAGGCACGCAGCCCATGGCGCATGACATTCTGATCGTCGACGACGAAGCGGACATCCGGATGCTGATCGCCGGCATCCTGAACGACGAAGGCATGAAGACGCGCGAGGCCGCCGACGCCGATCAGGCGTTCGCCCAGGTCTCCGCGCGCCGTCCGAGCCTCGTGGTTCTGGACATCTGGCTGCAGGGCAGCCGGCTGGACGGGCTTCAGATCCTCGAACAGCTGATGCGCGACCACCGGAACCTGCCGGTCATCATGATCTCGGGCCACGGCAACATCGAAACCGCCGTCTCGGCCATCAAGATCGGCGCTTACGACTTCATCGAGAAGCCCTTCAAGGCCGACCGGCTGCTGCTGATGGTGGACCGCGCCATCGAGGCGGCCCGGCTGAAGCGTGAGAACGAAGAGTTGAAGCTGCGCGCCGGCGGCGAGGTGGAACTGATTGGCCGTTCCACCGCCGTCAACCACGTCCGCCAGAGCATCGAGAAGGTGGCGCCCACCGGCAGCCGCGTCCTCGTCACCGGCCCCGCCGGCTCCGGCAAGGAGGTGGTGGCCCGGCTGATCCACGCGCGGTCGCGCCGCGCCGGTGGTCCCTTCGTCGGGCTGAACTGTGCCACCATGCGTCCTGACCGGCTGGAAATGGAGTTGTTCGGCACGGAGGCCGGGGTGGACGGCGGTGGCCGTAAGATCGGCACCTTCGAGCAGGCGCACGGCGGCACGCTGCTGCTCGACGAGGTGGCCGACATGCCGTTGGAAACCCAGGGCAAGATCGTCCGCGCCCTGCAGGAGCAGGTGTTCGAGCGGGTCGGCGGCGGTCACCGGGTCGAGGTGGACGTGCGCGTCATCGCCACCTCCAACCGCGACCTCCAGGCGGAGATCGACCAGGGCCGCTTCCGCCAGGACCTGTTCTATCGTTTGGCCGTCGTGCCGATCCGCGTGCCGTCGCTGGCCGAGCGGCGCGAGGACATCCCGCTGCTGGCCCGCCACTTCATGCAGCGCTCGGCCGAGGCCGCCGGTCTGCCGGCCCGCGAGTTCGGCGAGGATGCCATGGCCGCGCTGCAGGCCTATGACTGGCCGGGCAACGTGCGCCAGCTGCGCAACGTGGTGGATTGGCTGCTCATCATGGCGCAGGGCGATCCCAAGGAACCGATCCGCGCCGACCAGCTGCCGCCGGAAATCGGCGCCATCACCCCCACGGTCCTGAAATGGGACAAGGGCGGCGAGATCATGGGTCTGCCGCTCCGCGAGGCGCGCGAGGTGTTCGAGCGTGAGTATCTGCTGGCCCAGGTGACGCGCTTCGGCGGCAACATCTCCCGCACCGCCTCCTTCGTCGGGATGGAGCGTTCCGCCTTGCACCGGAAGCTGAAATCGCTCGGCGTGCACGGCAGCGAGAAGGGCAAGCTGTTCGTCGAATAAATTCGCTCCACAACGCCAAGAGTCCGTCGCTTACCTCGATCCTGAAGCAGGCTTCCCAAGCATGTCCGCGATAGCGGACGGCTTGCGAAGCATTTACAATTTGTGCCCTTCGGGCCGTCATCCCGGCGAAGGCAGGAATTCAGGGAGTCGACATTCATAAATACCATTGTATTTATATATTTAATGAAATCTCAAGTAACAGTTTTTACTGTTGATCGCATCAAATTGCCTAAATAAAAATATTTTTTGTGAGTGCTCATAAAAAAGAACGCAATGTCTTTCTTTTGTGATGGAGGAATTCCAAAATGGCGACCACGGCTATCTTGACCGTCAATTATACGGATAACCAGCTTGTTGCTTACTTGAACGGGGCGCAGGTTTACAACAGGATCGGGGGCGGCGAAGCGATCAATGAGCAGGTTGTGCTGACCGGCAATCTCCAGGCCGGCGTGAACCAGCTTCTCCTGGTCTGTGTGAATTTCGGTGGACCGGCCCACGCCCAGGGGTCGGTCAACATCAACGGCCGGTCCCAGGACTTCAACTTCGACACCCGCAGGGACGACGCGCCGCAGGGCATCGTCACGCAGTTCTATTACGCGATCGACAACAGCTGACCGGCGTGCCGGCACACGGCTCTTCGTCTCGCGCGCAGAGCCGGGGTGGGTGACGGGGCGGTCCCCCGTCACCCTCTTGCACACCCTCGCCAATGCCCGCGCCAATATCAGCGAGGCCAGGCGTATTTTCCTTCGCAAACATAGAGTTGGTGCGTCCTCGCGCGAGATGATAAGGTCTTCGGCCTGAGTGCCTGGAAAATGGGCGGGGAAGGGTGCAAAGGCCGTGAAGGTCATCGTTTGCGGAGCCGGGCAGGTCGGCTCGAACATCGCGCGCTATCTGGCGTCCGAGGGCAACAACGTCACGGTGATCGACCATTCGCCGGAGCTCATCCAGCGGATCAGCGACACGCTCGACGTGCAGGCCATGGTCGGCCACGCTTCGCACCCTGACGTTCTGGAGGCGGCGGGGGCGGGTGAGACCGACATGATCATCGCGGTCACCCAGATCGACGAGATCAACATGGTCGCCTGCGAAGTCGCCCACGCCCTGTTCAAGGTGCCGACCAAGATCGCCCGTGTGCGCAATCAAAGCTATCTGAAGCCGATCTGGGCGGACCTGTTCAGCCGCGACCACATGCCGATCGATGTCATCATCTCGCCGGAAATCGCGGTGGCGCGGGCCATCGCCCGCCGACTCCAGGTGCCGGGCGCCTTCGACATGATCCCGCTGGCGGACGGCAAGGTCCGTGTGGTCGGCGTTCTGTGCACCGAAACCTGCCCGGTGCTGCACACGCCGCTGCGCCAGTTGACCGGCCTGTTTCCCGACCTGGGTCTGGAGGTGGTGGCGATCATCCGCAACGACCGCTCCTTCATCCCCGGCGGTGACGACCAGATGCTGCCCGGCGACGAGGTCTATTTCGCCTGCGACAACCGCCACCTCAACCGCGCCATGTCCGCCTTCGGACACGAGGAGGTGGAGGCCCGCCGCATCATCATCCTGGGCGGCGGCAACATCGGGCTGTGCCTGGCGGAGGAGCTGGAGGCGAAATACCCTCACGTCACCGCCCGCATCATCGAGATGAACCGCAGCCGCGCGCAGTATGTGGCGCAGCGCCTGTCGCGCACCATGGTGCTGCATGGCGACGGGCTGGACCCGGAGATTCTGGAGGAAGCCAACGTCCGCGCCACCGAGACGGTGGTCGCCGTGACCAACGACGACGAGGGCAACATCCTGTCCTCGCTGCTCGCCAAGCGGCACGGGGCAAAGCGCGCCATCACGCTGATAAACAAGGCGTCCTACACCTCTCTGGTGTCGCCGCTGGGGATCGACGCGGTGGTCAGCCCGCGCGCCATCACCGTGTCGAACATCCTCCAGCACGTCCGCCGCGGCCGCATTCGCGCGGTGCACAGCCTGCGCGACGGCTTCGCCGAAGTTATCGAGGCGGAGGCGCTGGAAACCTCCGCGGTGGTGAACACGCCGCTGCGTGAGGTGAAGCTGCCCTCCGGGGTCATCGTCGGCGCCATCGTGCGCGGCGACGAGGTCATCGTCCCGCGACCGGCTACGGTGATCCGTCCGAAGGACCGGGTCGTCATCCTCGCCACCGCCGGTCAGGTGAAAAAGGTGGAGAAGATGTTCGCCGTCCGGCTTGAATTCTTCTGATCGCCTCACGTATCGTTTTTGGCACCAACAAAAAGAACCTCCATGGCTCGATGGGCATACGTCAACGGCCGTTACCTGCCGCACCGGCAGGCAGCGGTTCATGTGGAAGACCGCGGCTTCCAGTTCGCCGACGGCGTCTATGAGGTGGTGACCCTCCTCGACGGGCGTTTCGCGGACATGGACGGCCATATGGAGCGTCTGGGCCGCAGCCTGTCGGAGCTGCGCATGGACTGGCCGGCGGCGCCGCGCGTCGTCACGATGATCGCCCGCGAACTGGTGCGGCGGAATGGCGTTCGCAACGGCTCGCTCTACATCCAGGTCACCCGCGGCGTCGCCCCGCGGGACTTCAAGTTCCCAGCGGATACCCCCGCGACGCTGGTGATGACCGTCAAGCGGGTCACCGCCTTCGCCAAGCCGGAGCAGCTTGAGAAGGGCGTGGCCGTGGTCACGGTGCCCGACATCCGCTGGGGCCGGCGCGACATCAAGACGGTCGGCCTCCTCGCCCCGGTGCTGGCCAAGCAGCAGGCCGCCGAATCGGGCGCCTACGAGGCGTGGCTGATCGATCCGGACGGCACGGTGACGGAGGGATCCTCCTCCAACGCCTGGATCGTGACGCAGGACGGCGTGCTGGTGACCCGGCCGCCGTCGCAGAAGATCCTCAACGGCATTACCCGTCTGTCGCTCCTGCGGCTGGCCGGCGAGCGCGGTATCCCGGTGGAGGAACGCAGCTTCACGGTGGAGGAGGCGCTCGCGGCCCGCGAGGCCTTTGTGTCCTCGGCCGGCACCTTCGCGCTGCCGGTGACCCGCATCGACGGCAAGCCGGTGGGTGAGGGCAGGCCGGGGCCGGTCACGCGGGCGCTGCGTCAGGCCTATCTCGATTACGTGGCCGCCGAGCTGCCGTCATGAGCGACGCCGCCGCCGTCATCGACCGTCTGCCCGTGCTGCCGCGCGCCGTCCTCTACGACTGGGACAACACGCTGGTCGACAACTGGGGCACCGTGCGCGCCGCGCTGAACCACGCGCTGGTCACCTTCGGCCATCCGGCCTGGACGGAGGAGGAGGCGCGTGAGCGCATCAAGCAGTCGCTGCGCGACAGCTTCCCCCGCATCTTTGGGGAGCGCTGGACCGACGCGCGTGACCTTTTCTACGCCTATTTCGAGGCGCATCACCTGGAGCATCTCCGGCCCCTGCCGGGCGCGGAATCCCTGCTGCGCGGCTTCGCCGAGCGCGGAATCTATCAGGCGGTGGTCTCGAACAAGACCGGCCGCTTCCTGCGGGCGGAGGCCGACGCGCTGGGCTGGACCGGCTATTTCGGTCGTCTGGTCGGCGCCCAGGACGCCGAATTCGACAAGCCGCACGGTGCGCCGGTGCTGATGGCGCTGGAACCGGCGAACATTTCGCCGGGCCCGGACGTCTGGTTCGTAGGGGACGCCGACATCGACATGGAATGTGCCCATGGCGTGGGAATGGTCCCGGTGCTAATAGGGGCGGGCGAGGGCAGCGGCTTCACCCGCTTCCCTCCGGCCCATCAGTACGACACGTGCCATGCATTGTTCGGGTTGGTGGGCAGCGGTGGTGACACCATATCGGATGACCAGTAGTCGAGACGGTTGCGACCAACCATAACCTTATCGCTGCAGGGGGCGGGCTTCCAACAAGGAGCCCCAAAAAACACTGAAGAAGGGGGCGACATAAAATGTCTGAAAAAAGCCAAAATGTGCAGGACGTGTTCCTCAATCACGTCCGCAAGAACAAGACTCCCGTGACCGTGTTCCTCGTGAACGGTGTTAAACTTCAGGGAATCATCACCTGGTTCGACAACTTCTCGGTACTGCTGCGGCGCGATGCGCATTCGCAGCTCGTCTACAAGCACGCCATCTCCACTGTGATGCCCGCGCATCCGATCCAACTTTTCGAGCCG
Organism: Azospirillum brasilense; assembly: GCF_001315015.1. Classification (NCBI taxonomy): domain Bacteria; kingdom Pseudomonadati; phylum Pseudomonadota; class Alphaproteobacteria; order Rhodospirillales; family Azospirillaceae; genus Azospirillum; species Azospirillum brasilense. Next base: position 839,739 of record NZ_CP012915.1, on the reverse strand, counting down.
CCCAAGGAAGGTGAAAACGTCTGATCTTCCGACCAATGGCAACGGCCGGACGCCTGATGCCTCCGGCCGCGCCATCGTGGTCCACCCCGTCCTCCGCAATGAGGCGGACGGGGTCCTGCGCCATCCCGAATCCTGCCTGGACGAGGCGGTGGGCCTCGCCCGCGCCATCGATCTGGAGGTCGTGCACGCCGAATGCGCGCGGGTGAACCGCCCGCAGCCTTCGATCCTTCTCGGGTCGGGGACGGTGGAGCATTTTGCCCAGATCGTGGAGGAGACGGAGGCATCCCTCGTCATCCTCGACCATGCGCTGTCGCCGGTGCAGCAGCGCAATCTGGAAAAGGCCCTCAAGGTCAAGGTCATCGACCGCACCGGCCTGATCCTGGAGATCTTCGGCGCCCGCGCCCGCACGCGCGAAGGCATGCTCCAGGTCGAGCTGGCCGCCCTGACCTACCAGAAATCGCGCCTCGTCCGCTCCTGGACCCACCTGGAACGCCAGCGCGGCGGCTTCGGCTTCCTCGGCGGCCCCGGTGAATCCCAGCTTGAGATGGACCGCCGCCTGATCGGCGACCGCATCGTCAAGATCAAGAAGGAGTTGGAGGAGGTCCGCCGCACCCGCGGCCTGCACCGCAAGGCCCGCGCCAAGGTGCCGTACCCGGTGGTGGCTCTGGTCGGCTACACCAACGCCGGCAAGTCGACGCTGTTCAACCGGCTGGCCAACGCCGATGTCTTTGCCAAGGACCTGCTGTTCGCCACGCTGGACCCGACGATGCGTCAGGTGACTCTTCCGTCCGGGCGCAAGGTGATCCTGTCGGACACGGTGGGCTTCATCTCCGACCTGCCGCACGGCCTCGTCGCCGCCTTCCGCGCCACGCTGGAGGAGGTGGACGCCGCCGACATCATCCTGCATGTCCGCGACGTGTCCCACCAGGACAGCGAGGCCCAGAAGGCCGACGTGCACGAGGTCATGAGCGACATGGGCATCGACCCGGACGCCGACGACCGCGTGATCGAGGTGCTGAACAAGATCGACGCGCTGGACGAGGAGTCCCGCGAGGCAGTCCTGGCCCAAACGGCCCGCAATCCGCGTGCCGTCGCGGTGTCCGCCCTGTCGGGTGCGGGGATCGCCGATCTCGACCGATTGCTCGACCAGCGGATGAACGCCCACCGCCAAGTGGTGGACCTGTCCGTGGAACTGGGGGACGGGGCTGCGCTCGCGTGGCTCTATGAAAAAGGTGAGGTGCTGGAGCGGCGCGACGACGAGGTCCAGGCCCACATCCAGGTGGCCATAGATCCGGCGGATCTGGCCCGTTTCGAGAAACGGTTCGTGCACGGCTGATCTTTCGCCATAATGGAATCGGGCGCGTCATAATTCGTTCGTGCACGTGCGACGACATGACGCGCCCGATTTCAGCCCCGTCCTACGACGTCCGAGGTGTAGCCTTTTCCCAACGCGCCCCCGATATTCGACACGGGGAGCCGATGGGTTATCCCCGGGAGGAGGCCCGCCTATGCGTTTGCAGACCGATCCAACACACTTTTCGATCACCGCCTTCCTGGCCGATCAGGTGACCCTGGTCGCCCGGCAGGAGCAGTTGTCGCCCGGTGCCGCGGTGCTGCGCATCCAGGAGCTGTCGCGCGACAACGCCGGCCGCGCCCGTCTGCTGGAAATCATCAGTGACGCCTGGCGCAAGGAAACCAACCCGACGGAAAGCAGCAAGATTGCCGCCCTGCGGTCCGAACTGGCCGCCTGGGCGCTGCACGCCACCCCGAGCGACAGCCTGCCGCGCTCCTGACGGAGGCGGGTGTGCCGGGGCAAGGATTTGTCCGTGGCTATGCAGCGGGCAGGGCGCCATAATGGCGGCTCGGCCCGCTTCTTTTCTTTTTCGGATTCCCTTGCGCGTCCCGATCGCTCTCCTGTCCCTGGCGTTCCTGGCCTTCGTGGGCACCGCCGCCGCCGCCGAGCGGGTGTTGCCACCGGGATTCGTGGAGGAGCCGCCCGTCGCGCCGGAAGATCCCCTGCCGCCGGAGCCCGCGGAGTTTCCGCCCGCCCCCTTCAGCCCTCTGGTCGTGGCGCCGGACCCGAAAGAGTTGCTGAAGGCCTGCAAGGAAGCCACCTTCACCGACTGTTTCCGCCTGTGGCGTCCGCCCCCGCCGCCGCCCAAGGCGGAAACGCGGGAGGCGCGCGACGTGCCGCAGCCTCCGCCCGATCCGAACACGCCGCGCAAGCCGCCGGAGCCCGGTCCGCTGACCGGCACGCCGCCCGCCCCGAACCCGGCCGCCGATCAGGCCACCTATGACGCGCTGGTCAAAGCGTTGAAAGACAGTGGCTTGGACGGCAAAGTCATGCTGCCGGAGCCGCCGAAGGATGGCGGAACGGTTCTGAGACTCGACCCCCGATCCAACAAAGCAGCACCGAAACCGTGACGAAATTTCCGATTCCCGACGTCGACCGCGTCTCCGCGATCATTCGCGAGGTCGCGGAGAGCGAGATCCTTCCCTATTTCCGTGATCTGGCGAACGCCGGCATCCGCGAGAAGACCGGGCCGGCCGATCTCGTGACCCTGGCCGACGAGGCGGGCGAACGCGCCCTGACGCCGCGCCTGCTGGACCTGCTTCCCGGCAGCACGGTGGTGGGGGAGGAGGCTGTCTCCGAGGACAAGTCCCTGCTCGACCGCATCCACGGCGACGCGCCGGTCTGGATCATCGACCCGATCGACGGCACCCTGAACTTCGCGAACGGGCGCCCGCTGTTCGCGGTGATCGTCGCCCTGGCCTGCCGCGGCGAGACCGTCGCCGGCTGGATCTACGACCCGTGCGACGGCCGCATCGCCACGGCGGTGAAAGGGCAGGGCGCCTACCTGAACGGCACGCGCGTCACGGTCGCCCCGTCGGTCCCCCTGGCCGAGATGACCGGGGCCCTGTCGACGCGCTTCTGCGCCGAGGATCTGGGACGCCAGCTCGACGAGCGAGGCCGTTCCCTCGGCCCGCGTGTCTGCCTGTCCAGCGCCGCGCAGGAGTATCTGCGCCTGCTCGACGGGCGGGCGCATTTCTCGATGTACCACCGGCTGATGCCCTGGGATCACGCGGCGGGCGTTCTGCTCCACGCGGAGGCCGGGGGATACAGCGCGCTGTTCGACGGCTCGCCCTATCGTCCGACCGTGCTCAACGGTGGGGTGATGCTGACCCCCGACCGTGCGAGTTGGGAGGCGATGCACCGGCATCTGTTCGGTTAAGGCGGGGGCGCACCGGACTACCGCACACGTCCTGCGGTGGGGACCGGATTCGGCGGGAACTCCGCGGGCACGGCGGCCTTATAGTGCCAGGATGCCGGAAACGGCCGCCGTGAGCCTTGCGGAGCGCCCGACCATGAAGGCCAGTGCCCTGAAGCGCGTGTTGTTGGTGGCGTCGCTGCTGGCGCCCACGGCCTGCGCGGAGCGGATCGCCGAATGTCAGCCCAGCGGCGGGGCGTCCCTGGCGGCCGGACCATCGCGATGCCCGACCGAGTCCGAGTCCGCGGACGTCGCCCTGGATCATGAGGTGGTTCGCGCCACCGACGCCGAGCCGGTGCTCAGTGTGGCGCCGCCGCAGCGGCGGAAAGCGCGGGCCGTCGCACACGCGCATTCCATGGAGTGAAAAGGCCCGCGGTCCCTCGGAACCCGCCATCGCCACCATGTGTTGGACCAACGCAACAACGGCGGGTGATCCATGCAGACGGCCAACATCAACGATCCCTTGAGCATCGAGAGCGTCTATCCACGAAGCGCCTTCGACAACGACGCGCGGCAGAACGCGCGGGACAAGGAGGCGGTGGAGCATGGCGTGATGATCCTGTCGATGCCGGACGCCGATGGGAACTTCGCGCTGAAACCTTCCCAGCGTCATGTCGGCGAGCCGGAGACGACAACCCACTCGATTTTTCTGTCGCCGACCCTGGAAAACTCCGAGTACGGAGCGCTCAATCCGAGTGGCAGCGGCTATGACGGGCCGATTGAACCGGCTGAATCCGTGAAGACCTCCAGCGATCCTTACCGGTCCTTCGTGGACTCGCTGATCCAGGCCGCCCGTGACGCAGATTTCCCACCGTCGCCGCCCGCCGAGAGCTTGAAGGGGTTTCGCGGAGGCTGACGCATCATGGGAGCGGAGGGTCGCCAAGGCCCCCCTCCTCCCTTCCTCCCGCATATTTTCCATAATCTTGCTTATATGATTTTTATGCTCCGGCGGGGCGTGTTCCCTTTTCTCACCGCCATGGGTCGGCTAAGGTCGCTGTCCCATCCCATCCTGCTGCCGAAGAAGACCTTTCCATGGCCCGCAACATCGACCGACTGATCGACGTCATGGCCCGCCTGCGCGACCCCAACGGCGGATGCCCGTGGGATCTGGAGCAGACCTACGCCACCATCGCGCCGCACACGATCGAGGAAGCCTACGAGGTGGCCGACGCCATCGAGAAAGGCGACATGCCGGCGTTGCGTGAGGAGTTGGGCGACCTGCTCTTCCAGGTGGTCTATTACAGCCAGATGGCCCGCGAGGAAAATCTCTTCGACTTCGACGAGGTCGCCGGCGTCATCGCCGACAAGATGATCCGCCGCCACCCGCACGTCTTCGGCGCCGAGGAGGTCAAGGGCGCCGACATGCAGACTTCGCGCTGGGAGGACCACAAGGCCGCCGAACGCGCCGCCAAGGCCGCCGAAGAGGGCCGCGCCCCGTCCGCCCTGGAGGGCGTCATCGCTGGCCTCCCCGCCCTCACCCGTGCCCTTAAGCTGCAGAACCGCGCCGCCCGCGTCGGCTTCGACTGGACCGACGCGCGGGACATCCTCGACAAGATCGAGGAGGAGGTCCGCGAACTGCGGCATGAGATGGACAGCGGTTCCGCCCCGGACCGGGTGGCCGACGAGTTGGGCGATCTGCTCTTCGCTCTGGTCAACCTTGCCCGCCGCCTGAAGGTCGAGCCGGAATCGGCGCTGCGCGGCACCAACGCCAAGTTCGAACGCCGCTTCCACCGCATCGAGGCGTTGCTGTCCGAACAGGGTCGCACGCCCAAGGAGGCGACGCTGGACGAGATGGAGGCCTTCTGGCAGCAGGCCAAGCGCGAGGAACGCGGGGAGTCCTGACCCGCCCTCACCGCGCCGCGCTGGTCTCCAGCAAGGCCAGCAGGCCGGCCAGCAGATCGGTCGGCCGCGGCGGACAGCCGGGAATGCGCAGGTCCACCGGCAGCACCTCCTCCACCGGGCCAACGCAGGCGTAGCCGCCGGCGAACAGCCCGCCGCTGACCGCGCAATCGCCGCAGGCCACCAGCCATTTCGGGCCGGGCGTGGCGTCCCAGGTGCGGACCAGCGCCTCGCGCATGTTGCGGGCGACCGGGCCGGTGACCAGCAGGACGTCGGCGTGGCGCGGCGAGGCGACGAAGCGGATGCCGAACCGTTCCAGATCGTAGATCGGGTTGTTCAGCGCGTGGATTTCCAGCTCGCAGCCGTTGCAGGACCCCGCATCGACCTCACGGATCGACAGGCTGCGGCCCAGCCGGGCCTTGGCGGCCTTGTCCAGCTTTCCTGCCAGTTCCGCCAAGGCCGGATCGGCGGGGGCCGGAGCGGCTTCGGTGACCGGGCCGCCGGTCAGGGAGGTCAGGATGTGCTTCAGCATCGGCGGCCTCCTTACAGGTCGTGTCCCGCGTAGGAACAGTTGAACGACTTGTTGCACAGCGGAAAGTCGGCGACGATGTTGCCGCCGATGGCCGCCTCCAGCAATGGCCACTGGAACCAGGACGGGTCGCGCGGGTGGCAGCGGGTGACGGCGCCCTCCCCGTCCAGCCGCACCCAGGTCAGGATCTCGCCGCGGAAGGATTCCACCAGGGCCATGCCCTCCCCGCCCCGGCCGGAGTCCAGCGGGACCGACGGGTGGTCCAGGCCGCGCGAGATCGCCGGCAGGCGGGCCACGATCTGCTCGATCAGCGACAGGGATTGCTCCACCTCGCGGATGCGCACCCAGACTCGGGCGTTCACGTCGCCCTCGGTCAGCACCGGCACCTCAAAATTCAGCGCGTCGTAAGGCGCGTATCCGGGGCTGCGGCGGGCGTCCTGGTCGCGGCCGGAGGCTCGCCCAACGTGACCGCCGGCGCCGAAGCGGGTGACCAGTTCCGCAGACACGAACCCGGTGGTGACCGTGCGGTCCTGCAAGGACGCCTTGCCGTCATAGATGGCGACCAGCGGCGGGAAGCGTTTGCGCAGCTCCGCCACCAATTCCAGCAACAGGCCCGCGCCGCGCTCCGGCAAATCAGTGGCGACGCCACCGGGAATCACCCGGTCCATCATCAGCCGGTGCCCGAAGCAGGCGTCCGCCGTGCGCAGCACCCGCTCCCGCAACTGGCTGGTCTGGGCCAGCATGAAGGCGAAGGCGGCGTCGTTGCAGATGGCCCCGATGTCGCCCAGATGGTTGGCGATCCGCTCCAACTCCGCCATCAGGGCGCGCAGCCACACCGCCCGCGCCGGCACCTCGACGCCGAGCGCCGCCTCGACCGCGCGGGCGAAGGCGAGGCTGTGCGCCACCGTCGCGTCGCCGGAGATGCGGGCGGCCAGCATCGCCGCCTGTGCCACCGGCCTGCCCTGCATCAGCCCTTCCACGCCACGGTGGACGTAGCCGAGCCGCTCCTCCAGCCGGACGACGGTCTCGCCGTTGGCGGTGAAGCGGAAATGGCCGGGCTCGATGATGCCGGCGTGGACGGGGCCGACCGGGATCTGGTGTAGCCCGTCGCCCTCCACCGGCAGGAAGGTGTAGGGGCCGGGGTTGGGCACCGGTGCCGCCGGCTGCTCCGACAGGGGACGGCGCACGCCCCAGGCGTCGTGGTCCAGCCAGGGGCGCGGGTCGGTGGTGCGCTCCGCCACCAGGCCGTAGAGGTCGTGGGCGGCGCGCTCCAGTCGGTTGGCGGCGGGGCGCACGGCGCTCAGGCTCGGAAAGCGGCCCTGCGGGCAGTCGAGGCTGACCACCGCGACGTCGCCGGAGAAATCCTCGCGCAAGGCGGCGTGGACCGTCTTGGGCTCGCCCCACAGGCCGAGCAGGCTCCAGCCGTTGCCCGCCAGCCCCTCGATCAGGCGCAGCCAGCCGTCGCGGCCCAGCCGGTAGCGCGGCCAGGGCCGGTGGCCCTCGACCGGCGTGCCGATGCGGTTCAACAGGCCGAACAGCGGTTCTTCCCCGTACATGCCGCCTCCCCTACCCCAGCAGCGCCGCGACGGTCTGGAACCACGCGACCAGCGGCCCCGGCAGCCAGACCCCCGCCACCAGAACCAGCGCCAGATGCGCGTAGAGCGGAACCAGCGTCCCTTGCAACGGCACCTCGGCCACCGGAACGCCGCTGCCCTCCGCTGTGCCGGGCGCTCCGAAGCACAGTTGCTGGACCCGCAGCACCAGCGCCCCGAAGGCGACCAGGATGCCCACGACCAGCGGCAGGGCCAGCAGCGGTTCCCGCGCGAAGGTGCTGGTGACCAGCAAAAATTCGCTCATGAACACGCCGAAGGGTGGCAGGCCGGCGATGGCCACCACACCGGCCAGCAGGCCCCAGCCGAGCGCCGGATGGCTGACCGTCAGGCCGGAAATCCGCTCGATCCGCTGCGTGCCCGTCACCTGCACGGCGTGGCCAACCGCGTAGAAGATGGCCGACTTGGTCAGGCTGTGCATCGCCATGTGCAGCAGCCCGGCGAAGTTGGCGAGCGGCCCGCCCATGCCGAAGGCGAAGGTGATGATGCCCATATGCTCGATGGAGCTGTAGGCGAAGAAGCGCTTCACGTCGCGCCGCCGATAAAGCATCAGCCCGGCCAGCAGCAGGGAGGCCAGCCCCATGGCGATCATCAGCGGCCCCGGCGCGATGGCCTGCCCGTTCGCCGCCAGCAGCATCTTGAAGCGCAGCACGGCGTAGAGCGCCACGTTGAGCAGCAGGCCGGACAGCACGGCGGAGATCGGCGTCGGCCCTTCCGCGTGGGCGTCCGGCAGCCAGGCGTGCAGCGGCGCCAGCCCGACCTTGGTGCCGTAGCCGATCAGCAGGAAGACGAAGGCGAGGTTGAGGATCGCCGGGCTGATCCTGGCGACGTGGCCCATCAGCTCCGTCCAGGTCATCGCCGCCATGCCCGGACCCATCACCGGCTGGGCGGCCATGTACATCAGGATGGTGCCGAACAGGGCGAGCGCGATGCCGACGCCGCACAGGATGAAGTACTTCCACGCCGCCTCAATGCTGGCCGCGGTGCGGTAGAGGCTGACCATCAGCACGGTGGTCAGCGTCGCCCCCTCCACCGCCACCCACATGACGCCCAGGTTGTTGGCCGACAGGGCCAGCAGCATGGTGAACATGAAGGCCTGGTACATGGCGTGGTAGAAGCGCAGCTTGCGCTCGTCCAGCTTCCCCACCGCGATCTCGTGGGCGATGTAGCCGGCCGAAAAGACGCTGGTGGTCAGCCCGACGAAGGCGGTGAGCGCGATCAGGTAGATGTTGAAGGCGTCCACCACGAACAGCGCGCCGCTCGACGGCTCCAGCCCGAACAGGACCAGCGACGCCAGCAGCGTGACGGCGGAGAATCCGATGTTCAGCCGCGCGCCCAGCCGGTGGCCGGGAACCAGGGCGAGGACGGCGGCGCCGATCAGCGGGGTGGCGACGATGACGGCGACGGCGTTCAATCGCTCTCCCCCCGGAAGCTCTCGATCTTCTGCATGTCGAGCGTGTCGAACCGCTCGCGGATGTGGAACAGGAAGATGCCGAAGATGATGAAGGCCACCATGACGGAGAAGGCCACCGACATCTCGACGACCAGCGGCATGCCGGCGACACCGACCGCCGCCAGAATCAGCCCGTTCTCGATCGACATGAAGCCGACCACTTGGCTGACTGCGTTGCGCCGGGAGATCATCATCAGCAGGCCGAGCAGGACGACCGACAGCGACAGCGCCAGATTCTCGCGGGTCAGGGCGGTGGCGTCCGCCGTCACCGGCAGCACCAGCAGGATCGACAGGGTGACCAGCGACACGCCCGCCACCATGGTCAGCCCGATCCCCAGCGCCGGCTCGATGCTGCGGTGGATCTTCATCTTCACGACGATGCGGTGCAGCGCCACCGGAATCAGGATGGCCTTGAGGACCAGCGTCAGCAAGGCGGTGATGTAGAGGTGCGGCTCCCCGTGGGAGTAGGCCTGCCACGCCGCCGTCGCGGTCAGGGCGAGCGCCTGCATCGTGAAGACGTTGAGCAGGGAGAACAGCCGCCGCTGGTACAGCAGGGCGAAGCTCATCAGCAGGACGACGGCCCCCAGCATGTGCGCGACGTCATAACCCAGGTCGCTCACCTCACACCCCCCGCGACACGTAGAGGAAGATCGCGCCGAGCAGGCTCAGCAGCAGGGCGCCGCCCAGGAACTCGCCGACCCGGAAGACGCGCATCTTGGCGATGGAGGTCTCGAACAGCGCCAGCAGGGTCCCGCCGACGGCGAGCTTCGCCACGAAGACGACCATGCCGCCCAGCGCCGCCGCCACGCCGGACCCGGCGGTCGCCATGCCCCAGGGCGCGAAGACGCAGGCGATCAGCGCCATGTAGAGCAGCATCTTGAGCATGCTCGCCGCCTCGACCAGGGCGAGGTGACGGCCGGAATATTCCAGCACCATGGCCTCGTGCACCATGGTCAGTTCCAGATGCGTGGCCGGGTTGTCGATGGGGATGCGCGCGTTCTCGGCGATCGCCACCATGACCAGCGCGATCAGCGCGAGCGCCAGGGAGATGCGCAGCCCGACCGCGCCGGACAACATGAAATCGGCGATCTCGGCGAGCGAGGTGCTGCGGACAAGGATCGCCACCGAGAAGACGATCATCAGCATCGCCGGTTCGGCGAGCGCCGCGATCATCATCTCGCGCGACGAGCCGATGCCGCCGAAGCTCGTCCCCGTGTCCATCCCGGCGAGCGCCAGGAAGAAGCGCGCCGAGCCGAGCAGCGCGATCAGCGCGATCAGGTCCGCCGTGGGGGCGAGGGCCAACTGTGTGGTGAAGACCGGGACCAGCCCGGCGGCCAGCCAGATCGCCGTGAACATCATGTAGGGCACGGAGCGGAACAGCCAGGAGGCGTTGCGGGCCAGCACCACCTCCTTGCGCAGCAGCCGCAGCAGGTCGCGGTAGGGCTGAAGGACAGAAGGCCCCCGCCGCCCGACCAGCCGCGCCTTGACCAGCCGCACCCAGCCGGTCAGCAGTGGCGCCAGGGCCAGCACCAGCAGCATCTGCAGGATCTGGTAGAGGGTGGCCAGCAGCAGCGTCATCGTTGAGTCACCGCCACCATCACCAGCAGCACGACCAGCGCCAGGAACATCAGGGTCAGGTAACGGCGGATGGTCAGGAACTGCAGCCGGTTGGCCTTCTCGGCCAGCCAGCCCACCGCGCGGGACAGCGGCTCCACCACCACGACCCAGGCCGGGTCGGTCCAGGTCACCGACAGGCGGGCGGGGCGCGTGTCGCCCGGCACCGGCATGTCCACATGGTCGCGGGCGCGGAATACCGTGCTGCCGAAGGCGCGGCGGATCGGCTGGCCGAAGCTGGAGGCCGTGTATTGGGTGACCGCCGCCGGGTCCGGACCGTCGAAGCCGCAGCCCCAGGGGATCGACCAGCGCACCCGGTCGCTCGCCTTGCGGTGGATGCCCAGCACCAGCACGACCGACAGCAGCGCAATCACCACCAGCATGATCAGGCCGTTGTAGGAGTTGCCGATGGCCGAGGTCGGGGCCAGCCAGAACCACGGCTGGTAGGCGCGCCCGTCGAACGGCCCGGCCTCCACCAGCAGGCGCAGCGCCGGCTCGAACAGGCGGATCAGCGGGGTCGGCAGCACGCCGAGAACGACGCAGAGCACCGCCGGAACCGCCATGCCCAGCCGCATCGCCCGCCCGACCTCAACCGCCTCGCCCGCGGCGCGCGACCGCGGCCGTCCCAGGAAGGCGATGCCGTAAAGCCGCACGAAGCAGGCGCCGGCAAGCGCGGTGGCGAGCGCCAGGGCGGCACCGACCACGGCGATCTCAATCTTCAGCGACCATTCGGACAGAGCCGGAGCGTTCAGGATGGCCTGGAACAGCAGCCATTCCCCGACGAAGCCGTTCAGCGGCGGCAGGGCCGAGATCGCCGCGGCGCCGATCAGGGCGAGGACGGCGGTGGTCGGCATCCGGTGGATCAGCCCGCCCAACCGATTGAGGTCGCGCGACCCAGTGGCGGTCAGCATGGCGCCCGCCGCGAAGAACAGCAGGCTCTTGAACAGGGAATGGTTGACCACATGGAGAAGCGCTGCCGCCAGGGCGAGCGCGGCGATCACCGGCGTGTGGGCGGCCTTGAAGACCAGCGCCAGACCCAGTGCGATGACGATGGCTCCGATGTTCTCCACCGTCGAATAGGCAAGCAGCCGCTTCACGTCGTCCTGCATCAGCGCGTAGAGCACGCCCATCACCGCGGTCAGCGCGCCGAATCCCATGGTCACGCCGCCCCACCACCATTCCGGCTCGCCCAGCAGATCGAACAGCACGCGGATCATCGCGTAGACGGCGACCTTGGTCATCACGCCGGACATCAGGGCCGACACATGGCTGGGCGCCGCCGGATGGGCCAACGGCAGCCAGACATGCAGCGGAACAAGCCCGGCCTTCGACCCCGCCCCCAGCAGGATCAGCACGACGACCAGCGCCGCAGCCCCCGCCGCCGGCGCGTGGGCGCGGATGGCGGCGAAGCTGTAGTCGCCGTGCGCCGTCGCCAGGACCCCGAAGGCCAGCAGCAGGCAGGCCGTGCCGAAGCTCGCCATGATGATGTAGAGGCGCGCGGCCTTCGGCGTTTCCGGATCCCGGTGGGTGGACAGCACGAGCAGCCAGGAGGCCAGCGACATGAACTCCCAGGACAGCAGGAAGGTGAAGGCGTCGGCGGCGATCAGCACCATGTTCATGCCCGCCAGGAACAGCGGGTAGAGCGGCAGCACCGGCCCGTCCTGGGATCCGCCATGGGATTCGTGATGCGCCCGCTCGTACCCCCAGCCGAACAGGCTGGCGGTGATGCCGCCCAGATTGACGACGATCAGGAAGACGGCGGACAGCGCGTCGGCGCGCAAATGGGCCTGTATCCAGGGCAGCCCGACCGGCAGCACCAGCGTCGCATCCGGCCCGCCTCCGGCCAGCCGGAGCGCCGCCCACAGCGCGATCAGCGCGCAGGCCGACGCCGTTCCGCCATAGACCACCGTGGACACTTGCGGCAGCCGCCTCGCCGCGGCGCCGACGACGGCCACTGCGAACAGAAAGACGATTGCCGAAACGACCAGTCCCAAGGCAGCGAATCCGTTTGGATTAGACCCACAATCAGTAAGGATGTTTCTCCCAATGAACGCAAGGGGAAAAACTCTGTCGCGTTCATCTTGCGAGTGCGCGTGCTTTGGGCGACACGCGCACAGAAAAAAGGCGGCTCACCAATTCGGGAGCCGCCGTAGTCTGTTCGGGAGGAAACGCAACCAAGTTGCAGGGGAAGATATGCGCCCGTTAAGGTTAACGACGCATGAATCGTGTGTGGTTTTTCTTTAACTATACTTTTTCGCAGGAACCGGGCTCCGGATTCGCGCGTCCTCTCCGGACCGGTCTCCCCGGCCTCTCCCAGATCGGCACTGGCCGGGAAGGCCCCCTTCGCGCTATAGGAGGCACCCTTCCCTTTCACCAGTCACCGGTCCTCCATGCCGTCCACGTCCATCAGCCAACGCATCGCCGACGAGCTTTCGGTCCGTGAATCCCAGGTCGCCTCGGCCGTCAAGCTGCTCGACGAAGGATCGACCGTCCCCTTCATCGCCCGTTACCGCAAGGAGGCCACGGGCGGGCTCGACGACACGCAGTTGCGCACGCTGGAGGAACGGCTGTCCTACCTGCGCGAGCTTGAAGACCGGCGCGCGGCGATCCTGTCCTCCGTCCGCGAGCAGGACAAGCTGACGCCGGAGCTGGAGCTGCAGATCCGTCAGGCCGACACCAAGACGCGCCTGGAAGACCTCTACCTGCCCTACAAGCCGAAGCGCCGCACCAAGGCGCAGATCGCCCGCGAGGCGGGGCTGGAGCCGCTGGCCGACCGCCTGCTCGCCGATCCGTCGCTCCAGCCGGACGCCGAGGCCGCCGGCTTCGTCAGCGCCGACAAGGGCGTCGCCGACGTCAAGGCGGCGCTCGACGGCGCCCGCCATATCCTGGTGGAGCGTTTCGGCGAGGACGCCGAACTGGTCGGCCGGCTGCGTGCCACCATGGCCGACAAGGGCGTGGTGACCGCCAAGGTGATCGAGGAGAAGCGGGCGGAGGGCGCCAAGTTCTCCGATTACTTCGAGTTCGACGAACCCTGGGCGAAGGTCCCCTCGCACCGGGCGCTGGCGCTGTTCCGCGGCCGGACCCAGGGCGTTTTGGACATCCGCCTGGACCTGCCGGTCGAGGAGGGACAACCCCACCCGGCGGAGCGCACCATCGCCGCCCACACCGGCATCCGCGATCAGGGCCGCCCCGCCGACAAGTGGCTGTCCGACGTGGTGCGCTGGACCTGGAAGCTGAAGATCGGCCCGCATGTCGAGACCGATCTGATGGGCGACCTGCGCGAGCGTGCGGAGGACGAGGCCATCCGCGTCTTCGCCCGCAACCTGCACGACCTGCTGCTGGCCGCCCCGGCCGGTCCGCGCACCACCATCGGCCTCGACCCCGGCATCCGCACCGGCGTGAAGGTCGCCGTGGTCGACGCCACGGGCAAGCTGGTCGACACGGCCACCGTCTACCCGCACCAGCCGAGGAACGACTGGGACGGCGCCATCGCCGCCATCGCCGCCCTGGCGGTGCGCCACAAGGCGGAGCTGATTTCCATCGGCAACGGCACGGCGAGCCGCGAGACGGACAAGCTGGTCGCCGATCTGTTCAAGCGCCATCCGGAGCTGAAACTCACCAAGCTGGTGGTCAGCGAAGCCGGCGCGTCGGTCTATTCGGCCTCCGAGACCGCGGCGGCAGAGTTTCCGAAGCTGGACGTCAGCCTGCGCGGCGCCGTCTCCATCGCCCGCCGCCTTCAGGACCCGCTGGCCGAGCTGGTGAAGATCGAGCCGAAGTCCATCGGCGTCGGCCAGTACCAGCACGATGTGTCGGGCGGCAAGCTCGCCCGCTCGCTGGACGCGGTGGTGGAGGACTGCGTGAACGCGGTCGGCGTGGACCTGAACACGGCATCCGTTCCGCTGCTGACCCGCGTGTCCGGCCTGAACGAGACGATCGCCCGCAACATCGTGGAGCACCGCGACCGCAACGGCGCCTTCCGTTCGCGCAAGCAGCTGCTGGACGTGGCGCGCCTCGGCCCGAAGACCTTCGAGCAGGCCGCCGGCTTCCTGCGCATCCGCGAGGGCGACAACCCGCTGGACACCTCCGCCGTCCACCCCGAAGCCTACCCGCTGGTCGAGCGCATCCTGAAGAAGACCGGCAAGGATCTCGGCAGCGTCATCGGCGATGCCCGCTTCCTGCGTGGGCTGAACGCCGAGGACTTCACCGACGAGCGGTTCGGCGTGCCGACCATCGAGGACATCCTGAAGGAGCTTGAGAAGCCGGGCCGCGACCCGCGTCCGGAATTCAAGACGGCCACCTTCCAGGAGGGCGTCGAGGAGCTGAAGGACCTCCAGACCGGCATGGTTCTGGAAGGGGTGGTGACCAACGTCACCGCCTTCGGCGCCTTCGTGGACATCGGCGTGCACCAGGATGGGCTGGTCCACATCTCGCAGCTGTCCACCAGCTTCGTGAAGGACCCGCACACCGTCGTGAAGGCCGGCGACATCGTGAAGGTCAAGGTGATGGAGGTCGACATCCCGCGCAAGCGCATCGGCCTGACCATGCGCCTGACCGACGCCGCTCCGCGCCCCGAGCGTGGCCAAGGCCGTACGGAGGGGCAGCGTGGCGACGACAAGCGCCGGGACGACCGCCGCAGCCCGCCGCCCGGCAAGGGCGGCTCCGCTCCGAAGCCGGCCCCCAAACCGGCAAAGGCGCCAGAGCCCGTCAACAACGCCTTCGCCGAAGCCTTCGCGCGGGCGCAGGCCGGCAAGAAGCGGTGAGGCTCAACAAACGTGGGGCGGGTGCCGGACACACTCCGGTACTCTCCCCATGGACGGTGCGTGCGCCAAAGGATAGTGTGCACTGACGCCAACCGCATAGGCGCCCATGTTCTCTTCGGCAACCCGAATCGTCGGACTGTACGCGGTCCTCGCCACCGCGTGGGTGGTGGGGTCCGACCGCCTTTTGGACGCCGCCGGGCTGGACGAGGTGGTGCTGATCCAGAACGTCAAGGGCACCGCCTTCGTCCTGTTCACCGCCCTGGTGCTGTGGGGTTTCCTGCGCCAGGAGTTCCAGCGCCGCACCCGGTCGGAGGACGCATTGCGCTCCACGCTGGAGCGGCTGGCCCAGTCGGAAGCCGACCTCCGTTCGGTCATCGAGAAACTACCGGACGCCTTCTTCCGCACGGATCTCGACGGTCGGGTCAGCATGGCCTCCCCCCAGTTCGCGCGGGAGTTCGGCCTGACTCCGGAGACGGTGATCGGCACCCGTATCGCCGACCATTACGTGGAAGAGGACGGGCGCGCCAAATTCCTTGCGGCGCTGGAGGAGGCGGGCGGCGAGGTCCGCGACCACCGCATGCCGATGCGGCGGCAGGACGGCACCAACTTCTGGATTTCCGCCAACGCCTACATCCGCCGCGATCCCGCCGGGCGTCCCATCGGGGTGGAGGGGATTGCCCGCAACACCACCGCCCAGCATCATCTGGAGGAGCGGCTGCGCTACCTCGCCGGGCACGACGCGCTGACGGGCTTGTGCAACCGCATCCGCTTCGAGGACCGGCTGGAGCACGCCATCGCCCGCGCCAAGCGCGAGGACAAGAGCTTCGCCCTGCTCTTCCTCGACCTCGACGGGTTCAAGGAGGTCAACGACACCCACGGGCACCAGAAGGGCGACGAGGTGCTGGTGACCACCGCCCAACGCCTGTCCGGCGCGCTGCGCAACAGCGACACCACCGCCCGCATCGGCGGCGACGAGTTCGCCGTGCTGCTGGAGGGGGACATCTCCGTCGAGAACGCACGGGCCGTGGCGGAAAAGGTCATCGACTCCATCGACCGGCCCCTGCCCGGCCTTGACCTGTCGGTGTCGGCCAGCGTCGGCATGGCCTTCTACCCGTCGGACGGCGCCGACGCCGGCGTTCTACTGCGCTGCGCCGATCAGGCCATGTACCGCGCCAAGCGTTTGGGCAAGAACCGGCTGGAGCTGGGCACCGCCTGAGTGGGACGGCCACCGCCGGAAGGGTTGGCCGTCAGGACGGCTTGGCCGCGTCCATCACCAACCGTATGCCCAGCGCGCCGATAACCGAGGCCGCCAGCCGGTCGATCCACGCCTTGGACCGCAGATAGGCGGCGCGGGGGCGGCCGGCGGAGAAAGCCACGGCGACGATGGCATACCAACCCGTCTCGACCAGGAACACGGCGGGCGGCAGGGCCAGCAGAACCCAGGCCGGCGGCGAGGCCGGCAGAAGGGCGGCGAAGATGCTGGCGTAGACGATGGCGGTCTTCGGATTGCTGATTTGCGTCGCCAGCCCGATCCCGAAGGAGCGCAAGATGCCGTGAGACTTGGCGGCGGCATCCGGAACGCGGACCGGCTCCGCCGCTCCCCGCCAGATCCGTACCGCCAGATGGACGAGATAGAGGCCGCCTGCGACTTTCAGGGTCAGATAGAGCCACCCGACCTGAGTCAGCAGGGCGTGCAGACCGAGGAGGGCCAAGGTGGCGAAGACCACGCCGCCGGCCCCCATGCCGACGGCGGCGGCAACACCCGCGGCACGCGACACGGCGATGGAGGTGCGTGCCACCAAGACAAAGCTGGGGCCGGGGCTGATGGCGCCGATGGCCAAGGCGCCGAGAACGCTCAAAAGGGCAAGAACGGACCCATCCATGGCTGCGGCTCCGCTGTTCGGGAAAGCCGCAGTTTATGGATGGCGAACGGTATCGTCAGCCGACAAAATGATCGCAGGCGCCCTGCCCGCTCACTCCGCGGCCATCAGAAAGCTCGTGCCGTGATGGGTGCGCGGGGGCATGTCGGGGAGGCCGATCGTCCGTCCGACCTCCTCGGTCGTCGGCTGGCGCCGGTAGGTTTCCACATAGCGGTCGAGCGCGGCGAGGCACTCGGCGATCGAACCGGAACCGACCGCCCGGCAGTCCTCGAAGGCGTGCGGGTCGGGGCGGAACCAGTGGGTGATGTAGCCGTCCTCGGTCCCGTTCAAGGTGAGGGTCAGGGCGAAGCGTCCCTCATGCCCGATGCGGGCGTGGGCCGCGCGCAGCCGGGACTGGACCTCTTCGATGGTCATGGCGCGTGCATCCTTCTTAAACATCAGGCGGCCTTTCGATCACGCGGCGTTGCGGAGCAGCCGGTCTTCCAGGCTGCGCGCCCATTCGGCGTCGCGGGCCAGCGATTCGACCAGCAGGCGGGCCGGGCCGGCGGAGTCTGCCGGGGTGTCGGGACGGAGCAGCCCGGCCAGCCGCAGAGCCAGCGATTCCGCCTCCGCCTCGACCCAGCGGGCATACTGCTTGCGGCGTTCCGCCTCGTTCCAGTACCAGCGCGGAAGCTGGGGATAGCTGCGCTCCATCTCGCCTTCCCAGGCGCTCATGCGGAACAGGCCGCTTGGGGAACGTTCAGTGGTGGTGCTTGCGGGTGTCATTCAGGACTTCTCCCTTCCACGCCGCGGGAATGGCGTGGCTCAGGCGGCCTCCAGATCGCCGCCCTCATCGTCGTCTTGCTTCAGGATTTCCGCCTTCTTCTGGGCGAACAGGCTGGTGATGCGGTGCTGGGCCGTGCGGTCCACCGTGCCGATCTCGCGCAGGCGGGTGCCGGCGCCGGTGCGCCACAGCTCCTCCAGGTCGTCCAGGTCCAGACAGGCGCCGAGCCGCTTGCGGATCTCTTCCTCGAAGGCGGCGATGGCGGACGGCTGCAGGTCCGGGTTGGACTTGGCGGCGTAGAAGGCCTCGGCCTCCTCCCGGTACTTGCTGTCGTCGAACTGGCCCATATGGACGTCGGCGGCAAGGCCGAGCTGGACGAGGCATTTGCCCACCGCGTCGGTCATCGACATCTTGAAGCACTCGTCGTCGGGCGCCTCGATGCCGTTGCGGCGGCGGACCATCTCCGTGCCGCCCCACTGCGGCCCGGTCCAGCACTTCTCGCCCGTCTCCGGGTCGAGGTACCAGACGCGGGCGCAGATGAAGATCATGCGCTCGGCGATGGTCCAATCCATCTGCTCATAGCCCCAGCCCTTGCCGACCGGACCGAACACCTCGGTCATCATCATCAGGCGCCACGTCGGGTCGATCTGCGTGCCGCGGAAGCCACCGGAGCGGGTGAAGGGCTTGGTCGCCTTGGGGTCGGTCCGCTTCAGCCGGTTCCACAAATGCATGGGGTCCGGGGCGGCGGGGTCCACGGTGGCGGTCTGGGAACCCGCGACCTTCGGAGCGGCCGTGCTGACGGTCTTTTCGGTTTCGGCAACGGTGTCGGTCTTGCTCATGCGTCCCATGGTCGTCGGGTTCCCCTTGTGGTCAGTAGCGTTCGTCTCTCCCCTCACCCCAGCCGCCGCTGAGCACAGCGTCCAGGCTCGGGTCAGGGGACGGATCGGCCGTGGCCGGCTGCCACGGTTCGGCGGTGTCGAGCGCCCGCCGCGGCGGCGCGCCGTAGCGCAACGACAGGCGTCCCTCGCGGTCGCGGGCGAGATACAGGCCGCGGCCCGGTTCCTCCCCCGCCACGAAGGCGATGCGCGCGTCGGCGGGCATCAGCGCCTTCAAGGCGGCCTCCGCCTCGCGGACAGCGAGCGCGGCGGCGCGGCGGTCGACCAGTTCCGCCGCCAGAGCGGCGAAGCGGTTGTGCCGGGCCATATCGACCACCCGACGCGTCTCGTAGGACGGCGCCTCCGCGGGCAGCGGATCGCCGGGCTCCACATCGTTGGCGACGTGCCACCAGAAGGCATCCAGCGTCGCCATCAGCCGCCCGCAATCCGCCTCCCGTCGCGGCACCCGGACGAGCGTGTGGCCGGTGGGGCGCAGAATGGACAGCATGGCCCGGTCCAGCCCGGTGACCACCAGCTGGTGCTGGACCTGCCAGTGGTAGCGCTGAGCCAGTTCCGCATCCGTCTGAAAACCGCCGGTGAATTTCGCTTCCACCAAAGTGTCGGGCAGCGTGTCCGGCGCGCCGCCGTCCGTGTCGCCCTCCCAGGTCAGGAAATCCGGGTGGGCGACCATCCAGTCATGCTCCGGATGGACCCAGGTCCGTTCCGCCGGCACGCAGGGAAGGCCGGTGGCCTTTTCCACGAAGCGGGGATGCAGGTGTTCGGTCGCAATGCCGATCTGCACCGCGGCGACGAGGTCGAGGTCGGCCGGCGACGACCGCCCTGTCTTCTCGCGCCACAGGCTCAGCCAGTCGCCCGCCATGATGCGGGTGGCGTCGGAAGACCCGATACGCCCTGCCCGTGCGGCGCGCTGCGCGTCCGTAATCGCCATTCCCCTGCCGGCCCCCAGCCGTTTCTCTGCGTCTCTGGTTTCGAATCGATGCGTCTTCGCAGCGCCATCGCCGTTAACCATAAGCCGTATCGTGAATATGGGCTGCGAACACGCAGGGTTCAAGAACAAAAAGAGAACCTGCGGCTTGGCCGCAGGATCGAATCTTCGAACCTTTTCAAAAAACTAAGTAGAATGCAGCGCAGCCGCGGTCCCGCTGTGACCGAGTCGGGCGACTCGGCACAGATGGTTATGGATTCGTGGAGTCAAAGGGGGTTATGGAAAAGAATTTCACCGCCAGAATTGGCAGCTTTTCTCCCAGATTCCCGCCAAATACGCGCGATCAGGCGCGCAGGAAGCGCGTGATGTGAACCGCGACCCCCGCGACGTTGGCGCGCTCGATGGGCGTCGGGCGGCAACCGGGGTCGGTGCTGACTGGCAGCAGATGGGGTGGGAAAAAGCGGTATCCGCACACCGTTCCGTCGCCCACCGTAACCACCACGTCACCGGCCTGCGGGGCCAGCACGTCCAACGGCTCCAGCACCACGCAGTCGTCGGGCAGCACGCCGGCGGCGTTCAGGCTGGAAGAGGCGATGGTCAGCGCGAAGGCGCGGCGTGAGGCCGGGCGGTCCACGGCGATGCCCCGCGCGCCGCCGCTGAGCGCCGCGGCGATGAAGGATTCGCCCGCCCGCCGCCCCAGTTCCAGGAAGGCGCGCACCTGCTCGACCGACAGCAGCGGTACGCGAGCGACCGGCGTGTAGGCGGTCTCGTCGAGGAAGCGCGGCTCCGACCCGGCGACACGGGCCAACCGGCCCAGGGTTTCCGCGCTGGGAACGCTGCCGCGCGCCGGGTCGCGCAGGAAGCGGGTGATGTTGGTCGGGGTCACCTCGGCCAGCCGCGCCCAGGCTCCGGCGCTCCAGCCCTGAGCCTCCATCACACCAGTCATCCAGCGCAGGATCGCCCGCCGCGTGTCGTCCATACCGCCGTCCTCCCCGCCGAAAGAGCGCCTTATAAGAGAGAACGTTGACGGAACGCGCAAGGTTTCTTCGCTTATGTCGCAATTTCGCCGAGGATGCGCTGCGATTTCGCAGTATCGCGTTGCCCCCCCTCCCCTCCGGCTGCGCCCTTTCCCAACCCATTGCGCCGTGCCGTGCACGCCGCCATCTGGAGGGCGCGAAACCACATCCGGAGGAAGCGATGATCGTCACCAGCACCGACACCGTCGAAGGCCGTCCCGTCACCCAATATCTGGGCATGGTCGCGGGCGAGGCGATTTTAGGCGTGAACATGTTCCGCGACCTGTTCTCCGGCATCCGCGACATCGTCGGCGGCCGGGCCGGCGGCTACCAGAACGCGCTGCGCGACGCCCGAGAGGCCGCCTTCGCCGATCTGCAGGACGCTGCGCGGGCGCTGGGCGCGGACGCCATCGTCGGCGTGGACATCGATTACGAGGTGCTGGGCAAGGAGAACGGCATGCTGATGGTTTCCATCAACGGAACCGCCGTCCGGCTGGGCTGAGTTCCCCCAACCGTTTAGGCCGATTGCCCGCCTGGACGGGCAGCCGCACCCTCTTACACTCCCTCCCCGCATCGATAGGGACCTGAGAAACGGGAGGGACGACATGCGTTCTCTGGCGAAACGGCTCGGCGGTCTGGTTCTGGCCGCCGGGCTCTTCTGCGCGGCGCCGGCCCTGGCCTTCGAAGGCCTCGTGGAGAAGAAGGTGTTCGAGATGCCGTCCTACACCACGGTGGGCGGCGGCACGATCAAGAACGTCCGGATCGGCTGGGAAAGCTACGGCAAGCTGAACGACGCCAAGGACAACGTCATCCTCGTCACCCATTTCTTCAGCGGCAACAGCCATGCCGCCGGCAAGTACAAGATGGAGGACCCGGCCCCCGGCTATTGGGATTCCATCATTGGGCCGGGCAAGCCGCTGGACACCGACAAATACTTCATCGTCAGCTCCGACACGCTGGTGAACCTGTCGCCGAAGGACCCGACCGTCACCACCACAGGCCCGGCCAGCGTCAACCCGGACACCGGCAAACCCTACGGCATGAGCTTCCCGGTCGTCACAATCCGCGATTTCGTAAACGTTCAGAAGGCATTGCTGGACAGCCTTAATGTCACGTCTCTGCATGCGGTGATGGGCGGGTCCATGGGATCGCTCCAGGCGCTGGAATGGGGCGCCGCCCATCCGGAGATGGTCAAGCGCGTGGTCGCGGTGATCGGCGGGGCCGAAGCCGATCCCTTCCTGATCGGCTGGCTGAATCTGTGGGCGGCCCCGATCCGCGTCGATCCGAACTGGCAGGGCGGCGATTACTACGGCAAGACGGAGCCCAAGGCCGGGCTGACCGAGGCGCTGAAACTGGTGACACTGCACGCCCGCCATTGGAAATGGGCCGACGCCACCTTCGGCCGCGGTTGGGCGGAGGACGGCAAGGACCCCGCCGCCAGCATGAACAACCAGTACGCCATCGAGGCGTGGCTGGACAAGGCCGCCGCCGCCCGCGCTGCGGTCAGCGACGCCAACCACTTCCTGTATCTGGTGAAGGCCAACCAGACCTTCCTGGTGGGTGGCGGCGGGTCGTTGGACGAGGGGCTGGCGAAGATCAAGGCACCGGTCCTGCTGATCCCGTCCGCCGACGACCTCGTCTTCCCGCCGGAACGCGCCATGCGCCCTCTGAAGGAGCGGCTCGAAAAGCAGGGCGTCGCGGTCACCTACACCGACGCGATCACCACCAGCCTCGGCCATCTCGACGGCATCGCCAACATCGCCAAGGCGGGAGATACGATATCGGCCTTCATGGCGAAGTGACGAACGCAACCGCCCCGCCCGGAGATAACCGCCCGGCGGGGCGTTTTCCGTTTGCTCTCAAGGACCAACGTTCTCAGGGACCAACGTTCTCAGGGACCAACGTAGTGCGGCATCAGCTTGGCCTGTTCGCCGACATAGACGCTGCAGCGACTGTCCTGGCCGTCGAAGAAATACACCTCTCCGGTTTTCCGCTTGTTCTGCGGGTCCGACAGGTTCGCCCCACCGGAGAAGGCGACGCCGTAACGCTTGTCCGGGGTCCGCGCCCAGTAGAAGCCGTCCATCTCCTGCCCGAAGGCACCGCGCTGGCACAGGCGCGACAAGGCGGCGTCGTAGCGGGTGAACCCCTCCAGCCCCTTTGGCAGGCTATAGACCGCTTGGCTGCGCACGTAGCGGGTGCGAGGCGGAATGACCTCTGGGGGAAGCGAGGAGCGATTCAAGGCGCGCAGATGGCCGGGATCGGTCCGCTCGACCCGCATCGGGTCCGCCGCCGCGGGCACAGCCAGCAGCGCAAGCAACAGCGGAACGGCGGCGATGACCTTCATGGGCTGAATGGCGGAACGGGCAAGGAGGACCGGACTTTAGCATGGACTGCTCGTCACTGAGGAGCGGGCACCGGACGATGCCACTGTGCGAGTTGAGAAAATCGTTTCTTTTCAGATGGCTGAGATCATTTCCTCACCTTACTAAATAAAAGAGTCTGCCGTTCTGATTTTTGGAGTGATACCTGATGAAATTTCCTTAATAGACTGTTTTTAAAGGGATTTCATATTCGTTCCCCCTTGCCGTCCAGATAGCGGGTGATCGTCGCCAGGAAGTCCTTCGGCTGGATCGGTTTGGGCACGTGCCCGTCGAAACCGGCGTTGGAAAAGCGCAGCATGTCCGTAGGTGTGGACAGATTGGTCACCGCTACCACCAGCGTGCGTGCCAAAGCCCGGTCGGCGCGGATCAGCCGAACCAGCTCGACACCGGACAGGCCGGGCATCACCACGTCCATGATCACCAGATCGGGATTCAACGCGCGCATCAGGTCGAGCACGCCCCGCGGATCGTCCGTCTCCACAACGCGATGACCGCCCTCCTCCAGACAACGGACCAGCAGTTTGCGCATCAGGGCGTTGTCATCGACGACGAGGATGGTCCGCGTCGCGGTCAGTGATTGAACACTCATGGCAGCCGTCCTGCTTCGTCACGGCGCTTTGCCAGGGCCGGCGGACGAGGCGTCCGACAGCCACCAGGCGTCGAAGGAGATCGAATAGGGCGGCACGGTGTCGGGGCGCTTCAACCGGCTCCAATAGGCCACACGGTAGACGCCGGAGTACCAGTGCGGCACCACGTAATGGTTCCACAGCAGCACCCGGTCCAGGGCCGACACCGCAGCCTTCAAATCCTCCTGGCTGTTGGCGCGGACGATCTCGCCGATCAGATGATCGACCGCCTCGCTGCGCACACCGGCCATGTTCTGGCTTCCCGGACGGTCGGCGAAGGCCGATCCCCAATAGCCGGTCTGCTCGTTCCCCGGCGACAGGGACTGCGGCCAGACATGGACAACCATGTCGAAATCGAAGTCACGCGTGCGGTTCTCGTACTGGGTTGTGTCCACCGTGCGGATGCTGGCGCGGATCCCGAGCCGCTTCAGATTCTCGATGAAGGGCAGCGTCACCCGCTCGAAGGTCGGGCTGTCCAGAAGGATTTCGAAGTCCAGCGGCTTGCCGGTCGCGACGTCGACCCGCACCCCGTTGCGCACGTCGGTCCCCGCCTCGTCGAGCAGCCGCTTGGCCTCCAAGAGGTTGCGGCGCAGCCCGTTCTGGCCCTCCGTGCTGGGCGGGTGGTAGGTCTTCTCGAAGACCTCGGCGGGCACCTTCCCACGCAGCGGCTCCAGGATCGCCAGTTCGCGGCCCTGCGGCAGGTCCCTGGACTGGAGCGGCGAGTTCTCGAAATAGCTCTCCGTCCGTTTGTAGGCGCCGTAGAACAGGGTCTGGTTCGTCCATTCGAAATCGAAGGCGTAGGCGATGGCTTGGCGCACCTTCGGGTTCGCGAAGACCGGGCGGCGCGTGTTGAACACGAAGCCCTGCATGCCCGCCGGCACCTCGTTGGCGATCTCCTCCTTCACCACCCTGCCGTCGCGCACGGCGTCGAAGTCGTAGCCGGTGGCCCAGGTCTTGGCGACATTTTCCTGGCGGAAGTCGTACAGCCCGCCGCGGAAGGCCTGCAGGGCGACGCTGGCGTCGCGGTAATACTCGTAGGCCATGCTGCCGAAATTGTTCCGCCCGACATTCACCGGCAGGTCCCGGCCCCAATAGTCGGCAACCCGCTCATAGGTGATGCCGCGGCCCGGATCGAAGGACGCGATGCGGTAGGGACCACTGCCCAGCGGTGGCTCCAGCGTGGTCGACTGGAAGTCCTTGCCCTCCCAATAATGCTTCGGCAGGACGGGCAGCTGGCCGACGATCATCGGAAGCTCGCGGTTGTCGCCCGGCTTGAAGGTGAAGCGGACGCGGCGCTCCCCCTCCGCCTCCACCTTGTCCACCGCGCCGTAATAGCTGCGGTAGAAGGGATGGCTCTCCGTCAGGATGGTGAAGGAGAACACCACGTCCTCCGCGGTGACCGGCTTGCCGTCGTGCCACCGCGCGCCGGAGCGCAGGTTGAAGGTGATGGAGGAGCGGTCCTCCGGCATCTCCACGCTTTCCGCGAGCAGGCCGTATTCGGTGAAGGGCTCGTCCGCCGACCCGGTCATCAGCGTGTCGTAGATCAGCGCCGCCCCCGCCGCGGGCACCCCGCGCAACGTGAAGGGGTTCAGCGTGTCGAAGGAGCCGATGGCCTGAAGGGTCACCTTGCCGCCCTTCGGGGCGTCCGGGTTGACGTAATCGAAATGCCGGAAGTCCGGCCCATATTTGGGCTCGCCATACAGCGCCATGCCGTGCCGCGCCATG
Source organism: Azospirillum brasilense (assembly GCF_001315015.1). Taxonomy (NCBI): domain Bacteria; kingdom Pseudomonadati; phylum Pseudomonadota; class Alphaproteobacteria; order Rhodospirillales; family Azospirillaceae; genus Azospirillum; species Azospirillum brasilense. The sequence continues at coordinate 814,453 of NZ_CP012915.1, read as the reverse complement.
CCCTGCTGTGTCTGCGCGCCCGCCGTTCCGGCCACGGCGGCGGCGATCAGCCCGATCAACAGTCCTGCGGCCACACGGCGCATGCCCCATCCTCCCATCGTTCGCTCCGGGGCGCTCGGCCCCGGTTCCGCTCTGATAACATGTGGGAGGGATGAGGCGGTGCGAAACCCCCTTCCCCACCCCGCGGCATCGCGCCCCGCGATTTGCTCTGGCGTCCCGTCGGGCTTGCGGTCATGGTTTTCGGCAATCCGCGCGGCCAAGCGCGATCAGCATGGAGGGTTCTTCGACCGTGTCCGCCGAATTCACCGTCTACGGCAATGTCAACTCGCAGCCCGCCACCCGCGTCGTCCTGTTCCTGTCGATGGCCGGGGTACCCTTCGCCTACCGCCATGTCGACCTGCGCGGCGGCCAGCAGAAGTCGGCGGATTATCTCGCCATCAATCGCTTCGGCCGGGTACCGACCCTGGTCCATGGGGACCTCAGCATCTCCGAATCGGGCGTCATCCTGACTTATCTGGCGGAAAAGACTGGCCAATTCGGTGGGCGGGACGAGCGTGAGAAGGTCAAGCTGGCGGAGTGGCTGTCCTGGCTGGCCGACGTGCTGCTGCCCGTCCAGCGCGCCCGCGCGGTGCGCAAGTTCAACGGCGACGCCAACGCCCTGCCCTGGATCGACGCGGCAGCGGCCAGCGGGCTCGCCCAGTTCGACCGCCATCTGGCGGGGCGGACCTTCATCGAGGGTGAGCGGGTCACCATCGCCGACATTTTCGCCTTCCCGTGGATCGACCTCGTGGAGGAGTCGAACATCGACATCGCCACCTACCCCAACGTCCAGGCGTGGCATGGCCGCATGCTGACCCGGCCCGGTGCCAAACGCCAGATGGAACTGATGCCGCAGAAGGATGTCGGCTGACGAACAAAAGAAAAGCCCCCAGCCGCGGCGCGGCTGGGGGCCTGTTTTCAGAAAAACGATTTTACTTCTTGGAGCTGTTCGTCGCCATGAAGTTGTCGTAGGGCAGCTCGGCGACGCGGAACCAGAGCTGGGTCTCGTCCAGGAACGGCTTCCAACTCTCGTAGATCGTCTTGAAATTCGGGTTGGTCTTCGCCAACTCGTCATAATACTCGAAGGCGATCTTGTGCGCCTGCTCCATCAGTTCGCGCGGGTAGCCGCGCAGCAAGGTGCCCTTGGCGATCAGGCGCTTCAGGGCCTTTGCGTTCTCCGCATCGTAGCGGGCGATCATGTAGGTGTTCGCCTCGGCGCAGGCTGCCGTCAGGATCGACTGGTACGCCTTGGGGAGCTTCTCCCATTCCTGCAGGTTGACGTAGAGCGAGACGTTCGGCCCGCCTTCCCACCAGCCCGGGTAGTAGTAATACTTGGCGACCTGATGGAAGCCCAGACGCTCGTCGTCGTAGGGGCCGACGAATTCGGTCGCGTCGATGGTGCCCTTTTCCAGCGCCGGATAGACATCCGCGCCGGCGATCTGGGTCGGGGTGGCGCCCATCTTCGACATGATCTGACCAGTGATGCCGGCGATGCGGATCTTCAGCCCCTGGAAGTCCTCGACGGTCTTGATTTCCTTGCGGTACCAGCCGCCCATCTGGGCGCCGGTGTTGCCCGCCGGAAACTGAATGACATTGTAGTTCTTCATGAAGGCGCGCATCAGTTCCAGACCCCCGGCCTGGAACCAGGCAGTGGTCTGACGCGCGTTCGGGCCGAACGGAATGGCCGTGTCGAAGGCGAAGGTCGGGTCCTTGCCGACATAGTAGTAGCCGCAGGTGTGGCCGCACTGGACCGAACCGTTCTGCACGGCGTCGAGCACCTGGAGGCCGGGCACCAGTTCACCGCCCGGGAAGGCGCGGATCTGGAACTTGCCGTCCGTGCTCTCGGCGACGCGGCGGGCGATCAGCTCCGATGCGCCGAACAGGATGTCGGTGCTCTTCGGGAAGCTCGACGCCAGGCGCCACTGGATTTCCGGCTGCGACTGCGCAATGGCCGGCGCGGCCACGCCGGTGACCGCCAGCCCCGCACCCGCGGCCGCGGCGCCCGCACCCGCCGACTTCAGAAACGCACGTCTTTTCACGATTCTTCTCCCGTGGACTCCGCCTTCCCTTTTCGTTTCAAGCGGCCCGTCGGACCACTTGTTGCGAGGGAATTTTCACAACTGTAACAAAGCAGCGTTTTCGTTCCGATTCATCGCACAAAAGCGCATGACAGGTCTACCCTGACCCTACGGATTAGGTGTGCGCCTCAACCACGTCGCCCCAGGAAGGCGGCGAGAGGCGGCAGGACCAGCGTCCGCCCATCGGCGCTGATCTCGGGAACCGACGCTCCCGGCGGGCGCGGCAGGTCGAGGGCAACCATCAGCGGCTTGCGCTTCAGCGCGTATTCCGCCGGCTGGTCGGACAGGTTGAAGACGGCCAACAGGCTTTCGCCCTCGGCCGTCCGCTCGAAGGCGAGCACGCTGCCGGCCTCCTCCACCGCCGCCACGCTGCCCTGAGTCAGCGCCGGATGGCGGCCGCGCAGCCGCAGGGCGTTCCGCCAAACGTCGAGCGGGCTACCGGGGCGCCGTTCCTGCACGTCGACCGCCAGGGTGTGGTGAATTTCGGCCACCGGCAGCCAGGTCTCGACCGCGCTTGAGAAACCGGCATTGGCGACGCCGGACCGCCAGGGCATCGGCGTGCGGCTGCCGTCGCGTCCCTGGAAGTCGGGCCAATAGGCGATGCCGAAGGGGTCGCGCAGATCCTCCGGCTCCAGCACTGCGTTCGGCAGCGCCAGTTCCTCCCCCTGATAGAGGCAGACGGTGCCGGGAAGCGTGGCGAACAGGGTGGCGAGCAGAGCGTTGAAGCGCTCCGGATCGGCGCCGGGGGGCAGCCAGCGGCTGGCGGCGCGCTCGACGTCGTGGTTGGAGAAGCTCCAGCAGATCGCCTCCGGCTGCGGCGTGCCGGTCAGCGCCCCGGCGAAGTTCTGCGCGGTGAAGGGCTGCTTGGCCAGCGACAGGGTGTAGGCGGCGTGCAGTCCCTGCGGCCCGCAATAGGCGGCGATGCGCCGCGCCGCGCCCGGCTGGCTCGACAACTCGCCCAGCAGCACCCGGTCGGGATAGCGATCCACGACGACGCGCAGCCGGGCCAGCACGGTGTGAATGGCCGGGTGCATCATGTCGTAGAGATGCTGTTGCAGGGCGAACAGCTTGGCCGGCGGCTCCGCCCCGCCCCAGGCCGCCGCGGGGTTGGAGCGCAGTTGCGGGTCGTGGGCGAAGAAGTCCACCGCGTCGATGCGGAAGCCGTCCACCCCACGCTCCAGCCAGAAGGCCGCCGTGTCGTCGAGCGCCTGGAGCACCGCCTCGTCGTGCAGGTTCAGGGCGGGCTGGCTGGACAGGAAATGGTGCAGATAATACTGGCGCCGCCGCGGCTCCCACGTCCAGGCTGGACCGCCGAACACCGACAGCCAGTTGTTGGGCGGCGTCCCATCAGGGCGCGGGTCGGCCCAGACGTACCAGTCGGCGAACTCTCCGTCGCGCGACCGGCGGCTGGCGCCGAACCAGGGGTGCGCGTCCGACGTGTGGCCGCAGACCAGATCAAGGATCACCTTCAGCCCGTGGCCGTGCGCCGCCTCGATGATGCGGTCCACCGTCTCCAGCCGGCCCATGCGCGGGTCGACCGCCCGGTGGTCGGTGATGTCGTAGCCGAAGTCCTTCTGCGGCGACGGGTAGAAGGGGCTGATCCACACCCCCTGCACGCCGAGCGACGCCACATGGCCGAGGCCGTCCAGCACGCCGTCCAGATCACCCCAGCCGTCGCCGTTTCCATCAAGAAAGCTGAGGGGATAGATCTGGTACAGCGCGGAACCGCGCAGCCACGAAGACGCCTGGGACATAAGGACCCTCCACAACAGACTTGTGGAAAGGGTCCCCCCATAGCCCTAACGATCGGTTACCGAGCCGGTTTTGGTCACGGCTTCCGAGCGTCCGGCGATGGCGTCAGGCGCAGCCAGGGCGCCCAGGCCTGCCGCACCGCGTCGCTCCACAGCCGCATCGGTGCCATCCACAGGGCCAGCATCGGGTTGGCATTGGCGAGGGCCGGGTTGAGCAGCGGGTTGGCCGAGGCCAGCAGCGCCGGTCCCATCATCCCGCGCAGCGCGTCGAAGGAGGGCGTGGCGGTGATCTGCACGGCGATCGTCTCGGACCCACGCTCCGGGTCGTCCCGGTGCAGGATCTGGATGTCCAGATTCGGCAGGGCGGCGGTCAGCTTGATCTCGTCCATCGTCCTCTTCCCTTCGGTGCCGGCGGGTCGCTTGGCCGGGGCCATGGTCGCCGAACGGCGTGCGCGCCGCAACCATGCAACCAAAAGCCGGCACGGATGTTTCCCGCTGGCAGCCGAAGGGCTGGCAACCGATGGGGATTCCAGCATGGACGGAGTGACGGTCATCGATCCCCGCACCGACGCGGAGGAGGCCGCGGCCTGCGCCGGCCTGAGCTACGTCTGCGACGACGAGCCGGGCATCCGGCGGCGCCGCGCCGGCAAGGGCTTCTCCTACCGCTGGCCCGACGGCACGCGGGTGACCGAGGAGGACACGCTGGAGCGCATCCGCAAGCTAGCGATTCCCCCGGCCTACCGCGGTGTCTGGATCTGCCCGGACCCGGACGGCCATCTCCAGGCCACGGGGCGTGACACGCGCGGGCGCAAGCAGTACCGCTACCACCCGCGCTGGACCGAGATGCGCGAGGGCACGAAGTTCGGGCGGATGCTCGACTTCTGCCGCGCCCTGCCGGCCATCCGCCGTCAGGTGGACGGCGACCTCGCCCGCCGTGGCCTGCCGCGCGAGAAGGTGCTGGCCGCCGTGGTGCGGCTGCTGGAGACCACGCTGATCCGCGTCGGCAACGAAAGCTACGCGCGGGAGAACAGCAGCTACGGCCTGACCACCCTGCGCGACGACCACGCCGACATCGAGGGGACCGAAATCCGTTTCACCTTCAAGGGCAAATCCGGAAAGGAATGGAACGTCGCGCTGAAGGACCGCCGCCTCGCCCGCGTCGTCCGCGCCTGCCGCGACGTGCCGGGGGACGAGTTGTTCCAGTATGTCGACCGCGACGGGCAGCGCCACGCGGTGAGTTCCGGCGACGTGAACGAGTATCTGCGCGCCGCCACGGGCCAGGACTTTACCGCCAAGGACTTCCGCACCTGGGCCGGCACCGTTCTGGCCGCCATGGCGCTGCGTGAGTTCGAGAGTTTCGACAGCGCCGCCAAGGCCAAGCGCAACGTCACCCACGCCATCGAGCAGGTGGCCGCCCGCCTCGGCAACACCGCCAGCGTCTGCCGCAAGAGCTACGTCCATCCCGAGATTCTGGACGCCTATCTGGAGGGCAACCTGCTGGACTCCCTGACCCGTGAGGTCGAGACCGAACTGCGCGAGGAGCTTCCCGAACTGGAGGCCGAGGAGGCCGCCGTGCTGGCCTTCCTGCGCGGCCGGCTGGAGCGCGAACGCCGGTCCCGCGCCAGCGAGAGCCGGCGGCGGCGCGTGGCGTAGGGTCTAGGACTCCGGCTGGTCCGGGGCGGACAGGCCGTCGCCCCAGTCCAGCCGGCGCGCGGCCTTGAAGGCGGCGCCGTCGCGCTTGCCGAGAATCCGCTCCGTCCGGGTGCCGTCCCGGCCGCAGAGCTTGAAGCCGATGCGTCCGTTTCCGGCGCTCCAGGGCGGTGCGATGATGCGGGCCTCGGGGCGGGTACCGGGCTGGCGGGAGGCGGCGATGTAGACGAACTTCTCGTCTTCCCATGGCACCTCCGCCCCCTTGGCCATGCGATGCAGGCGGGAACGGGCGACCCGGCGGGAGAAATGGCACCAGTCCGGTGCCGCCAGCGGACAGGCAGCGCTATGCACGCAGGGCGCCACCAAATGGGCACCGGCGGCGACCAGCCGCTCCCGCGCCCGGATGATCCGCGCCCAGCCGGCCGGCGTGCCGGGCTCCACGATCAGCAGCGTCCCGGCGGTGAGCGACCACAACCGGTCGACCAGCCGGTCGCGCGCCGGCTCCGCCAGTTCGTCCAGCACATAGGCCAGCGTCACCAGATCGCGCGGTTCCAGTCCAGGCAGGTCACCCGTGGCGTCGCCGGCCCGCCATGCGATTCGCGCCGCCGGCGCCGCTTGCGACAGCGTCTCGCCGACCGCGCGGATGGCAGGGCTGCCCTCGATCAGCAGGGCATCGTCCAGGCTGGCCCAGCAGTCGGATGCCGCCCAAAGCGCTGTTCCCGGCCCGGCCCCGACGTCCAGGGCGGTGACCGGCGCGAAGTCGGGAAGCGCCTCGGCCACCGCCTCCATGCTGGAGCGGACGGCGGCGAAGGTGGCCGGCAGGCGGGTGGCGAGATAGGCCCGCGCCGCCAGATCGTCCGACAGGTGGAAACGCCCGTCCCGCACCTCCGCCCGGTAGCGTTGGGAGAGGCGGTCCGCCGCGCGCTTCAGGTCGGACAGGGCGATGCCGTCGAGCGCGCGGTCCACCGCGTGGCGGAGCGAGGGGGGAAGTTCCATGGGTCCGGAGGGGCAGGCGTGGTCTCGTTCCGCCTGTTAGCACGCCACCCGCCCCGCGCACACGGACAAAACAGGGAACCGGCGCTTACGCCCGCACCTGCCGCAGGAAATCGTCCACCGCGCCGTTCAGGGTGCCGGCCAGCTCCGACAGGCGGTCGGCCGCCCCCATCATGGCGTCGGCGGAGCGCCCGGTGTCCACCGCCACCCGGCTGACGTCGCCGATGTTGGACGACACGTCGGTGTTCATGCACTCCACGATGCGCACGTTGTGGGTGATCTCCGAGGTGGCCTGGCGCTGCTGCTCGACCGCCGCGGCGATGCCGCTCACGCTCTCGCCGATGACGCCAATGGTGGAGCCGATGCGGGCGATGGCGTCCACCACCCCCATGGTCGATTGCTGGATGCCATGGACCAGCGTGGCGATCTCCTCCGTCGAGGAGGCGGTCTGGGAGGCGAGCGCCTTCACCTCGGTGGCGACGACGGCAAAGCCCTTGCCGGCGTCGCCGGCCCGCGCCGCCTCGATGCTGGCGTTGAGCGCCAGCAGGTTGGTCTGCTGGGCGATGGCGGTGATGATGGCGACCACCTCGCCGATCTTCTGGGCGGAATCCGACAGGCCCTTGGTCAGGCCATCGGCGCGCCGGGATTCGGCGACGGCGTCCTCCGCCACGCTGCGCGACTGGGCGATCTGCCGCCCGATCCCGTCGATGGAGGCGGAGAGCTGCTCGCTGGCCGAGGCCACGGCGCCGACGTTGCTGGTCGCCGTGCCGGCGGCGTCCGCGGCGGCGCGGGTGCGCTGCGCGGTGTCCGACGCCATGCCGGCCACCGCGCGGGCGGAGCCGGTGACCTCCTCCGCCGCCACGGACAGGGAGCCGGCCACCGCCTGGACGGTGCGCTCCAGCCCGTCCGCCAGTTTCGCCATCAGGGCGCGGCGTTCCTCCTCGGCGCGGCGCTCCTGGTCGCGGCGCGTCTCCTCCGCCCGCTGGCGGGCGTCCAGCGCCTCGCGGAACGCCTCGACCGCGCCGTGGATGTCGGCGATCTCGCGCAGGGGCGAGGGGCGCAGGGGCACCGCGCCCTCGCCGCGGGTCAGCGCCTGGAGCGCCCGGCTGGCGTCGCGCACCGGCTGCATGATGAAACGGTACCCCAGCAGCATGTTCAGGCCACCGATCAGCCCGATCAGCACGAAGGCACCCAGCGCGATCAGCGTCAGCCGGTCGAGCACCGCGGTCAGCGCCGCCGCTCCCTCCTGACTGCGCGCGGTCACCGCGTCCGAGGCGGCGTTCATCCCCTGTACCAGCCCGTCGACCAGCGTCCGGACCTCCTGGTTGTGGGCGTGGGCGTCGGTGGTCAGGCGCAACGTTTCGGTGCGCTGCGTGAAGGCCTCGTCGAGTGCGGCGAAGGACGCGATGTCGTCGGCGACACTCTCGAACTCGTCGGCGGATGGCAGATGCCGGCGCAGCTCCATGGCCTTGGCCATGTGCTCGCGGAACTGGCGCAGGTCGTTGCCGACGGCCGGCGGGTAGAGCTGGGACGGCAGGCGGGTCAGCAGGAACTTGGCGTCGCGGATCGTCGAGAAGAGCGTGGCGAGCGCCTGCTCATCCGCCGGCTGCGTGGTCGCGCGCATCGCCGCCGACAGGCCGCGGGCGATGTCGCCCGACAGGCTTTCCGCGCGGCTGATGTTGAAACCGAACTTCTTGTCCAGCGCCTCGACCTTGGCACCGATGGCCGCGGCCTCCCGGCTCGCCGCGACCGCCTTGACGACGGTCTGCGCGATCTCCGGCGCGGCGTTGGCCGACATCCGCGCGGCGTGGGCGTCCAGGCTGGTCAGCGCGTCGCCGCGCGTCGCCTCGTCGCCGCTGACGATCACCGCCTCGCCCAGCTTGGCGAGCCGCTCGGCCTCCAGCGCGATCCTCTGGTTTTCGGCCACCCGCTGCGCCAGTTCGGCGTTGCCGTCGGCGATGCGCGTCGCCTCCATGGCGGTCATGCCGCCGAACACCGCCAAAGCGGCCACCACGACGCCCGCAATCAGGCAATCCACCACAACGACTTGAAAGGTCGAGCGTTTTGCCCGTTCACCTGCACCGGATACCATCTCCACACCTCATCCGCAGCGTTCCCCCGAACTCTTCGTTCTTCCGGATGGGCGGCACTGGGCGGCTCCTCCGGGGCTTTATTGTTTGAGTACCTATATGCTCGGGGATGTGGGGGTGAGGCTATTGTGGAAAACCGAAGACGGCGCCCGACCGTCCGGTGGGCGCCGCCTCTGGTTGTTGCCGATGCTGTGAGACGGAAGCGGACGAGGCCGTTACAGGCCGGCGCCTTCCCCTCCGGCCAGAGCGACGCAGACGCGGTCCCGGCCCTCCAGGCTGCCGCAGCCGCCGCTGCGCTGGGACACGAAGCGGATGACCACCCGTTCCCCCTTGCCGACCGCGTGGGGCGGCAGCATCGCCTCGGCGACCAGGGTTTCCACCGTCCGCGACGGTGTCCGTCCGGAGCGGGCCGCGGTCGGCGCATCCCGGTCGGTGGCGGCGACGAATTCCGCGGGCGGACGGGCTTCGCCACGGCCACTCGGCTCCACCACCAGCGGAGCCGGGCGGGGTTCCAGGGCGGCCACGGCGATCGGCGCGAGAGCGGCCGGGGTCTGCGGCACCGGCGCCACCGGTTCCGGAACCACCGCGGCGACGGCCACCGGCTCCGGAGCCGCCGGCTTGACGGCGGGCTTGGCGGCCACCGCCACGGGCGGCGGCGTGGGGGCGCTCGCCGGAACGATGGCGACCTCGATCGCACTAGCGCCCGCCGCCTGCGACGGCTCGCGCGGCGCCGCGCCGCGGAGATTTGGCGTCAAGGCTGCGATGTACATCCGGGTTTCGCGCGGCAGCCTCTGCTTGCCCGCGAGGTGCGAGGCGTAGCAGGCCGGGCCGCAATTGTAGGCGGCGACGAAGCCCGGCGCGCCGAACAGGTCGTACATCTCCCGCAGATAGGCGGTGCCGGCCAGGATGTTGTCGCGCGGGTCCGACGGATCGGAGCCCAGCCCGTATTGCGTGCGCATCATATCGTAGGTGCCGGGCATCACCTGCATCAGCCCGATGGCGCCGGCGTGGCTGGTGATGGTGCGGCCGTTCACGACGGAACGCCCGCCGCTCTCGCGCATCATCACGGCCCTGATCCACTTCTCCGGCACGTCGAACCGCTCCGACGCCTCACGCATGTGGGGGACCCAGCGGCCGAGCGGATCGTTCGGATCAATCGGGACGACGGCCACCTCCGGGGCCTTGACGGCAAGCTCCGCCGTTTCCGGAGCGTTCGAGGCGCAACCCGCCAAGCCGAGGGCGAGAATCAGGGCGGCACCGGCGGTGCGAGCCGCGGTGAAGTCACGATAAGCCACGAGGAGGGGTCCGTGCTGATTGCACAAAGATCGAAAGCGTTACCCTCTCTTTGCGATGTAATGGTGCCTGCTGTCAAGCAACAAGGCGGGTGTAATGTCCTGATTCCACGGTCTTTCCCTTTTTCATAGCCCCTTTGGAATGGTTTTCAGGTAAATGCTGTTCATCCGTTTTCGCCCTTTTTCTGTCCCGGCCGACACTGTTGCGATCTTTGCCAAGGCAGGCGAGAGACCGATTCCTGTCACGCCCTAAACTTGCAGGGCCGATCACCGCAGCCCCCTCAACCACTTGACTTTACAAAGGTCAGTCCATATTGAATGAACATTCATTTATAGCCGCATGCCGATGCCCGACAGCTCTCCCCTTCCCCCCTCCCGCCGGTCCCGGCGCAAGGAGGCCCGCCCCGCCGAGGTGATCGAGGCGGCGCGCGACCTGTTCATCTCGCGCGGATTTGCCGCAACCAAGCTGGAGCATGTCGCCCGCAGGGCCGGCGTCAGCGTCGGGCTGCCCTACCTCTATTTCGAGAACAAGGAAGGGCTGTTCAAAGCCGTCGTCCGGCAGTCCATCCTGCCGCAGTTCCAGATGGGCGAAGACCTGCTGGACAGCTTCACCGGCAGCAGCGAGGAGTTCCTGCGCGGCCTCGCCCGCGGCTTCTGGGAGATGGAGCAGAGCCCCAACGCCGGTCTGTCGAAGCTGGTCATCGCCGAGGCGCAGAACTTCCCCGACCTCGCCCGCTTCTACATGGAGGAGGTCGTCCTGCGCGGGCGGCGCTTCTTCACGCGCATCCTGCGCCGCGGCATCGAGCGCGGGGAGTTCCGGCCCGTCGATGTCGAGCAGATGGCCCGCGTCATCGCCGCCCCGCTCAGCATGCTCTCGCTGTGGAACCATTCGCTGCGGCCCTTCGAGCCGGATCCCGCCGCGGCCTCCGCCGAATCCTACCTCGACGCCTATCTCGACCTCGTCCTCGCCGGGCTGAGAGCCGAACCCAAGGACCGCACCCCATGATCGACGCCGCCCGTTCCGATGGTCCCGCCGCCAAGCCGCGGCGCCGCCTGCTGCTGCCCCTGCTGATCGTCGGGGCTCTGGCCGCGGGCGGCGTCGCCTGGAGGACCACGAGCAGCCACGACGCGGTCTCCCCCGCCGCGGCCAACCTGCCCCCGGCAGAGCGGGCGGTGGAGTTGTCGCCCGTCGAACTGACCCGCATGGCCCCGCGCCGCCTGACCGAGCTGGTGCGGCTCAGCGGCTCCGTGAAGCCGATGGAGCAGTCCATGGTCAAGTCGGAGGTCGCCGCCCGGCTGGTCGAGGTGCCGCTGCGCGAGGGGCAGGCCGTCCGGAAGGGCGAGGTGCTGGCCCGCTTCGACACGGTGGAGCTTCAGGCCAAGCTGGACGAGAAGCTGAGCAACCTGGAAGGCGCCAAGGCGCAGCTCGTCCTGGCGGACAAGACCCGCGCCAAGAATCTGGCTCTGCGCCAGAAGGACATCGTGTCGGAAACCAACATGGATCAGGCGCAGAGCACCTTCCGCTTCCAGCAGGCTGCCGTCGCGGCGCTGGAGGCCCAGGTGGACCTCGCCCGCAAGGCGCTGCGCGACGCGGTGGTGGCGAGCCCGATCGACGGAATGGTGGCCGAGCGGGCGGTCAACCCCGGCGAGACGCTGGCGGTCAACGCCAAGATGTTCTCCGTCGTCGACCTCAGCCGCGTCGAGGTCGAGGCGGCGGTGCCCGCCGACGACGTGGCCCGGCTGAAGCCCGGACAGACCGTGCGGCTGCGCGTCGAGGGCTTCGGCGAACGCGACTTCGTCGGCCAGATCGCCCGCATCAACCCGATGGCCCGCGCCGGCACCCGCGCCATCCCCGTCTACATCGTCCTCGACAACGCCGACGGGGCCCTGCGCGGCGGCATGTTCGCCGCGGGCGACGCGATGGTCGACGAGGTGGAGGGCGCCTTCGCCCTGCCCCCGGCGGCCGTCCGCCACGACCAGGACGGCACCTTCGTGCTCGTCGTCTCCGGAGGCCGGGTGGAGCGCCGCAAGGTCGAGGTGCTGGGCGCCTGGTCGCGCGGCGATCTCGTGCAGGTGCGCGGGCTGGCCGACGGCGACCTGGCGGTGACCGCCCCCCTGCCCGGCCTGACCGCCGGGCGGGCCGTCACGGTCATGGGTTCATAAGGGAACGCGCCGCACCATGCCGATCACCCGCATCAGTGTCGACAACCCCGTCTTCGCCACCATGATGATGGTGGCGCTGATGGTGCTGGGCCTGTTCTCCTACAACCGGCTGGGCGTCGACCAGTTTCCCGACGTGGACTTCCCCCTGGTCGTCATCTCCACCGAATATCCCGGCGCCAGCCCGGAATCGGTCGAGACCGACGTCACCCGTCCCGTCGAGGACGCGGTCAACACCATCGCCGGCATCAAGACGCTGACCTCCCGCTCCTACGAGAGCCAGTCGGTGGTGATCGCCGAGTTCGACCTGAAGACCGCCTCGACCCAGGCGTTGCAGGACGTGCGCGAGAAGGTGTCGGCCCTGCGCCCCAAGTTCCGGGACGAGGTGAAGGACCCGCAGATCACCCGCTTCAACCCGGACGACCAGCCCATCCTGTCCCTGGCGGTGAAGTCGGACATCCGGTCCTTGCGCGACCTGACCACCATGGCCGACCAGATCGTCCTGAAGCGCCTGCAGAACGTGCGCGGCGTCGGCCGGGCGACCATCGCCGGCGGGGTCAAGCGGCAGGTCCAGGTGCGGCTGCGCCCCGAACGGCTGGAAGCGCTGGGCGTCGGGGTCGATCAGGTCCTCAAGGCGATCCGCGACGAGAACCAGGACATTCCCGCCGGCACCGTCTCGGGCAACGGGGCGGAGCGCGTCGTCCAGGTCGATGGCCGCGTCATCAACCCGCGGGAGCTTCTCGACATCATCGTCACGCGGCGCGGCGGTGAGCCGGTGCGGCTGCGCCAGGTCGCCGAGGTGCTGGACGGCCAGGAGGAGCAGGACTCCGTCGCCCTGTTCAACGGGCAGCCGGCGCTGGCCGTCGACGTGGTGAAGATCCAGGGCTCCAACACGGTGGAGGTGGCTCGCGGCCTCTACAAGGCGCTGGACGAGCTGCGCCGCGACGGCTCCCTGCCCTCCGACGTCGCCCTGGAGGTGGTGCGCGACACCTCGCGCGGCATCACCAACTCGCTGAGCAACGTGCAGCGCACGCTGGTCGAGGGCGGCGTGCTGACCATCGCCATCGTGATGATCTTCCTGGGGTCCTGGCGCAGCACGGTGATCACCGCGCTGACCCTGCCGGTGGCGGTGATGGGCACCTTCGGCGTGCTGGCGGCCTTCGGTTTCACCCTGAACACGATGACGCTGATGGCGCTGTCGCTGGCCATCGGCATTCTGATCGACGACGCCATCGTGGTGCGCGAGAACATCATGCGCCACCTCGGCAAGGGCCAGGGGCACCGGCAGGCGGCGCTGGACGGCACCAAGGAGATCGGTCTGGCGGTCCTGGCGACCACGCTGACCATTGTGGCGGTGTTCCTGCCCGTGGCCTTCATGGGCGGCATCATCGGGCGCTTCTTCCTGCAATTCGGCATCACCGTGTCGGCGGCGGTGCTGATCTCGCTGTTCGTGTCCTTCACCCTGGACCCCATGCTGTCCAGCCTGTGGTACGACCCGGCGGCCCACGGGCGGCACGGGCGCGGCGTCTTCGGGCGCTTCGCGGCGGGCTTCCAGGGCGCTTTCGACACATTGGCTCGGGTCTATGGCCGGACACTGCGCTGGGCGCTGCGCTGGCGCTGGCTGGTCCTGCTGATGGCGCTGGGGATCTTCGTCGGCAGCTTCTTCCTGGTGCCGCGCATCGGCGTGGAGTTCGTGCCCGCCGCCGACCTCGGGGAATCCATCGTCGACGTGGAAACGCCGGTCGGCTCGTCGCTCGACTACACAGCGGCCAAGCTGCGGCAGGTGGAGGCGGCGATCCGCGAGTTTCCAGAGGTCGCGTACACCTATTCTACGGTGAACACGGGCGCGTCGGTCGGCAAGAACCGGGGCAGCGTCTATGTCCGGCTGAAGCCGATCGACCAGCGGACGCGCACGCCCAACACGCTGGCCCCGCCGCTGCGCGAACGGCTGTCGGCGATCCCCGGCGTCCAGATCGGCATCGGCATTCCCGGCGTCGGCGGTGTGCAGAAGCAGATCCAGGTGTCCGTCCAGGGCCGCGACATCGCGGAGCTGGACCGCATCGGCAAGCAGGTGACCGCCGCCATGGCTGGCATCCGCGGCTTCGTGGACGTGGACGTCAGCCTGAAGGCCGCCAAGCCGACCCTGTCGGTGCGGCTGGAGCGCGATCTGGCGAGCGACCTCGGCGTCGGCACGGCGCAGGTGGCGAACACGCTGCGGCCCCTCTTCGCCGGCGACAAGGTGTCGACCTGGAAGGCGCCGGACGGCGAGACCTACGATGTGCTGGTCCGCCTGCCGGAAAGCGACCGGGTGGGCCGCGCCGACCTCGACCGCATCTACCTGACCGGCTCCAACGACGCCGAGGGGGCGCCGCGCATGGTGCCGCTGTCGCAGGTCAGCCGGGTCGAGACGACTCTCGGCGCCTCGCAGATCAACCGCCGCGACCTGTCGCGCGAGGTGAACGTCCAGGCCAACGTCCAGGGCCGCCCGGCCGGCGACGCCGGCAAGGAGCTTCAGGCGGCCATCGCGGAGATCAAGCTGCCGCCCGGCTACCGCATCGTCTTCGGCGGCTCGACCAAGGACATCGCCGAGACGTCGGCCTACGCCACCCAGGCGCTGCTGCTGGCGGTGATCCTGATCTACCTGATCCTGGCCTCGCAGTTCGGCAGCTTCCTCCAGCCCATCGCCATCATGATGTCGCTGCCGCTGTCGCTGGTCGGGGTGTTCCTCGGGCTTCTGGTCGCCGGCTCCACCCTGAACATCTTCAGCGCCATCGGATTCATCATGCTGATGGGTCTGGTGACCAAGAACGCGATCCTGCTGGTCGACTTCGCCAACCAGGCCCGCGCCCGCGGGGTGGACCTGCGCGACGCGGTGGTGGAGGCCGGCATCATCCGCCTGCGCCCCATCGTCATGACCACCATGGCGATGATCTTCGGCATGATCCCGCTGGCGCTCGGCATCGGCGAGGGCGCGCAGCAGCGCGCACCCATGGCCCACGCGGTGATCGGCGGCCTCATCAGCTCCACCCTGCTCACCCTTCTGGTAGTGCCCGTGATCCTCACCTACCTCGACGCGCTGTCCCGGCGCTTCAAGCGCTGGTTCGCCCACAAGGACCCGGACGCCGTGGCGCACGGCACGGCAACACAGGGCACGGCTGCGGAGTAGCTCTTTACCTCAGATGCTCCAGCATCAGGAACAGCCCGAGCGCCAGCAGGCCGAGGAAGAAACAGCGCCGGAACACCTCCGCCCGCACCCGCCGGCGGAGGCTCTGGCCGAGCGCCATCCCGGCCAGGGCCGGCAGCAGGGACGCCAGTGATCCCCAGGCCAGCGTGCCGTCGAATAGCCCATGCTGCGCCAGCCCGGCGGCCAGAGCCAGCGTGGACACCGTGAAGGACAGGCCGAGCGCCTGGATCAGCCGGTCGCGCTCCAGATCCAGCGCCTGGAGGTAGGGCACGGCGGGAATGACGAAGACCCCGGTCGCCGCCGTCACCACCCCGGTCGCCACGCCGACCAGCGGCGACAGCCAGGATTCCGCCGCGGGCGGCACCCGCAGCGGCAGCTTCACCAGCCCGGCCACCGCGTAGAGCGCCAAGGCCCCGCCCAGCGCCGCCGCGGCCTGCCCCGACGAGGCGCCGGCCAGCAGCCCCGCCCCTGCCCAGGTGCCCAGCGTGATCCCCAGCATCATCGGCCAGAATCGCTCGATGGTGGCACCGAGGCCGGGGCCGAAGGCCAGTTGCCAGAGATTCGTCACCAGCGAAGGCACGATCAGGATCATCGCCGCCTCGGCGGGCGGCATGACGAGGCCGAGCAGACCCATGGCAACGGTCGGCAGGCCCAGGCCGATCATGCCCTTGACGAACCCGGCCAGCAGGAAGGTCAAGGCCATGGCGGCGACAATGAGGAGGGGAAGGTCGGTCATGCCCACCACTTGAAGCCTAGCCTCGGCTTCCGGCAATGTGGATGTCACGCAGCCAGCCTTCGGTTCAGACGAAGGCTGGCACCCCACCGGAGACCCGTCCCATGCGCTTCGACCTGACCGACCTGCGGCTGTTCCTGAACGTGGCGGAGGCGGAGAGCATCACCCACGGTGCGGAGCGGACGCACCTCGCCCTCGCCTCGGCGAGCGCGCGCATCCGCGGGATGGAGGAGACGCTCGGCGTGCCGCTGCTGGAGCGCGGGCGGCGCGGCGTCCACCCAACTCCGGCGGGTGAGGCGCTGGTCCATCACGCCCGCCTCCTCCTTCAGCAGGTCGAGCGCATGCGCGGCGAGCTGGGCGATTACGCCAAGGGGCTGAAAGGGCATGTCCGGCTGCTGTCAAACACCGCCGCCCTGGCCGAATTCCTGCCCGAGGCTCTGGCGCCCTTCCTCGCCGCCCACCCCAACATCGACATCGATCTGGAGGAACGGCCCAGCCACGAGATTGTGCGGGCGGTGGCGGAGGGTCTGGCCGACGCTGGGGTGGTGTCCGATCACGCCGACCTGTCGGGTCTGGAGGTGTTTCCCTTCCGCACCGACCGCATGGTGCTGGTCACGCCGCACGGCCACCCGCTGGCCAACCGCCGCAGCGTCGCCCTAAACGAGGTTCTGGAAGAGGATTTCGTCGGGCTGGCGACGCGCAACGCCCTTCAGCGGCACATCAACGAGCACGCCATCCGCTCCGGGCACCCGCTGAAGCTGCGCGTGCGGGTGCGCGGCTTCGACGGGATATGCCGGATGGTCGAACAGGGGGTGGGGCTCGGCATCGTCCCGGAAGCTTCGGCGAAGCGCTGCCGCCGCTTCACCAAGATCCGCGCGGTGCGCCTGACCGACCCCTGGGCGGTCCGCTCGCTGGTCGTCTGCGTCCGCCGGCTGGACGCGCTGCCCAGCCACAGCCGCGAGCTGGTAAAACGGTTGGCCGGCGCTGTTTAGCCCTCTCCCCTCTGGGGAGAGGGTGGCCCGGAGGGCCGGTGAGGGGGTTGCGCTTTTGCCGGACGCATCGCCACGTGCAACCCCCTCACCCTAACCCTCTCCCCGGAGGGGAGAGGGGATTCGTTCCATGGTGTCGGGCGGCGTTCCCTTATTCCGCACCCGGCACCGGGTGCGGCGCCTCCGGGGCGGCGCCGTGACGGCGCTTCCACAGGCGGGAGACGGCGTTGCCGGCATCCTCCATGTAGAGATACAGCACCGGCGTGATGTAGAGCGTTAGGATCTGCGACACGCACAGGCCGCCGACCACGGCGAGGCCCAGCGGTTGGCGAAGCTCCGCGGCGGCGCCATGGGCGACGGCGATGGGCAGCGTGCCCACGATCGCCGTCACCGTCGTCATCATGATCGGGCGGAAGCGCAGCAGGCAGGCCTGCTCGATCGCCTCGCGCGGGGACATGCCCTGGTTGCGCTGCGCGTCGATGGCGAAGTCGATCATCATGATCGCGTTCTTCTTCACGATGCCGATCAGCATCAGGATGCCGATGATCGCGATGACGCTTAGTTCCTGCCCGAACACCATCAGCGTCGCCAACGCGCCAATGGCCGCCGAGGGCAGACCGGACAGGATGGTCAGCGGGTGGATGAAGCTCTCGTACAGCACGCCGAGCACGATGTAGATCACCAGCACCGCGGCCAGCAGCAACAGCCCCTGGCTCTTCTGCGCGTCCTCGAACACCTGGGCGGTGCCGGCGAATCCGGTGGTGATGCCCGGCGGCAGGGCCATCTCCACCTCCGCCTGCCGGATCATGTCCACCGCCTCGCCGAGCGAATGGCCCGGCGCCACGTTGAACGACACGGTGACGGCGGGCAATTGGCCCTGATGGTTGACCGTCAGCGGCCCGGCGGTGCGCTGCACGCTGGCAAAGGCGTCCAGCGGCACCAGCTTTCCGGAACCGGAGCGCACGTAGATGCGCGACAGGGCGTTGTCGTCCTGCTGGTACTTGGGCGCCAGCTCGATCAGCACCTGATAGTCGTTGGTGGGTGTGTAGATGGTGGAGACCTGCCGCTGGCCGAAGGCGCTGTACAGCGTCGAACGCACCTGATCGACACCGATGCCCAGCGTCGCGGCCTTTTCCCGGTCCACATGGACATAGGCCTGCGGGCTGTTGAGCTGAAGGTCGCTGGTCACGTCCTGAAGAATGGAAATGTCGTTCAGGGCGCGCTCCAGCCGCCCGGACCAGACGTACAACTCCTCCGGGTTCAAGCCCTGGATGGTGTACTGGTACTGGCTCTTGGAGGACCGCCCTCCGATGCGCAGATTCTGGACCGGCTGCATGTAGACCGCGAAGCCCGGTATGCCGGAAAGCTGGCGGCGCAACTGCTGGATCACCTCGCCCGCCGGCGGCCGCTCGCTGCGGGGCTTCAACACGACGAACATGCGGCCCGTGTTGACCGAATTGCCGCCGATGGCGACCGCCGACGTCATGTCCGCCACCGCCGGGTGCGCCGCGACAATCCGTGCCGCCTCCTGCTGCCGTTCGGCCATAGCCGGGAAGGAGATGTCGGGAGCGGCCTCCGTCGAGACGGTGATCTGCCCGATGTCCTCCGTCGGGAAAAAGCCCTTGGGAATTGCCTGGAACAGCAGGACGGAACCGACCACCGTGGCGATCATCACCAGCCCCATCACCGGACGGTGCTTCAGCGCCAGCCGCAAGGTGGATGCGTAGCCGCGGTGCATGGCGCTGAACCCGCCCTCCAGGATACGCCCGAACCATCCCTCCTTGGGCTTATGAGTCTCGTGGGTCAGCAGGCGCGCGCACATCATCGGCGTCAGCGTCAGGGCCACGAAGGCCGACGCGCTGATGGACATGGTCACCACGAGCGCGAAGGAGTGGAAGACCCGCCCGACGACGCCGCCCATCAGCAGGATCGGGATGAAGACGGCCACCAGCGACACGGTGATGGAGATGATGGTGAAGCCGATCTCCCGCGAGCCTTTGATGGCGGCCTCGAAGGGCGGCATCCCTTCTTCGACGTAGCGGACGATGTTCTCCATCATCACGATGGCGTCGTCGACGACGAGGCCGACCGCCAGCGTCAGCGCCATCAGCGAGATGTTGTCGATGGAGAAGCCCATCAGATGCATTCCGCCCGCCGTCGCGATCAGCGACACCGGAACGGTGAGGGCCGGGATCATGGTGGCCGTCAGGCGGCGCAGGAACAGGAAGATGACCAGCACGACGAGCGCAATGATCAGGCCCAGCGTGAACTGCACGTCCTCCACCGCCTCGCGGATCGAGGTGGAACGGTCGTTCACCACCTCGACCTTGGCGCTGGGGGGAAGCTGCGCGCGGAAGCTGGGCAGCAGGTTGCGCACCCGGTCCACCACATCCACGGTGTTGGCGTCGGGCTGGCGCTGCACGGCCATGACGATGGCGCGGGTGCCGTTGTGCCAGCTCGCCGTGCGGGCATTTTCGACGCCGTCCAGCACGGTCGCCACGTCGCCCAGCCGGACCGGGGCGCCGTTGCGGTAGGTGACGATCAGGCCGCGGAATGCCTCGGCGTCGGGAAGCTGCGGGTTGGCGGCCAGCACGAGCTGCTGCTTGGCGCCGGACAGCGTGCCGACCGGGGTGTTGGCGTTGGCGGCGGCCAGCGACCGCTGAAGCTCGTCGATGCCGATGCCGCGCACGGCCAGCGCGTTGGGGTCGACCTGGACGCGCACGGCGTATTTCTGCGCGCCGTAGATCTGCACCTGGGCGACGCCCGGCAGGGTGGCGACCTTGGGCTGGACCGCGGTCTCGGCGAAATCGTTGAGCGCCGACAGGGTCAGCGTCGGCGACGAGAGCGCCAGCATCAGCACCGGCTGGTCGGCCGGGTTCACCTTGCGGTAGCTGGGCGCGGTGGTCATCTCCGCTGGCAGGCGGCGCTGGGTGCGGGCGATGGCCGCCTGCACGTCCTGGGCGGCGGCGTCGATGTCGCGCTCCAGAACGAACTGGATGGTGATCGAGGTGTTGCCGAGGCTCGACGTCGAGGTGATCGTGTCGATACCGGCGATGGTTGAGAATTCACGTTCCAGCGGGCTGGCGACGGAGGCCGCCATGGTTTCCGGGCTGGCGCCGGGCAGCGTGGCGGAGACGTTGATGACCGGAAAATCCACCCGCGGCAGCGCCGCGACGGGCAACTGGCGGTAAGCGGCGAGCCCCCCTAGAACCAGCGCCGCCGTCAGCAGGATGGTCATCACCGGACGGCGGATGCACAGCTCCGAGAGGTTCATGACGCGCCTCCGGTAAGCGGAGCCTTGCCGTTGGCGCCCTCCTTGCCGCCGTTCTTGGCGGCGGCGACCTTGGCGCCGGGATAGAGGCGGGACTGGCCGTCGACCACCACGCGCTCACCGGCCTGGAGCCCGTCGGCGATGACGGCGACGCCCTCCTGGCTGCGCGCCACGGCGACGTTGCGGATCTCCACCGTGTCGTCGGGCTTGACCACATAGACGAATCGGCCCTGCTGGCCGGTCTGCACCGCCTCCTCCGGCAGGGTCAGCGCCTGTGGCTCGACCCGCAGGGTCAGCACCACGTCGACGAACTGGCCGGGCCACAGCCGCGTGTCGGCGTTGTCGAACTGTCCCTTCACCAGGATGGTGCCGGTCTGCTGGTCGACTTGGCTGTCCACGAAATTCAGGACGCCCTCGGCGGGCGGGACGGCGGCGCCGGGAATGCCGGCGGTGACCGCCAGCCGGCTCGTCTCCATCGCCGCGCGGATGGTCGGCAGATGGCGCTCCGGCACGTTGAAGGCGACGGTGATCGGACGGAGCTGGGTCAACGTGACCAGCGGCGTGGCGTCCGCTGCGCGGACCATCGTGCCGGGCTTGGCGTTCACCGCACCGGTGCGCCCATCCATGGGAGCGGTGATGCGGGTGAAGCTGAGCGAGACCTTGGCCGCCTCGATGGCCGCCTGCCCGGCCTTCACCGTGGCCTCCAGCGCGTCGGCGGCGGCCACCGCCGCGTCGAACTGCTGGCGGGCCACCGTGTTGGAACGGACGAGCTGCTCGTAGCGCTTCACGTCGCCGCGCGCCTTGTCGAGGTTGGCGCGGTCGCGCTCCAGATTGGCCTGGGCCTGACGGAGCTGCGCCTCCAGCGCGCGGGAGTCGAGGGTGAACAGCAGGTCGCCCGCCTTCACCTCCTGTCCCTCGGTGAAATGGACCGTCTCGACGACCGAATCGACGCGCGCCTTGATGGCGATGGCGGCCAGCGGCTGGACCGAGCCGATGGTGCCCAGCCGCTCCGGCACCGCGCGCTGCTCCACCGGCCGGATGACCACCGGGAGGGCGCGCGGTCCCGCCGGGGCGGCGGCCTTCGCCGTCTGCGCGTCGGCCCCGCCCGCCCGGTGCGTGTACCAGTAGCCGCCGCCCATGAGCGCGGCCAGCAGGAGCGCAAACAGCGCTATGCGTTTCGTCACATCGAACTCCCGATGGGGCTGCCCGGTCCGGCCGGAATGCGCCATCCCGCCATAAGGCAATGCGGCCCATTATCGCAGGAGAGGCTTTGCAGGTTAATGTCCATCCTACAGCCATTTGGTAACAGACTGTAACAGCGGCTATGGGCTGCGGAGCGATTCGGCGATGTTGGACCTGAAGAACCTGGAAGCCTTCGTGTGGATTGCCCGTTTGGGCGGCTTCCGCGCCGCGGCCGGACGGCTGAACACCACCCAGCCGGCCATCTCCGCCCGCATCGCCCAACTGGAAAAGGAACTGGGCGTCCAGCTGTTCAACCGCGGAACCCGGCGGGTGACGCTGACGCTGAAGGGCATGGAGCTGCTGGACCACGCCGAGCGGATGCTGACGCTCCAGGCCGAGCTGGTCCACGCGGTTGCCGAATCGACGACCCTGCGCGGGCTGATCCGGCTGGGGGTGGCGGAGACCATCGTCCACACCTGGTTGAGCCGCCTGATCGAGCGGCTGCACAATCGCTTCCCGCTGGTCAGCCTGGAGATCGAGGTCGACACCTCCATCCATCTGCGCAACGGGCTGCTGGCGCACGACCTCGACATCGCCTTCATGCTGGGACCGGTGGCCGAGCCGGACATGCGCAACGAGGCATTGAGCAGCTACCCCATGGCCTGGGTGGCCAGCCCCTCGCTGGACCTGCCCGCCGGGCGGCTCGGGCTCGCCGATCTGGCGCGTTATCCGGTCATCACCTTTTCCCGCCAGACCAAGCCGTCGGTGGCCATCCAGCAGATGTTCAAGCGACCCGGCCTGCCGCCGCTGCGATTCTACGGCAACAGCTCGCTCGCCAGCATCGTGCGGATGACCCTGGACGGCATCGGCATCAGCGCCATCCCGCCCGCGGTGATCGAGCGCGAACTGGCCGAGGGGCTGCTGCGGCTGATCCCGGCGGAGGACCCGCTGCCCGACCTCGACTTCACCATCTGCCATCCGGTGGACAGCGACAACCCGCTGGTGCCCATCGTGGCGGATATGGCATTGGAGATCGTGCGGGCGCAGCGGCATGGAGCGCCCACTGATAAACGCCGTTTATCGCAAACGATCCAAAATGAAAATTTGACGGATCGGACGGATGCGTGAACCCTTAGGACACAACAGTTTGGTCACCGAGGTTTTGCCCGCCATGCAGTCCGTGACCCCAAGCACCCCGTTTCCGCCCGGCTCACCGTCCGCCGCCCTGCTGGCCCGGCTGGCGATCCGCCGGGGCGAGCATCGCGGGCCGACCGCCGGACTGGCGCCCGGCCATGTGCAGGCAAACCTTGCCATCGTTCCCGCCGATGCGGCCCCCGCCTTCGAGCGGTTCTGCCGCGCCAACCCGGTGCCCTGCCCGCTGCTCGCCGTGTCGCAGCCCGGCGACCACCGCTTCGCGGAGCTTGGCGCGGACCTCGACCTGCGCACCGACTTCCCGCGCTACCGCGTCTACCGCGACGGCCGGCTGTCCGAGGAGCCGGAGGACCTGCTGTCGGTCTGGCGCGACGATCTGGTCGCCTTCGCCATCGGCTGCTCCTTTTCCTTCGAGGAGGCGCTGCTCGCCGCCGGCCTGCCGGTCCGCCACATCGAGCGCGGATGCAACGTGCCGATGTACGTGACCGACCGGGACTGCGTGGCCGTCCCGCCCTTCGCCGGGCGCATGGTGGTGTCGATGCGTCCGATGACGCCCGCGCAGGCCGAACAAGCCGCCGCGGTGACCGGGCGTTACGCCGCCGTCCACGGTGCGCCGGTGCACGTCGGCGACCCGGCGGCGCTCGGCATCCGCGACCTTTCCCGGCCGGAGTTCGGCGACGCCGTGCCGATCGCCCCCGGCGAGGTCCCCGTCTTCTGGGCTTGCGGGGTCACCCCCCAGGTGGCGCTCGCCGCCGCCCGCCTGCCCTTCGCCATCGCCCACAGCCCCGGCCACATGCTGGTCACCGACCGGCTGAACGCCGAGCTGGAGGGTGTGTCCCCTTCGGTCGCGCAACTTTTCAGACAAGAACAGGGAGCTTCCTAACCATGACCGCGATCACCCTGCGGACCCGCCTCGCCGCCGCCGCCTTCGGCATCGGCCTTTGCGCCACCCCGGTCGCAGCCTTCGCCGAGACCTGGGACATGCCGACCCCCTACCCCGACACGAACCTGCACACCATCACGGTGCGCCAGTTCGCCGAGGACGTGAAGGCGGCGACCAACGGCAAGATCCAGATCACCGTCCATTCCAACGGCTCGCTGGTCAAGCATCCGGAGATCAAGCGCGCCGTCCAGTCCGGCCAGGCCCAGATCGGCGAGGTGCTCATCAGCTCCTGGGCGAACGAGGACCCGCTCTACGGCCTCGATTCCGTGCCGTTCCTGGCGACCGACTTCGCCGCGTCGAAGAAGCTCTACGAGGTGTCCAAGCTCTTCCTGGAGAAGAAGCTGGAGCGTCAGCGCCTGAAGCTCCTCTACTCGATTCCGTGGCCGCCGCAGGGCCTCTATGTGAAGCAGGAGATCAGCTCCGTCACCGACCTGAAGGGGCAGAAGTTCCGCGCCTACAACCCGGCGACCACCCGCATCGCCGAACTGGCCGGCGCCGTGCCGACCAAGATCGAGGCCGCCGAGGTGTCGCAGGCCTTCGGCACCGGCATCGTCACCGCGATGATGACCTCCGCCGCCACCGGCGTCGACACCAAGGCGTGGGACTTCGTGAACGTCTATTACGACGTGCAGGCCTGGTTGCCGCGCAACATGGTGTTCGTCAGCACCGAGGTCTGGAAGGGCTTGGACGACGCCACGAAGAAGGCCGTCGAGCAGGCCGCCGCCAAGGCCGAGGCCACCGGCTGGACCGAGTGGGAGAAGAAGACGGCGGAGCTGAACCAGACGCTGTCCGGCAACGGCATGAAGGTGCTGACCCCGTCCCCGGCGATCAAGGACGGCTTCGCCGCCATCGGCAAGACGATGACCGACGAGTGGACCAAGGCCGCCGGCGCCGATGGCGAAGCGATCATTTCGGCCTTCCGGAAGTAAGCGGCGCCGTTTGCCCCCACCCCGGCCCTCCCCCGCTTCGCGGGAGAGGGAGACTGATCCCCTCCCCTGCGAAGCGGGGGAGGGTTAGGGAGGGGGCAAAACCTACCCCCCAAAAAAAGACACTCCCCGCCCGCCCAATCCGGAGGTGGTCGCGCCATGCGCACCGCATTGACCTTCCTGTACCGCGCCGCCGAGATTCTGGGCGCGGTGTTCCTGGTGCTGATCGCCGTGCTGATCGTGTCCCAGGTCTTCGCCCGGCTGGCCAACCGCATGGTGCCGGGAGCCGATGAGCTGGCCGGCTACTGCATGGCCGCCTCCTTCTTCCTCATGCTGGGTCCGGCGCTGCGCCGAGGCGCGCACATCCGCGTCGGCGTGCTGGTGGACCGGCTGCGCGGTGGCCCCCGGCGCGCCGTGGAGCTGGTCTGTCTCGGCTTCGGCACGGCGCTCAGCGCCTATTTCGCGTGGTTCTGGCTGCGCATGACCTACGATTCCTACGATTTCGGCGATTTGGGACAGGGGGTGCTGCCCATCCCGTTGTGGATTCCTCAGGCCGCCATGGGGGTGGGGCTGGTGATCCTGGTGATCGCCTTCCTGGACGACCTGCTGGCGGTGATCCAGGGGCGCGAGGCGTCCTACCAAAGCGCCGGCATGCAGAGCGAGGGCTGATCGATGGACCAGACGACCGCTTCCATCGTCGTCGTGGTGACGATGCTCCTGATGCTGGGGACCGGCATCTGGGTGGCCCTGGCGCTCGCCGGCGTCGGCTTCGTCGCCATGGCGCTGTTTACCACACGCCCCGTCGGCATGGTCATGGCGACCAACATCTGGGGCGCCAGCACGAGCTGGACCCTGACCGCCCTGCCCCTGTTCATCTGGATGGGCGAGATCCTGTTCCGGACGCGCATCTCGTCCGACATGTTCAAGGGGCTGGCCCCATGGACGGGCTGGCTGCCAGGACGGCTGATGCATGTCAACATCGTCGGCTGCACGATCTTCGCCGCCGTCTCCGGCTCCTCCGCCGCGACCGCCGCGACCATCGGGCGGATGACCATCCCGGAGCTGACCCGGCGCGGCTACGACCCGATGATGATCGTCGGCTCGCTG
Source organism: Azospirillum brasilense (assembly GCF_001315015.1). Lineage (NCBI taxonomy): Bacteria > Pseudomonadati > Pseudomonadota > Alphaproteobacteria > Rhodospirillales > Azospirillaceae > Azospirillum > Azospirillum brasilense. The sequence continues at coordinate 788,913 of NZ_CP012915.1, read as the reverse complement.
GCCGGCGCCGGCACGCTGGGCCTGCTGATCCCGCCCTCGATCATCATGATCGTCTACGGCGTGGCCGCGGACGTGTCCATCGCCCGTCTGTTCATCGCCGGCGTCATTCCGGGCATCGTGCTGACCGGGCTGTTCATGCTCTATGTCGGCGGCTGGTCCCTGCTGAACCCCGACCGCGTGCCGCCGCGGGAGGCGCGCCAGAGCTTTGCGGAGAAGATCCGCGATACCGGGTCGCTGATCCCGGTCATGCTGCTGATCGTCGGGGTGCTCGGCTCCATCTACGCGGGTATCGCCACGCCGACCGAGGCCGCGGGCATCGGCGTTCTGGGATCGCTGGTGCTGGCCATGGTCACCGGCACGATGAGCTGGGCGACCTTCCGCGACAGCGTGATGGGGGCGGCGCACACCTCCTGCATGATCGGCTTCATTCTGGCGGGGGCGGCCTTCCTGACCGTCGCCATGGGCTACACCGGCATTCCGCGCCTGCTGGCGGAGTGGATCACCTCCATGCAGCTCTCCACCGCATCGCTGCTGGTCGTGCTGACGCTGTTCTTCATCGTCATGGGCTGCTTCCTCGACGGCATTTCGATGGTCGTGCTGACCACTTCGGTCATCCTGCCGATGGTGCAGAACGCCGGGATCGATCTGCTGTGGTTCGGCATCTACATCATCATCGTGGTGGAGATGGCGCAGATCACGCCGCCGGTTGGCTTCAACCTGTTCGTCCTGCAATCGATGACGGGCAAGAGCATCTTCACCGTGGGCAAGGCCAGCCTGCCCTTCTTCGTGATGATGATCCTGATGGTGGCGCTGCTCTGGATCTTCCCAGGCATGGTGACGTGGCTGCCCTCGCTGATGATCGGGTGAGGTGCAAGTCCATGAACGTCCGTTTCACCACGGCGGGCGACACGGCCTTCAACGTGGAGTTCGGCGAGGGCATCGACCGCCCCACCAACGCCCGCGTCATGGCTCTGCACGCCCGCCTGAAGGCCGCCGCCCCGCCGGGTCTGGTGGAGACGGTACCGACCTTCCGCTCGCTCCAGGTCGTCTACGACCCGGCGGCAACCAGCCGCCGGGAGGTCCAGGCCGCCGTCGAGGCGGAGCTGGCCCACGCCGGGGAGGCGCCGGTCGAAGGCACCCTGTGGCGCCTGCCCGTCTGCTACGATCCCGATCTGGGGCCGGACCTTGCGGAACTGTCCGCGTCGCTCGGCCTGACGGCGGAGCAACTGATCGCCCTGCACGGATCGACGGAATATTTCGTCTACATGCTGGGCTTCATGCCGGGCTTCGCCTACATGGGCGACCTGCCGGCGGAGCTGGAGAAGCCGCGGCGCAGCGAGCCGCGGGTCCGCGTGCCGGCGGGGTCGGTCGCCACCGCCGGGCGGCTGACCACCGTCTATCCGTGGGAGAGCCCCGGCGGCTGGCATCTGATCGGGCGCTGTCCGGTGCCGCTCTACGACGGCTCCCGCCCCTCCCCGGTCTTGCTCGCCGCGGGCGACCGGGTGCGGTTCGAGGCGGTGGACCGCACCCGCTTCGACGCCCTGTCGGCCGAGGCCGCCGCCGGCCGCTTCGATCCCGACACGCTGAGGGCCACGTCATGAGCGCTTCCCGCCTCACGCCCTGTCTCACCGTTGTCCGGCCGGGGTTGTTCGCCACCATCCAGGACCTCGGCCGCTTCGGCCATCAGGAACTCGGCATGCCGGTCGCCGGCGCGCTCGACCCCATTGCCCTGCGCCTCGCCAACGCGCTGGTCGGCAACCCGGCGGGCACGGCGGGGGTGGAGATCGCCCTGCTCGGCCCGACGCTGAAGGTGGAGGCCGACGGCGTGCGCGTCGCCGTCGTCGGCCCCATGGCGCTGAGCCTGGAGCGCGAGGGGCAATCGCCCCAGCCGCTGGAACCCCACCGCAGCCACACGCTGGCGCGCGGCGACGTGCTGAAGCTGGGCGCGGTCACCGGGGCGGCGGTCGCCTATCTGGCGGTGGCCGGCGGCTTCGCGCTGGCCCCCTTCCTGGGCAGCCTGTCCACCTACGTGCGCGCCGGCATCGGGCCGCTCGGCGGCAGGCCGCTGGGCGACGGGACGCGCCTGCCGCTCAACCGCAGCGACGCCCCGCCGGACGCCGACGTGGAGCTGCCGGAGCCGCCGGACTATGGCGGCGGGCCGGTGCGGGTGGTCCTCGGCCCGCAGGAGGACCGTTTCACGGCGGAGGCGGTGGAAACCTTCCTGTCGGCCGGCTACCGCGTCGGCAAGGACGCCGACCGCATGGGCCTGCGGCTCGACGGCCCGACGCTCGCCCACACCGGCTCCGCCGACATCCCGTCGGACGGGCTGGTTACCGGCTCGATCCAGGTGCCGGGCAACGGCCAGCCGATTCTTCTGCTGAACGACCACCAGACGGCGGGCGGCTATGCCAAGATCGCCACGGTGATCTCCGCCGACCTGCCCCGCGTCGGCCGGCTGAGCCCCGGCGGCGCCCTCAGCTTCCGCGCCGTCACGGTGGAGGAGGCGGAGGCCATCCGGCGGCGCCAGGAGCAGACCATCGCCGCCTGGGTTCGTGCCATCCGCCCGGTGCGTCCGGCGGGCGGTGTCGATCTGGAGGCGCTCTACGCGGAAAACCTCGTGTCCGGGGTCGTCGACATCGTCAACGGCAACGGCGACATCCTGAACCGAGAAGAGATGTGCGGGAGGGCACCATGACCATCACCGTGAACCTGAACGCCGACCTGGGCGAGGGTTTCGGCGCCTACGACATCGGCGACGACGACACGATGCTCGGCATCGTAGCCTCTGCCAACATCGCCTGCGGCTTCCATGCGGGCGACCCGCTGGTGATGACGCGGACCGTCCGGAACGCGGTGGCGAAGGGCGTCAGCCTGGGCGCCCACCCCTCCTACCCCGATCTCCAGGGCTTCGGGCGCCGTCCCCTGCGCATGTCGGCGGCAGAGGTCGAGGCAATGGTCGCCTATCAGATCGGCGCGCTGATGGGCATCGCCGCCACCGCCGGCGGTTCGGTCACCCATGTGAAGGCGCACGGCGCGCTGAACAACATGGCGGCGGTGGACGAGGGGCTGGCCCTGGCGATCGGGCGGGCGATCAAGGGCGTCGATCCCAACCTGATCTATCTCGCCACCGCCGGGTCGGAAATGGCTCGGGCCGGGCGGACGCTGGGCCTGCCCACGGCGGAGGAGGTCTTTGCCGACCGCGCCTACGACGACAACGGCAACCTCGTGCCGCGCGGTCAGCCCGGCGCGATGGTGCATGACCCGGACGTGGCGGCCGCCAACGTCCTGCGCATGCTGGAGGAGGGCGTGATCCTGTCGGTCACCGGCACGCGCATCCCCTGCACCGTCCATTCCGTCTGCGTCCATGGCGACGAACCGAGCGCCGTTGCCATGGCCGGAAACCTGCGCCGCACCCTGGAGGCCAAGGGCGTCCGCATCGTCCCCCTGCCGGAACTGCGCGACCGGTTCTAGGAAGGCGCGATCATGCAGGCCGCAGCTTCGCCGCCTGGGCGAGGTTGGCGAGCGTGTCCAGGATGACCTGAGGACTGACCGGCTTGCGCAACACCACCAGTGGTTGCCATCGGTCGGACGTCAGGTCGTCCTCCCCCGTCTCCATCGACAGGAAGCCGGTCATCACCAGGATCGGCAGTCCGGCGGCCTTGATCCTCAGCTCGCGGATCAGGGCTCGGCCGTCCATACGCGGCATGCGCAGATCGGTGATGACGAGGTCGGCGGGGTCGGCGCTGTAGCGCTCCAACCCCTCCTGCCCGTCCTGGGCCAGGGTCACGCGGTATCCCTTGCGGGAAAGAAAATCCTCCAACGCCATGGCGGCCAAGGCTTCGTCCTCGGCCACCAGAACATGCAACGGAGCGGTGACGGGGTCAGGCATGAGCGCGCTCCACGTCCTGAATGGAGGGATGGGACACCGGAACGGTGATGGTGAAACGGACGCCGCGGCTTCCATCGTCTTGGGTCACATTCGCCGCATCGATCCGGCCCCCCATGGAGTCGATGATGCCATAGCCGATCGACAGTCCGAGGCCCGACCCCTTCCCCACTTCCTTGGTCGTGAAGAAGGGGTCAAAGATGCGCGGCAGGATGTCCGGGTCGATGCCGCCGCCGTCGTCGGTGATGGTGATGACGGCCCGCCCGGCGGTCATGTCGCAACGCATCCCGATGGCAATCCGGCCGGCAGCGGGCGACCCGTCGGGGTCGGCGCGCCATTCCAGAATCGCATCGCGCGCGTTGGACAGCAGATTGACCAGCACCTGCTCCAGTTGCAGGGGACGGCCGCGCGTGACGCAGTCGATGGCCGGGACGTCGCTCACGACCTCGATGTTTTCCAAGGCGAACTGGTTGGACACCAACTCGACGGCGGAGCGGACGCTGGCCGCGGGGTCGAAGCGCTGGGTGGCGCCGTCGCGGCGGCTGAAGGTGCGCATATGGTCGATGATGCGGCCCATGCGCTCCGCCTGGTCCGACATGATGGTCAGCACCTTGTCCAGGCGCGCGGTGTCGGTGTCGCCGTCGCGCAGGCGGGACAGGGCGTTCTCGGCCCAGATCCGGATGATGTTCAGGGGTTGGCTCATCTCATGGGCCATGCCGGCGGCAAGCGTGCCCAGGGTCGCCAGCTTGGAGGTCTGGACCAGCTCCTCCTGAAGCCTCTTGCGGTCGGTGATGTCGCGGGAGCTGCCCAGAATCTGGACCACCTCCCCTCCCTCGCCGCGCACCGGCACCAGGACGGTGTGCCACGTGCGCCGTCCGACCGGAAGGTCCAGCGTCTCCTCGTAATCGATCGGGCCGCCCGCAGCGACGCAGGCGCTGTAGCGTTCGATCACCGCCGCGGCAGTCTCCGGCGGAACGGCCTCGCGGACCAGCCGGCCGCGGATGGTCTCCGGGTCGATTCCCGTCCCCCGCGCGTGGGCGGGGTTCAGCGTGTCGAAGGCGAAGTCACCGTCCGGCAGCACCGTGACGACGAACAGCCCCTCCGCCAGATTGTTGAAGAAGCTGGCGTAGCGCAGCTCGGCCTGACGCCGGATCTCGATCTCGCGCTGAAGGGCTCCGTTGGCGTCGGCGAGCTGGGTGGCGCTGGGCAAAGCGAGAGCCTTGGGCATCTGCACCCACAAGGCGACGGCGGTCAGCACCGACACCATTGCGGTCAGCGCCTTGACGATGCCTTCCACGGCATAGTCGGGATACCACAAGGTCCACAGGCTGAAGAAATGCGTCGTGCCGCAGGCCAGGATGAAGGCGGCGAACAGCCAGACGATCCAAGTGAAGGCCACGTCGCGGCGCTTCACAACGAAATAAAGCAGCGCCACCGGAATCGAATAATAGGAGAGGCCGGTTAACACATCGGACACGATGTGCAGGGTCAGGATTTCCGGACGCCAGAACAGGCACACGCCGTGAGGCAAGTACGCGCTGGTGTCGAAGAAGGCTTCCACGCCACCGAACATGCCGCCCCTCTTTTATTCGGTCACCGTCCGCGGTCCAGCCGGGTCCGGAAATGCCACCGTTTCTCTGATCTTGCCCCAAAACCTTGAAGCACAACGCCTTGCGGCACCATGCCGCGGAGGCTGCGTCAGCAAACGCTACTCGAATCAGCGGGGCGGAGCAACACGCGGAACGCGATGCCGGCCAATGGTCAGCGCGTTCCGCATGGTTCTGGATGCACGTTACGCCGCAGTGTGCACCTTGCGGTTTTGCTCGCGGGTCTTCAAGAAGCGCAGGGCCGGAAAATCCTCCTGCGTGCGGTTCAGGTGCCAAGCGTTGCGGGCGAGGAACACCAGCGCCCCATCATGGTCCTCCGCCGCTGCCGAGCGATTGAGGTCGAGGAACTTCTTGAGTTGGTCCTCGTCGTCCGTCTCGATCCAGCGGGCGGCGTCCACACCCGCTCCCTCGAAGCGGGCGGCGAGACCGTATTCCGCCTCGATGCGGGCGGCCAGCACCTCGAACTGCAGCTGGCCGACCACGCCGACCACCCAATCCGCCCCGGTCAGCGGCTTGAACACCTGGGAGGCGCCTTCCTCCGCGAAATGCTCCAGCGCCTTGCGCAGGTGCTTCACGCGCATCGGGTCTTCCAGCCGGACGCGCTGCAGCAGTTCCGGTGCGAAGCTCGGCACGCCGGTGAAGCGCAGGTCCTCGCCCTCGGTCAGCGTGTCGCCGATGCGCAAGGACCCGTGGTTCGGGATGCCCATGATGTCGCCGGGCCACGCCTCTTCCGCCAGCTCGCGGTCGCGGGCCAGGAACAGCACGGCGTTGTTCACCGCCATCAGCTTGCCCGAACGGACATGCTTCAGCTTGGCACCGCGCTTGAACTTGCCCGAGCAGATGCGCACGAAGGCGATGCGGTCGCGGTGGTTGGGGTCCATGTTGGCCTGGACCTTGAACACGAAGCCGCTGAACTTGCCCTCGTCGGGCTGCACGGAGCGCTGCTCCGCCGGCTGGGGGCGCGGCGGCGGGGCGTTCTCAGCGAGGCCCTGCAGAAGCTCGCGCACGCCGAAGTTGTTGATGGCCGAGCCGAAGTAAATCGGCGTCAGATGGCCGGCGCGGTAGGCCTCCAGGTCGAAGGGCGGCATCAGCCCGCGGGCCATCTCCACCTCCTCGCGCAGCTTCGCCACCGCGTGGGCTGGAAGCAGATCGTCGAGGCGCGGGTCGTCGAGACCGTTGCACTCGATGCCGTCGTCGATCTCGTCGCCCTTGGTGCGATCCATCAGGATCAGGCGGTCGCGGATCAGATCGTAGCAGCCCAGGAAGTCGCGGCCCATGCCGATGGGCCAGCTCGCCGGGGTCACCTCCAGCGCCAGCGAGCTTTCGATCTCGGAGATGAGGTCGAAGGGGTCGCGGGCCTCGCGGTCCATCTTGTTGCAGAAGGTGATGATCGGCACGTCGCGCAGGCGGCAGACCTCGAACAGCTTCAAGGTCTGGCTTTCGATGCCCTTCGCGCCGTCGATCACCATGACGGCGCTGTCCACCGCGGTCAGCGTCCGGTAGGTGTCCTCCGAGAAGTCCTCGTGGCCCGGCGTGTCCAGCAGGTTGAAGGTGCGCCCTTCGTAATCGAAGGTCATGACGGAGGCGGTCACGGAGATGCCGCGCTCGCGCTCCACCTTCATCCAGTCCGACTTGGCGCGGCGCTGCTCGCCGCGGGCCTTCACGGCGCCGGCCATCTGGATGGCGCCGCCGAACAGCAGCAGCTTTTCGGTGAGGGTGGTCTTGCCGGCGTCGGGGTGCGCGATGATCGCGAAGGTTCGACGCCGGGAAACAGCGTCCAGAAGCTCGGACATGCGCGTTCCCGTAACTCAGCGGTGCAGACAACGGCGAAGAGGGCCGGGAGGCGGAACGCCCCACGGCCCTCTTCGTTCGGACGTATAGATAGCAGCCTGAGCGCTCAGGTTCCAGGCGCCTTTTGGGAGCCCGGCGGCTTTGCGTCCCACCAAACCCCTAACTTTTGAAGACCTCCTTGCAGATGCGCCCCGAGAAGTCCTTGCTCAGACCATTCTCGGCGTCGGCCAGGATCGCGAGTCCGACGACGCCGGCGCCGGCGGTCACTTCCGAAACGCGATATTCGCCGAGAAGGCGCCCGCTCTGCGCGTCCGTGAACGTCACCAGACCGACCAGCGTGACGTGGTCACCCAGCAGGACCGTCATCGCGCCATTCTGTTCCTTGTAGTTGTCGACGCGCACGTTGATGTTGGCGGGCATTGAACCTGTCATGCAAGTCGCCAAGGTGTTCATCAGGTTGGTGCGCAGCGTCTCGGGAAGGGTTTTCCGGACATCGGGGACCTGGACATCGACGGTGATCTGACCGGGTTGGAGCTGGGCGGCCTGATCCGGTGTCATGGTGGTACGCGGGTCGACACTGGACGCGCAGGCGGTGGTCAAGGCGCACGTAGCGGCAATGATCAGAACGCGCAAAAACGACGACATCTCAAACTCCAAAGTCACGCATTACACCGATGATGCGTCGTTATGCCGTAAAAACGTTAATACTCTACAACCTTGGATGATAAAATCCGCAACGGCTCCATCATGCATCGACCGATCTTTCGAGCCTTCCGTACAACCACGAGACATGAAAAAAGGGCGCCTCCGGAGAGACGCCCTCGTTCACCATCCCAGACAGAAGATGGGCCTTACAGGCTGAGTTCCGCAATCTGGACGGCGTTGAGCGCAGCACCCTTCAGGAGCTGGTCGCCACAGACGAACAGGTCGAGGCCGTGGTCGCCGAAGATCAGGCTGGTGCGGATGCGGCCGACCTCGACGTCGAACTGGCCCGTGGCGTTGATCGGCATCGGGTAGACGCCGTCGGCCGGCACGTCCTTCACCACCACGCCCGGCGCGTCGGCCAGCACGGCGCGGGCAGCGTCCGGGGTGACCGGGGACAGCGTCTCCACGGTGATCGCCTCGGAATGGGCGCGGTAGGTCGGGATGCGCACCGCCGTGCAGCTCACCGGCAGGTCCGGGATCTCCAGGATCTTCCGGGTCTCCCAGGTCACCTTCATCTCCTCCTTCGTGTAGCCGTTCTCCTGGAAGGCGTCGATCTGGGGGATCAGGTTGAAGGGGATCGGGTGACGGAACACGCTGTTGACGACCGGCTTGCCGTCGAGCTGGTTGCGGGTCTGCTCCTCAAGCTCGGCCATGCCCTCCGCACCGGCGCCGCTGGTCGCCTGATAGGTGGAGACGATGACACGGCGAAGGCCGAACGCCTTGTGCAGGGGCCCGAGCGCCACGACGGCGATGGCGGTCGTGCAGTTCGGGTTCGCGACCAGCTTGGCGTCGCCCATGGCGTGGGCGTTGATCTCCGGCACGATCAGCGGGACGTTGTCGTCGTAGCGGAAGGCCGAGGAGTTGTCGATCACCAGCGCCCCGCCGGCGGCGATGGCCGGCGCGTGCTCCTTGGCGAAATCACCGGACACGGCGAGCAGGACGATGTCGTAACCCTTCACCTTCTCGACGTCGAACGCCACGAGGGTCTTCTCGCCGAACGGGGTCTCGACCGTGCGGCCGGCGCTGCGCTCCGACGCGAACAGGCCGAGTTCCGCGACCGGGAACGAACGGCGGTGAAGAACATCGACCATCTCGCGGCCGACGGCGCCCGTGGCACCAACGATGGCAACGCGGCGGGGAGAAGGGGAAGAGGTGCTCATGGGTGTGGTCCGTCCTTTGGTCTTGCCCGGATCGAGCGTGGACGGCGGCCCCAGATGCACCAAGGCCCCGTCCGTGTCCGGCGGGGCCTTCGTGGTGGGTGAAGCGTCTTACTCGATCAACGCACGCCACCGTCCGACGGCCCGCCGGAGCGGGTCGTTTTGGTAGTGGTGGTGGTGATGGCGAGCGAGCGATTCATAACTCGCTAGATAAACGAAAGGCGCGGGGCTTGTAAAGCGCCCGCGCCTTCGCAGCACAATTTTTGTCCGGGCCCGGACGGGGCCGCGTCAGGTCTCGGTTTCGGCGGGATGCTCCGGCTTCACGGGATGCACGTCCCAGATCTCCGTCGCGTATTCCATGATGGTGCGGTCGGAGGAGAACCAGCCCATGTTGGCCGTGTTCAGGATGGCCTTGCGCGTCCATTCCTCCTGGTCGCGGTAGAGGTCCATGGCCGCCTGCTGCGCCTGGCAATAGTCGGAGAAATCCGCTGTCACCAGGAAATGGTCGCCGCCGTCGGTCAGCGCCTGGAGGATCGGGTGGTAACGGTGGGGATCGTCCGGCGAGAAGACGCCGGTGGAGATCATGTCCAGAGCCCGCTTCAGGCTGGGGTTCGACGCGATGACGTCGCGCGGGTTGAAGCCGCCGCTGGCCCGCAGGTCGTTCACCTCCTCCGCGGTCAGGCCGAAGATGAAGATGTTGTCCTCGCCCACATGCTCGCGGATCTCGACGTTGGCGCCATCCAGCGTGCCGATGGTCAGCGCGCCGTTCAGGGCCAGCTTCATGTTGCCGGTGCCCGACGCCTCCATGCCCGCGGTGGAGATCTGCTCCGACAGGTCGGCCGCCGGCATGATGATCTCCGCCGCCGTCACGTTGTAGTTCGGCAGCAGCACGATCTTCAGGTTGTCGTGCACCGACGGGTCATGGTTCACCACCTTCGCCACATCGTTGATGAGCTTGATGATGAGCTTCGCCATGTGATAGCTCGGCGCCGCCTTGCCGGCGAAGATCTTGGTCACCGGCACCCAGGATACGGTCGGGTTGTCGCGCATCTCGTTGTACAGCGCGATCGCCTGGAGGATGTTCAGGAGTTGGCGCTTGTACTCGTGCATGCGCTTGACCTGCACGTCGAACAGGCTGTCGACCTGCACGTCCACCCCGGTCTGGCGCGCGATATAGGCGGCCAGCCGCTTCTTGTTCTTGCGCTTGGCGCGGCGGAACTCCTCGCGGAAGACCAGATCATCAGCCTTCTCGGCCAGCGCGCTGATCTGGCTGAGGTCCTTGATCCAACCGTTGCCGATGCGGCTGGTGATCAGCGCGGCCAGCGGCTGGTTCGCCTGATGCAGCCAGCGGCGCGGCGTGATGCCGTTGGTCTTGTTGTTGATGCGCTCCGGGAACTCCGCGTGGAAGTCGGCGAAGACGGTCTGCTTCATCAGCTCGGTGTGCAGGGCCGACACGCCGTTGACCTTGTGCGAGCCGAGGAAGGCCAGATTGCCCATGCGCACCCGGCGGTCGCCGCGCTCGTCGATCAGCGACAGGCGGGACAGCCGCCCGTTATCCCCCGCCGCCCGCGCCTTGGAGCGGTTCAGGAACTTGGCGTTGATCTCGTAGATGATCTGCATGTGGCGCGGCAGCACGCGCTCCATCATGCGCACCGGCCACGCCTCCAGCGCCTCCGGCAGCAGCGTGTGGTTGGTGTAGGAGAAGGTCGCACGGGTGATGTCCCACGCCTTGTCCCAGGTCACGCCGTGCTGGTCCACCAGCAGACGCATCAGCTCGGCGATGCCGATGGCCGGGTGCGTGTCGTTGAGCTGGATGGCCGCCTTGTCCGGCAGGCTGTCGAAATTGGAATGGTGCTGCAGATAGCGGCGCAGGATGTCCTGCAGCGAGGCGGAGGTGAAGAAATACTCCTGCTTCAGCCGCAGCTCCTTGCCGCCCTCCGTCGCGTCGTTCGGGTAGAGGACGCGGCTCAGATTCTCGGTCAGCACCTTCTGCTCGACCGCCTTCATGTAGGCGCCGTCGTTGAAATGGCCGAAGTTGAAGTCGCGCGTGGCGCGGGCCGACCACAGGCGGAGCGTGTTGATCGTGTCGCCGCCGTAGCCGACCACCGGCGTGTCGTAGGCCATGGCCAGCACGCGCTCGGCGTCGACCCAGCGGTAGGCGCGCTCGCCCACCGAATCCCGGAACTCCTCGACGCGGCCATAAAACTGGACGGGGTACAGCACCTCCGGGCGCGGGAATTCCCACGGGTTGCCGAACTGCAGCCACTGCTCCGGATACTCGACCTGCCAGCCGTGCTCGAAGCGCTGCTCGAACAGGCCGAACTCGTAGCGGATGCCGTAGCCGTAGCCGGGCAGCGCTTCCGACGCCATGCTGTCGAGGAAGCAGGCGGCCAGACGGCCGAGGCCGCCGTTGCCGAGCGCCGCGTCCGGCTCAGCCTCCACCACGTCGTCGAGGTTCAGGCCGATGCGGTCGAGCGCCTGACGGCACTGGTCGGTGATGCCGAGATTGGCGAGGCTGTTCGTCAGCAGGCGGCCGATCAGAAATTCCAGCGAGAGGTAGTAAACGCGCTTGGCGTCCTGCTGGTAATAGGTCCGCGTCGTGTCCATCCAGCGGTCCACGAGGCGGTCGCGCACGGCGAGCGCCACGGTGTGGAACCAGTCGCGCCGGGTCGCCGCCCGCGCGTCCTTGCCGACGGAATAAACCAGCCACTCCAGAAACGAGCGCTTCAGCCCGTCGACATCCAGACTGCGGCGTTCGATCTCGCGGGACTTATACCGAGCGTCCATGTCTTGACTTTCTTCTTTCCAGGGCCAACTGGAGCGGCGGTTATTCAGCCGGTCTTCCATCGGCGGCAGTTTCCGGGGTCCATGGTTAAGCAACGTTTAAGTCGCTGCGCCAACCAGTCGAATCGGCCTGTCGAATTGCCTAGGCCGTTCGTCCAGAGCAACAGCCAAGACTTGCCCTTGTGCCACACGCGCTGTGCCAAAATGGAAACCATCCCCGCGGCGCACCGAAGCTCGGTAATCGCTGCGAAGCCCCGCTGGAGGGAGTAAGATGGCGTCCGTGTCAGCCTCTTTGAACCTCCCGATGCTCGACAATACCGTATCCGCGGACTCCCGCCAGGAACTGCCCGGCGACGCCACCATCCTGCTCCGTCAGGCCCAGCCGGCGGACATTCCCGCGCTGCTGGCCATCGAGGAGCGGTGCTTCGCCACCGACCGCCTGACCCGACGTAGTTTTCATTATTTGCTCACGAAAGCCAAGGCCACAGGACTTGTGGAAGTCCACAGCGGGGCGGTCGTCGGTTACGCGCTGGTGTCCTTCCATTCCGGGACGTCGCTCGCCCGGCTCTACTCCTTCGCCGTCGATCCCGGCCACCGCGGCCGGGGCGTCGCCAAGCGGCTGCTGGCCGCGGCGGAGCAGGCGGCCCGCTCGCGGGACTGCATCTACCTGCGTCTGGAGGTGCGGCGCGACAACACCGCGGCGATCGATCTCTATAAGAAGGCCGGCTACCGCGAGTTCGGCGTCTACACCGATTATTATGAAGACCATATGGAGGCGCTGCGGCTGGAGAAACGCCTCGGCCACAGCGGCCCCAGCGCGCCGCTGGGTGGCCCCCTGGTTCCCTACTACCAGCAGACCCTGGACTTCACCTGCGGCCCGTCGGCCCTGATGATGGCGATGAAGGCGCTGAAGCCCACGGAGATCGAACTGGGGCGGAAGCTGGAGATCCGGCTGTGGCGGGAGTCCACGACGGTCTTCATGACTTCGGGCCATGGCGGCTGCGGCCCGTTCGGGCTGGCGCTGGCGGCGGCGCGGCGCGGCTTCGCGGTGGACATCCACATCAAGGACAACGCCACCCCCTTCCTGGACAGCGTGCGCAGCGACGAGAAGAAGGAGGTCATGCGCATCGTGCACGAGGACTTCCTCGACGAGTTGGAGGGCAGCGGCGCCACCGTCCGCCACAACACGCTGAGCGCCCAGGATATGGCCGACGCCGTGGCGGGCGGGGCCATCCCCATCGTGCTCATCAGCTCCTACCGGATCTATCACGAAAAATTTCCGCATTGGGTCGTCGTGACCGGTGCCGACGACCGCTTTCTCTATGTTCATGATCCGCTTGTGTACGACCGTCACCACGCTCACATCGACCGGATGAACATGCCGATCCCGAAAGCCGACTTCGAGCGCATGGCCCGCTACGGCAAGGCCCAGTTGAAGGCCGCCCTTCTCCTCCGCCCCCAGTCCTCTGATCGGGCCTCCGATGGGGCCGCCGACTGATGCCCGCGCATCTCCTGGTCGTCGACCGCCGGGCGGACGTGAAATGGGCGAAGGACGGGCTGCCGGTGATCAGCGCCCGCGACTACATCGCCCACCCGGAGCAGGCGCCGCGCGGCGCGCGGGTGCTGAACCTGTCGCGCAGCTACCGCTATCTGGGCACCGGCTACTACGTCTCGCTGCTGGCGGAGGCGCGCGGCGAGCGGGTGATCCCCTCCGTCCGGACCATCCTGGACCTGTCGCAGAAGACCTTCTACCGCGCCCAGCTGGCCGAGGTGGAGGAGGCGCTGCGCAAGGCCATCAAGCGGATGGACCACCCGCCGGAAGCCTCCTTCAACCTCACCCTCTTCTTCGGCCACGCCGACGACGCCCGGTTCCAGGACATCGCCCGGACGATCTTCGATCGGTTCCGCTGCCCCCTGCTGAAGGTTCAGGTGCGGCTGAAGGAGGGCTGGACCGTCCATGCCCTGGAGCCGCTGTCGCTGGCCGACCTTCGGCCCGACCAGGAACCGCTGTTCCAGGCGGCGCTTGACGCCTACACCCGGACCTCCTGGCGGGAGCCGGCGGCGAAAGCGCCGCCGCGCTACACGCTGGCGATCCTGCACAACCCGAAGGAGGAGCTTCCCCCCTCCAGCCCGCGCGCGCTCCAGAAATTCGTGAAGGCCGGGGAAAGCCTGGGCATCGCGGTCGAGCTGATCGAGAAGAAGGACTACGTCCGCCTCGCCGAGTTCGACGCGCTGTTCATCCGCGAGACGACGAATCTCGACCACCACACCTACCGCTTCGCCAAGAAGGCGGCGGCGGAGGGCATGCCGGTGATCGACGATCCGAACTCGATCCTCAAATGCACCAACAAGGTCTATCTGGCCGAGTTGCTGCGCGCCAATCGTATCCCGGCACCGAAGACGGTGATCTTCGACAAGCGCGGGCTGGCGACGCTGGATCAGGATATCCCCTACCCCATCGTCCTCAAGATCCCGGACGGCTCCTTCTCCCGCGGTGTCTTCAAGGTGCAGACCCGCAGCGAGCTGGAGGCGACGGCGGAAAGCCTGTTCGAGCAGTCCGACGTGATCCTGGCCCAGGAGTTCATGTACACGGAGTTCGACTGGCGCGTCGGCGTGCTGAACCGGCAGCCGATCTATGTCTGCCAGTATCTGATGGCGAAGAAGCATTGGCAGATCGTCAAGCACGGCGGCAATGGCCGGGCCGAGCAGGGCTCCGCACGCACGCTGGCCGTCGAGGAGGCGCCGCGCGAGGTCATCGAGAACGCGGTGAAGGCGGCGGGACTGATCGGCGACGGGCTCTACGGCGTGGACGTGAAGCAGAACGAGCGCGGCGTCTTCGTCATCGAGATCAACGACAACCCCAGCATCGACCTGGGCGTCGAGGACGCCAAGCTGAAGGACGGCCTGTACCGCCTCATCATGGGCGAATTCCTGCGCCGCCTGGAATCGCGGCCGCGCAAACCCGGCCCTGGCGCCTGAAATCCCCCTTCGGGCAGTTCCACCATCCGTTTGGATGACCCCCACATTCCAAACACTTCTCCTCCTAAGATGTTTTCGGCTGTGGCCGCCGGGGAACAAGCCTCTTCCCACCGCGTTATGAATTCAACGTCACCACGAACGGGAGCAACACCGAAGCGCATCAACGCTTTGGAGTTGCCCAGGCTGGAGAGCGGGAGACCGTTGATGACGACGAACTGCTCATTGTGCTGCGCCGGACCGATGCCCGGACACTGCTAGGCAGCACCACCGCATTTTAACCCACCGACAAGAATCACAAAAACCGGCACGGCCACAGGACCGGCGCCGGAAGGGACCACGCGTCGAAAATTGGGCGCGCCGAAAGAGGGATCGTCTCCCACCGAAGCCTCGGGAGCCGGAATCCCGCGAACTGAACTCTCGGGACGGGGGCGCCGTCACCACGGACCGGCAGCCCCGCCGAATGAAGAGAAGCTGGAGGAAGAGCAACAATGGCGTATTGTTTCGAATCCGAACTGATCCGTTGCATGCCGAACCTGCAGCGCTATGCCTGCAAGTTGACCCGCGACGTCAGCGCCGCCGAGGATCTCACCCAGGACTGTCTTGCCCGCGCTCTGTCCCGCCAGCATCGTTTCGAGCCCGGCACCAACATGCAGGCTTGGCTGACCACGATGCTGAAGAATCTGCATTTCAACAACCTCCAGCGTGAAAAGCACGTCACCAAGGTCGAACTTTGGGACGGCGCCATGTCGGTCGAGGCCTCGCAGATCGCCCGGCTGGTCTTCCGCGACGTGGACCGTGCCTTCGGCGCCCTCACCCCCAGCCAGCGCAAAGTGGTCAAGCTGGTCGCTATCGAAGGCCGCCCCTACCAGGAGGCTGCGGAGAAGCTGAACGTCTCCATCGGCACCATCCGGTCCCGCCTGTGCCGGGCCCGCGAGCGGCTGAACAACCTGATGGCCGCCTAGGGCACGGCAGGGAATGCGCCGCGGGGTATGGCAACCGTACAACAGGTTGATTCTTCCATCGCATCGGACAATCCGGCGCCGGAACAACCGACGGGAGCGGCTGTTACATCCCGCGTGTGAAACGAGTATGGCTGCTGCGGAGTGGCCGAACATCCACGGGGAACGATCGGGTACGCTTCGCCACCCATTTGGCGGTATCGGCATCATCCCCATAAGAAGAGGTAAGTCACCACTCCCGACGCCGTGCCCGCCGCACTATATTGAACTCTGCGTCGCGGATCGTTTCCGTCTCAGGGGGATGGCCTCCGGAGACGTTCCGGGATCAAAAGATATGAAGCGTGTGACGATGAACCATATCAACGCATATCTTGACGGTGCCTTGGACGATAAGGAGCGTCAGGAGTTCGAGCAGTCCGTAGAGGACGATGCCGACGCGAAGGCCGTGGTGACCTTCCACAGAAGCCATGTGGAGGAGCTTCACCGCCTTTACGATCCCGTGCTGGAAGAGCCGGTACCGGCGCGCATGCTCGAACTGCTGAGGCAGCGCCGCAAGGACTAGCCCCCCCGATTCCCGCGTTCCATCGTCACATGAGGGGCGACCGGACGACCCGGCCGCCCGCTTTTTTTGCCCGCACCCCGGTTTTCCGCCGCGGCCGTGGCTGCTTCCGCATTTCCACGCGGCCTCCCCCTTCGGATCAACGCTTGCCCCTTTTACAGACCGGCGGCTTTTCCCATAAACAGGAGCCGCAGAAACGGAAGCTGGGCCATGGGCGCCCGGACCGGCAGGAATGAAGAGGAAGAACAGCGTCCATGGCGCGCGGCAGGCCGGCACCGAACATCATTCTGGGTCCCGTCCTTTATTTCCGGGGAGAGCAAGGCGACCGTTGGTGGCTGTCCGCCCTCTTCGTGCTGGACGGCGACGCAGAACCCTACGATCTGCGGGTGGACGGCGTGACCCTGCCCGTTCCGCCCCGCCACCTCGCCCAATGGGGCAACCGGCATGTCTGGCGTTTCGATTTCGCCATTCCGCGCGGCGTGCGTGATGTCGAGGCCGCCTATGGCTTCACCGACGGCGCTTCGCCGGGGGACACCTGGGCGGTGACCGTCCCCGGACGCGCTTCGTCGCCGCGGATCGCCTACGTCTCCTGCAACGGGGCGGAGGACGAGGAGAAGATCGCCGGGCTCGACGCGCCGCGCAACGCCCTGTGGGGTGACCTGCGCCGCCGCCATGAGAGCGAACGCTTCCATCTGCTGCTGCAAGGCGGCGACCAGCTCTACGCCGACGCGGTGTGGCGCCGGCCGCCGCTGCTCAGCGCCTGGAAGAAGCGGACCGACGCCGCCCGCCTGGACGAGCCCTTCACTCCCGCCATGGCGCAAGAGGCGGAAGACTTTTACTTCGACCTCTATCTGCGGGTCTGGGGCCAGCCGGAAACCGCGGCGGTCACGGCGCGCATTCCCTCGGTGATGATGTGGGACGACCACGACATCTTCGATGGCTGGGGCTCCCACCCGGACGAGGAGATGACGTCCCCGGCCTGGCGCGGCGTCTACGCGGCCGCCCGCCGCCACTTCTCGCTGTTCCAGCTTGCCGCCATGGAGGGCGCCCAGCCGGAATGCGTGTGGGGGGCGCCCATGGACTCCTTCAGCCAGGGGTTCCGGCTCGGCGATGTTGGCGTTCTGGCGCTGGACATGCGCAGCGACCGCACCCCCCGCCGCGTTCTCTCGGACCGGGTGTGGGAGGCCCTGCCGGAGTGGCTGGAACGCTTCAAGGGCTGCCGCCACCTGATTCTGATGTCCAGCGTGCCGCTGCTCTACCTCGACACCGGCGTGATGGAGCGGGCGGTCGGCCTGTCGCCCGTCCGCGTCGGGATCGAGGACGATCTGCGCGACCAATGGCGCAGCCCGGCCCACGCCGAGGAGTGGTTGCGCCTGATCGGCCTGCTGGCGGAATTCTCACGGCGCACCGGGTGCCGGGTGACGTCCGTATCGGGCGAAATCCACGCGGGTGCGCGGGCCGTGCTGCGCGGCGGCGGCGTGGAGATCTGGCAGCTCATCGCGTCGGGGGTCGTCCATCCGCCGCCCGCCAAGGCCACCGCCTTCGCGTTGGAATGGCTGGCCGGCCGCAAGGAAACCCTGCCCAACGGCTATGTCTTCGAAATGCCGGCTTTTCCTGAATCGGGCAAGCGCATCATCCGGCAGCGCAACTGGCTGTCGCTGATCTTCGACGGCAAGGGGCAAATCCATGCCCGCTGGTCCGCCGAGGGCCAGCCGAACCGCTACACCCAGGTGATCTGACCGGAGTTGAGCCGGCTCACTCCGACTGCGGCGACCGGCGGCGGTTGCGCAGATTGAGCGCGTTGAGGAAGCTGGTGGCCTGCGCCGGCGTGGCCGGGCCGCCGGACCCCGGCGCCTTGGCCGAGGTTGCCAGGAAGCCACCGACGCGGGCACGCAGCTCGACCGAATCGTGGGCCGCCTGATCGGCGGTCTCCGCCACCTGACGCCGCACGTCGGCGTCGAGTGTGTTGAAGGCGCGGGTGGCGAATTCGAAGGCCGGCTGGGACTTGGTGGCGATCACCTGCCGCAGCGCCTTGGAAACCAGAACCGTGTCCAGCCCGCCGGGGCCGTCCACCCCGTCCAGGACATCGGCCAGGATGCCGATGGCCTGCAGGGTCTGGTTGTCATCGAGCGAGATGGGCTCCAGGCCGTCCATGACACTCACTTCCGATGTGGTTTGCCGAAGCGTGATTGAACCAGCGGACACCGCTGGATCTTTTGCCGGTGCGGGAAAGCATAGTCGGAGCGCCCCGCCGAGGCAATGCGCACGGCGTCAGGGCGCACGCTTGGCGCCCCGGTTGATGGCACTGCGGTTGACCAGGGCGACCCCGGCGACCGCCAGCGCCATGCCGGACAGGGCCAGCAGCCCCAGCCGCTCCCCGAACATCGCCCAGGCGATCACCGCCGTCACCGGCGGGACCAGATAGAACAGGCTCGCCACACGCGCCGCCGCACCGCGCCGGATCAACAGGAACAGCAGGAAAATCGCTCCCACCGACAGCACGAAGCTGAGCCACAGCAGGGCGAAGACGAATTCGCCGGTCCAATCGATGTGCATGGTCTCGAACAGCGGAGCCAGAACCGCCAGAACCGCCGCGGTCGCGGCGTATTGGATGGCGGCACCGCTGCGCAGGTCCATCGCCGTGCCGTGGCGCTTCTGGTAGAGCGTGCCGAAGGTGATGCCCAGCAGGGCGGCCAGCGCCAGCCCGATGCCCAGCGCGTCGGTGGAGTCGAAGTGGAGCTTCTCGCCCACCACCAGCCCCACACCGGCCAGCCCCATCAGGAAGCCCACCCATTGCCGTCCACTCACCCGCTCGCCCAGCAGCGGGCCGGAGAGTGCGGCGGTCAGCAACGGCTGGATGCCGACGATCAGCGCGGTCACCCCCGCCGGCATGCCCTTGGCGATGGCGCAGAACACGCCGGTCAGGTAGACGCCGTGCACCAACAGCCCGGCCAGCGCGATCCGCCCGGCTTCGGCCCAGCTTTTCGGCCAGGGCGCGCCGGTGACCAGGGCGACGAGGCCGAGGATCACGGCGACCAGCCCCAGCCGGACCAGCAGGAAGGTCAGCGGCTCCGCGTAGGGAAGGCCGTATTTGGCGCCGATGAACCCGGTGCTCCACAGCAGGACGAAGACGCCCGGCATCAGGCGCACCCAATCGGGCCGCCCGCCCGCGGCGGCGGTGGTCGCTTGCACGGTCATCGTCTCTCGTCGTCTCCTATCCCCGTGCCTGCGCGCTTTCGGCGGCGGGGGCCTCGACCACGGCAGGCGGGTCCGCCAGCGGGGTCGCAACCTCCTGAACGGCCTCGGGCGGCTTCGGCGGCGGGTTGCGCCGCGCCTCGGCCACCGACTGAAGATGGGCGCGCAGGCTTGCGTCCTTCTTCACCAGCCGATGGAAGTCTCTCACATCCAGGACCAGCAGTTGGCAATAGCCCATCGCACGCACATCGGCGTTGCGCCGCTGGCGGGTCAGCAGCGCCATCTCGCCGAACACCTCCCCGGTGCCGAGCTGGACCGGCTCGTCCAGACCCGGAACCAACACCTCGACGGCGCCGGACGCGATGAAGAACATGGCGTCGCCGCGCTCGCCGCGCCGGACGATGGTCTCCCCAGGCAGGACCAGCCGCGGCTTCAACAGGGTGGCGATGCCGCGCAGGCGATCGCCCTCCAGTCCCTTGAACAGCGGCACCCGCCCGACGAGGTCCATCAGATCCAGCCGCAGATCGAGCTTCGGCAGGGCGTCGAGCGCGCGGCGGCGGTCATCCAGATCGCGCTGCAGGTCGCTCAGGATCTCCTGGCTGATGATCGATTCGGCGAAGAGCGCCCGGTAGTCCGCCTCCTCCAGCCGCAGGGCGGCGCGGCTGACGTAGCGGCTCTGCAGGATCAGCGCGTAGTCGGGATATTGCAGCTTCAGCGCCGCCAGCGCCTGCTCGACCATGGCGAGGCGCACCGTCAGGATGCCCTCCAGTTCGCAGGCGACGTCTGTGCCCAGCACCTGCCCGACCTTGTCGTTGATGAACTCCAGCAACTCGCGCTGCACGGTGCGCACGCCCAAAAGGATCTCGAAGCGGAAGGCGAGCCGGCGGGCCAGCGGAGCGTGGATGCCCAGCCGGCGGTGCAGCAGGCTGGCGACCCGCATCCAGGGCGTGAAGGAGATGAAAGGCTCCTCGAAGGCGCGGTAACCGGCGCGCCCCTGGGCCTTCACCGCGTCGAGCAGGCGCCCGGTCCGGCGGTTCAGCAGTTCCGCCACCCCGCGCGACAGGATGCCCTCGCGGAAGTGTTCGTAGTACAGCTCCTCCTCGCGATTCACGAGGATGACGAGGCCGATGGTCACGCGGTCTTCGTTGTTCAGCGGCGCTTCGGTCGACTGCTCCCGGAGGATGGCGTCGAGCCGGTCGCTGTATTGCGACACGGTGGAGGCGACGGCCTGCTCGTCGACTTCGTAGCGATGGGCCAGCCCCTCCACCCGCTCGCGCACGCCGGCCAGGGACAGGGCGAGCGCGCGGTTGCGCATGGCGTGTTCGACCGGCGACAGCTTGTTGAGGCCGAGCAGGTTGATGACGGCGCGCAGCGTCGTGCCGTTGATGAACAGCGTGTAGAAGACGAAGCCGGTGACCAGCACGGCGACGAAGCCCTGGACCCGGTCGGGCACGCGCCCGTTCTCGGTGACGGCCAGAGCCAGCGTCAGCGACACCGCGCCGCGCAGGCCGCCCCACAGCATCACCGTCTTATAGGGGTGACTGACGCGTTGGGCCAGACCGGCGCCGGACAGCAGCGGCAGCAGACCGAACAGCACCAGCGCGCGGGACACCGTGGCCGCTCCGACCACGACCAGCACCAGCCCGACGTCGCTCCAGCCGATGCCCCCCAGCAGGCGCGGCACCAGCAGCGCCGTCATCAGGAAGATCAGCGAGTTCGCCCAGAAGCCGAGCTGCTTCCAGACATGCTCCAGCGCCCCCCAGGTGGCCGGTGATATGCGCGTGCGCCCGACCGAGCCGACGACCAGCGCGGCCGTGACCACCGCCACGACGCCCGACGCGCCGACGTAATGCTCCGCCAGCACATAGCTGAGATAGGCGAGCGCCACGGTCAGCGTGATCTCGGCCATCGGCTGGTCGCGCACCGGCTCGACGACCATGCAGACCACGCGCCCGCAGACATAGCCGGTCGCCACGCCGCCCGCGAAGTCGCGCAGAAACTCCATCGCCGCTTCGGTCGCCCCACCATGGGCGTTGCGGGTCAGCATGCCGAGCAGAAGCGTGAACAGCGCGATGGCCGCGGCGTCGTTCAGCAGGCTTTCGCCCTCGACCAGCATGGTCAGGCGGCGCGGCGCGCCAAGGTCCCGGAAGATGCTGACGACCGCCGCCGGATCGGTGGTGGCGACGATCGCCCCCAGCAGCAGGCAGGCCACCAGCCCCATCGAGGTGAAGAGATTGAGCGCGTAACCGACAGCGAAGGTGCAGACGAACACCGCCACCACGGCCATCAGCAGGATCGGCCACACATCGTCGAACAGTCGCCGCACGTCCACCGCCAGCGCCGTCTCGAACAGCAGCACCGGGAGGAAGATGTAAATCAGCACCTCGGACGAGATGTCCATCTCGGCCAGGGAATTCAGGAAATCATGGAAGGGGCCGGTGCCGCCCTGCCCGGCGAAGGTCTGGATCGCCAATCCCAGGGCCACGCCCACGGCGGCCAGCAGAACCGTGTAGGGCACCCGCAGCCGCGCTGCCAGTGGCGGAAGCAGGCTGACCAGCGCCAGAAGGCCGGAGACCGCGAGGACATAAATGACGATGACGTGCATGGGGCTGCCTTGCCCTTTTGGGGGGCCCTTGGAAGGTCGCGGCGCACGGTATCGCCCGATTGGGGCGGGAGCAAGGTCAGGATAAGGGACAATGCTGTTCCGTACGTGTGACCGGACGTACGGTCCGGCCACACCCCTACGGAGGGGCGCGTACAGGGCGCCCCGCCCGTCAGGCCACCGCCAGCGTCACCGTCATGCGGAAGCCGCCGGTGGAGCGGTTTTCGGCGCGGACCTTTCCGCCGAACGCTTCGATGTTCCGTCGCACGATCCACAAGCCGATGCCAAAATGGGTCGCCTCGGCCTGGTTCTGGGCCACCGCGTCCTCCGGCATGCCCCGTCCCGGCTCGCGCTGGGAGAAGTAACGTTCAAAAATGCGCGGCAGGTTCGCCGGGTCGACGCCCGGCCCCTCGTCCTCGACCACCAGTTCAGCCCAAGCGCCGTTGCGCGACAGGCGCACACTGACGGTGCCGTCCGGCGGGGAGAAGCTGACGGCGTTCTCCACCAGATTCTCGATGACGGTTTCCAGAATGTCCTCGCTGGCCCGCACGACCACCTCGGATTCGATACGCGAGCGCATGTGGAGCTGCCGTTCGGCAAGCAGGCTGGTGTAGCCGCCGGCCATACGCTCGACCAGATCGGACAGGTCCACCCGGCGGCGCGGCGGAACCAGCAGGTCGGCGGCGGCCTCGTCCATGCGCCGCCCGAAGGAAACCAGACCGTCGAGCTTGTCCACCGACTTCTCGATCATGGTCAGGGCGCGCTGGCTGCGGTTGTCCTCGGCGGACAGGGAGCGGCGCAACGGCTCCACCGACTGGCGGATCACCGCGATGGGCGTCTTATAGGCGTGGGCGTTGTCCTCGGCTGCGCGGCGCAGCGACCGCGCGCTTTCGCGCAGGGTGTCGACCAGCCGGTCGAAGTCCTCGGCCACCCCGGACAGTTCCGGCACGGTGTTCCGGTTGGTAAAGGACCCCTGCCCGCTCTCACCGATTCCGCCCGACACGATGTCGCGCGCCAAGTCGCCGAAACGGTGCAGGTTGCGCCAGACGCCCAACAGCACCGCCATCACCAGCGCCGCCATGACGATGTAGATCATCGCCGCGGCCTGGACGACCGGCGTGCTCCAATAGGGGCGTCCCAGGGAGGATTCCAGATAGCCGCCGGCGGTGTGGCTGGTCACCAGCGCCCAGCAGCCGAAGGCGGTGTTGATCGGCGTGACCGAAGTCAGAATTTCATAGCCACCGGAGGCGCGCGGCAGGCGCAAGGCCAGCGGTTCGTTCCCGGCGCAGGAAGCGCCCAGCCGATCCAGAACCCCCTGTTCAAGGAGTTGGTGCCGCTCGGCGTCCAAATCGTCGGTCGGCACCGACGGAGCGGCGGCGACGTAGTAGAAGCCGTCGCTGCCCATCAGGTTGTTGCCGGCCAGGGCGCGCGGCCGGACCAGCAGCTTCAGCCGCGTGTTCCCGTCCGCGAAGCGGCGCAGGATGGGGCCGAGTTGCGGCAGGGCGGCGCGGTTGGCGCGGGACAGGTCCGGCTCCAGCGCGCGGGCGATCAGCTCGCCCTGCCGCTGCGCGCTTTGCAGCAGCAGGGTCTGCGTCGTGGTGTCGGCCCGCTGGAACTGATCGTAGATCAGCACCGGGACCGCCAGGAAGACGATGGTCAGCAGCGCCAGCCGGCTGGCCAGCGAGTGCCACAGCCACCGCAACCGGCCGCCGGGGAAACCCGCCATGGAGAAGCCTCCCTTGGTGAGTTCCGCCCCGTCCCGCGCGCCGTCCGGCCCCCCGTCGGGCCCATGGGCCTCAATCGGCAGCAGCGCCATCGACCATCACATCCGCGTCGTCATCCCGCGTGCGGCCCGTGCCACCGGTGCCGTTGCCCCAGCGGTAGCCGAAGCCCGGATAGTTCTCGATGCAATCGAACTCGGCATCCACCACGCGGAACTTCTGCCGGATACGCTTGATGAAGGCGCGGACGTTGGCGCGGTAGCCCGACGGGCCGTAACCGGCCAGGAAGCCCTTGCCATGAACGAGGTCGTAGATCTCGCGGTACGACACGTCCTCTTCCGGACGGGTCGCCATCAGCTTGACGATGTTGAACTCGGTCAGCGTCAGGTCGATGCGCTTGCCGTTCCACAGGGCGCGGCTGTTGTCCAGGCGCAGGTCGAGATTGCCCAGCGCATAGACGGACTCCTTCGGCCCCTCGGCCTCCTCGGGCGTGCCTTTGGAGCCGTCCACGATGAGGCGCATGCGCTTCAGCAGGATGGACAGGCTGCGCGACTTCTCAACGAAGTCGAGCGCGCCGCCGGCCAGAGCGGCCTCTTCGTAAATCTGGTCCGACAGCACGGTGAGGAAGATCACCGGCAGGTCGATGCCGCGGGAACGCATCTGGCGGAGGACGTCGATGCCGTCCATCTTCGGCATGCGCCAGTCCAGCAGGACAATATCCACCGAACCGCCCTCGGCGAAGAAGTCGAGCGCGGGTTCGCCACGGTCGAAGGTGACGACCTCATACCCCTCATCGGCGAGGTTGAGGCTAAGGGATTCGCGGAACAGGTCGTCGTCGTCGACCAGCGCCACGCGGGCGACGGCGGCCTCAGTCATTGCGGACATCCCAGCCTTGGGCAAGGAGTTGAGCGAAGCATCGTTTATCGACATCTGGGACATTTTCGCTGCTCTTCATATCGTAGGAAAGGGCACGGAAGTCCTGGGAGGACGTCATGTCCATGAAGAAGAAGACTTTGAGCGAACAGTCGCCCTTAGCGTAATGCCACACCTTTGCAGGTGGCGCCTCTTCCGTTGCGGCAGGGGTGCCCAGGAGACGCCGGGTCTGGACTTGGTCCAGGCCGACGAGCGTTTCGGGGGACAGGGTGGCGGGCGGGCTGGCGCCGCCGAACGGTACGGGGGGCAGCCCCGCCACCTCTGTTCCAGCCATGGCGATGACCTCGGCGGCGGGACCGGTCCCCGGACCGTTCACCGCTGGCGTGGCCGCCTGATCCTTGCCCGCGGTCTTGACGCGCGGAGGAGCAGGTTTCGTCTTCGGCACCGGAACGGCCATGGCGGTCGGTCCGGCGGTCTGCGTTTCAGGAGGAACCGTGGTGCCGGGGCACCCGGCCAGCAGAAGAACCGCCAGCACAAGGCCCGCCTTCCGCCGCCGGCACCCCACTCCGACATTGGTTCCAGCCACTTCGCATATGGTACCCGTCATCGTCATCGTCGGGCCTTTCAAGCATCGTGGTTGAATTCGCGGGCGGTGTTGCTGGCCCCTTGCCTGCACTTGCCGCCTCTGTGAGATCAAGGTCAGTCCAGTCTGGTTAATGTGGCGTTAAACCCCTGTTTGATACCCCCTTTTTGCGCACATTTGCGGCCAATTTTTGTTCCTACTCCTATCGATAGGTCGGATTTTGAACTAATTTGCCTATTTGGAGGTTAGGTGAGCGGATGCCGATCGCCTCAAATACCCACACTTCTCTTTGGCTTATCCTCTGACGGGAAAAGCGCAAGAACTCTTTGCGCACGGCGCGTAGCGCCATGCGCCCATGGGCGAGAAAACCGGCGGCTGGGAAGGGAAAAGGAAGGGGCGAAAAAGAGCCCCAAAAACAATCGGCGGCGGAGCCACCCGGGTATGGCCCCACCGCCGGTCAGCCGGACGGGCAACAGTATCCATAAGATGAGAGCGCCACATTGGCGTCTCACATGATGTTGCCGCTTGAACTCCAGCCTTCTATCCGACCGTCGTTACCGCCGGTCGGCACTGTGCGTACAATGCTTTTTGAGCATCAACCTTCACGCCGATCATCCTGCGCCCACCCGATCTCCTCGTCAAGACCGCGTTGACTGCAAAATGGGCTGGGTTACCCAGATGGCGATACTGCCGAAGGGGAGCGCCCAACGCGCACGAAGGGGGTGAGTCGAGCATCCGCGCCCCGACGCTCTTACGCGAGCAGATTGACCGAACCGGACAGGGCGGGCATCCCCAGATCCGTCCCACTGAGTGCTTGCAGGCTGTCCGCCGAAGGCATGATTGCGGCCTCTCCGGCGGTACCGTCCTGCTCGCCGGAACCGCCGTCCGCATCGTCCGGGGTGGTCATGGCCTCCACGAAATCCTTCAGGGTCGTGCCGGACCCGAAGGCCGCTTGGCGCAGTTCGTTGACGTTGTCCTGCGCCTCTTCGACGATTTTGTCGTAATCCTTGAAGGACTCCCGCCGTGCCTTGCGCCGCTCTTCGGCCTGATCCAGCTCGTTGGCGGCCTTTGCTTCGGCGATGATCGACTTCGCCTCGGCGAGCACGGCCTCCACCCGGCGCCCGAACTCGTCGGCCTCGCGGTAGCGCGACATCTTCAGCTCGTTGTCCGCCATCATCCGCTGAATGTAGTTGCGGATCCGGTCGCCCTGCGGAGCGTTGGGCGTGGCGTTCAGACTGGGCGCAACGTCCTTCATCAACTGCTCGAGGTCGGTCCCCTGCCCGTCTTTGGCCTCCGCGGCCTCCGCGTCGGTTTTCCCTTCGGCCCCGTCCTTTTCCTTTTCTTCTTCCGTCTTCTCGGCCGCCGCCTTTTCGTCAGCCGCCTTTCCAGTGGCGGACTTGCCGTCCGACGGGGTCTTGCCATCCGGAGCAACGCCTTGGGTCGTGGCCTGCCCGGCCAGACCAGCGGCCTCCGCCGCGACGGCCTCGGCGGCGCGCGCCTCTCCGTCTTCCGCCGCCTCTTCGCCGGCCGCCATATCCTCAGCCGTGCTCGTGCCCTCTGCGGCCGCAGTGCCCGTCGGCAGCGGCGGGGCTGGCGGAGCCGCCGGCATCTCCGGCGGCGCCCCTTCGGTCGAGGCGCCCTCGGCCGTCGCGCCGTCGCCGCGGATGGTCACCGTCACATCGACGGCGATTTCCGTCTGAACCATCGTGATGGAGGTGCGGGTGGTGGTCCGCTCGATGGTGATGCCGCCGATGGATGGCGCCCCCGCCCCGCCGGGAAGCCCCATCTCAGCCGCGGCGGCCACACCGGCGCCGTACTCCTTCGCCGCCCGTCCGGCCTGCTTGGCGAGGATCGCGGCTTC
The DNA here is from genome assembly GCF_001315015.1 of Azospirillum brasilense. NCBI lineage: Bacteria > Pseudomonadati > Pseudomonadota > Alphaproteobacteria > Rhodospirillales > Azospirillaceae > Azospirillum > Azospirillum brasilense. Next base: position 761,651 of record NZ_CP012915.1, on the reverse strand, counting down.
CCGCGCCAACTGCACCAGCTTTTCCCGGTCGCCGTGGTTGTGGCGCATCATCATCTTCAGTTCGGCGATCTTGCGCTCGACCTCCTCCAGCCTCTGCGCGGCGACAGCCTTCGGGCCCCCGACGCGCTTGGCCTCCTCCAGCGCGTTGACCACGGCGGTGAAGTTCTTCTGCTGCTCGGGAGTCATGGTGAACGGCATTTTCGCTTGGTCGGCCTTGTCCGCAAGGCGCTGGGTGGCGTCCTTGTAATCCATGGCGTCCATCGCCCGCTCCCAGTCCTTCTTGGCCTTCTGGAGCTGGAAGAGGCTGTTCTGGCCGTTGCTCAGAGCGGAAAAAATGCCGTTCACGGCCGCCTCCTCCGGTTCATTGGAACCTTCGCGAATTCGCGGAGAAGTTTAGCACAGTTCCGCAGTCCGTCCAATTCCGACAGCGTTCACGGAATCGGCGCCGGCAACCCCGCGTTGATGCGTAGGAACGCATTACACACCCCGGAACTCCGATGCCCATGAGGGTGTTTGATTCCCGACATCGGACGCCGCAGAGCGCGGCGAATTGCCGCAGGCTGCGGCCGGGACACACCCGCAGCCGACCCCGAGGAGGAAAACAGATGGCAGACCGCGATACGTTGGGCACCGGCGAACCGAACCGCAAGTCGTCAGACCCGATGGCAAACAGTGGAGCGAACACGGGAATGGGGAACGACCGTTCGCAAAATCGGGGTTCCTCCAACGACATCAACCGCACGGCCGGCGAGGCCGCCCGCGAGGCTTCTGACGCCGGCCGCGACACCCTCGGCGCCGCACAGGGCCGCATCCGCTCGCTTCTGGAGACGCAGACGGACCGCGCCGCCGACCAGTTGGGCAGCGTCGCCAACGCGCTGCACAAGGCCGCGGAACAGTTGAACGACGAGAACAACGGCACCGCCGCGCATTACGCCGGGCAGGCCGCCGACCGTGTCGAGCGGGTGGCCGACATGCTGCGCAACTCCACCGTGGACGACATGGTCGGTCAGGTGGAGCGCTTCGCGCGGCGTCAGCCGGAGGTCTTCGTCGGCGCGGCCTTCGCCGTGGGCTTCCTGTTCGCCCGCTTCGTCAAAAGCTCCGGAGAACGGCGATTTCGCGGCGCGTCGTCGTCGCATCTGACCGGCGGCTACGCCCGGCATGACCGCGGCTACGGCGGTCATGACCAGGACCATCACGACTACCGTGACTTCGGCCTGCGCGGCGCCGACCGCGCCGGGCAAGAGGCCCTGCGCACCGATCATGATCTCGCCGGCCATCGCCGGACCGGGACCGGCGGCATCGGCGGCGCGACCTCCACGGAAGGCACCGGGGTGGTGCGCCCGAGGGCCGGCCTGTCGTCCGGCATCGCCTCCTCCGGCATGACGTCGGCGGCGGCGATAACGTCGGCCGGCGGCGGGATCGGCCGCAACCAGGAGAGCCCGCGTCCGCTGAACACCGCCACGGCGGCGACCACCGCCGCCCGCACCCGCGACGCCGCTGAAATGGTCGCCGGCACCACGCCCAGCGCCACGCCCGGTTCCACGCAGGGCAGTTCCACCGAGTCCAAGCCGGTGTCCGGCAGCAACCCGATCCAGGGGATCAAACCATGAGCGCTGCGGAGGACCGTTCCTACGATCCGCGGCAAGACCGTCCCATCGCCGGGCTGTTCGCCGATCTGGCGCGGGAGACCACAAACCTCGCCCGTACCGAGATCGAACTGGCCAAGGCCGAGTTGACCGAGAAGGCCGGACAGGCGGCAGGCGGCGCGGCTTATGTCGTTGCCGGCGGACTGATCGCCTTCGCGGGCGTTCTGGTCCTGCTGGCCGCAGCGGTGCTGGCCCTGTCGAAGGTGGTCGAGCCCTGGCTGGCCGCCGTCATCGTCGGAGCCGTCGTGCTGGTCATCGGCGGCGTGCTGGCGATGATCGGCAAGAAGCGGCTCAGTCCCGAGAATCTCCAACCGCAGCGCACGATCGAGACGCTGCGTGACGACAAGCGCTGGGCCCGCTCCCAGCTTGCCCGATGAGCGGCCCATGAACGACGGACCAATGAACGGCGGTGAGAAGGGGCGCGGAACGCCCCGCGACTACGACGCGATGCAACGGGAGATCCGCGAACGCCAAGCCCGGATCGGCGACACGATCCAGGTCCTGAAGCGCAAGACAGCGCGGCTCGCTCCCCGTCACCTGATGGAGCAGACCATGAACCGGATGCACACCACCACCGGCGGCTACGGCGAACGCGCCCAGGACCGCTATTACGAGCCGATCCGCAACCAGACCCACCAGCGGTCCCACTCGGTCGGCGAGACCATGCGCAGCAATCCGATCCCACTCGCCATGATCGGCATCGGTCTGGGCTGGCTCGCACTGACCGCCTCGGGCTATGACCGGCGCATCGCACGCAGCGGCGCGATGCACAATGTCCGCGACCGCGCCGGCAGCGCCGCGCAGTACGCCCGCGACACCTTCTACAGCGCAGGCCACAGCGTGCGCGACGCCGCCAGCCAAGCCTACGAGCGGGCCAGCGATGCCGCGGGCCATGTCTACGAACGGGCGAGTGACGCCGTGGACGAGGCCGGTGACCGCGTGCGCGGCCTTACCGACCACGCCCGTGAACGGGCGCATGATCTGACCGACCACGCCCGCGACCGGGCGTATGGCATGCGCCGGGACATGAGCAGCCGCGTGGAAAGCCATATCGGCAATCACGGTGGCAACCACGGCGGCGCCAGCCATTTCCGCGCATCGGACCGGTTGCACAGCGCGACCGGACGTTTCTGGGAGATGGTGGACGACCATCCGATGGTGGCCGGCATGATGGGTGTCGCCCTGGGAGCCGCGCTGGGCGCCAGCATCCCCTCATCGCGCTACGAGGACCGCTGGGTCGGCGACTACGCCGACGAGGCGACGAACCGCGCCAAGGAAATGGCCCGTGACGCCATGGACCGCGGCACCCGCGCCGCCCGCGCGGCCGTCGAAGCCGCCAAGGAAGAGGTCGGCGATGCGGTGAGCGCTGCCAGCGACGCGGCGCGGGAAGAGGCGCACAAGCCGGGCTGATCCGGTTTCGCTCACCGCTTCCACCGGCTCCTTTCGGGTTCCACGCTGATTGCACCGGCCCCGCGGCCTTCACCGCGGGGCCGGTTTTTTTGTCCGACCGCAGTGTATGGTTTCCCGTAGGTGGAAGCCGCCTGCGACCGTTCGCCGCAGCGTGCACCGGGCGCAGGCCTGCCATCCTTATACCCGAGTGTTTTTCCCGGTTATCCCGCTCCGGTTCCGCTTGACAAAGGTCCTATGATGGCCACTTAATCAGGACCAATTTAGTCCTGTATCGGGGTGGTCATGATCCGGCTGAGCAAGCTGACCGACTACGCCATCGTCGTGATGAGCGAAATGGCGCGCCATGTGGGCACGGTTCACACCGTCTCCCATCTGGCGGAGCGCACGGGCGTGCCCTCCCCCACGGTCGCCAAGCTCATGAAGACGTTGACCCCGGCGGGCCTCACGACGTCGCACCGCGGCGCCGCCGGTGGTTATGCGCTCAGCCGCAACGCCGATGCAATCTCTATCGCCGAGATCATCACGGCGCTCGACGGCCCGATCGCGCTGACCGCCTGCGTGGAGGGCGGCGACAGCCAGTGCGGCGTGCAGCGCCTCTGCCCGATGCGCGGCGGCTGGGAAAAGGTCAACAGCGCCATCCGTGGCGCCCTCGAACAAGTGACGCTGGCCGACATGATGGGACCGCCCGCCTGGGCGGAGAGCCCACCCGGCCCGCTCGACAGCATTGGAGCCGGCCCAGGTCCGGCACGGCGCGCCGCCGTCTGACGTTTCGGCGCCTTCATCGGAAACGCTTTCAGGGAACGAGAGACAAGCATGGCCGCCACGACCGAAACCGTCGAACAGGTCCGCGCCGTCACGGAGCAGAAGTACAAGTACGGCTTCACGACGGACATCGAATCGGATGTCGCGCCCAAGGGCCTGAACGAGGACATCGTCCGCTTCATCTCCGCCAAGAAAGAGGAGCCGGAATGGCTTCTCGAATGGCGCCTGAAGGCGTTCCGCGTCTGGCAGGAGATGGAGGAGCCGCGCCACTGGGCGAAGCTGTCCTTCCCGCCGATCGACTATCAGGACGCGCACTACTACGCCGCGCCCAAGATGAAGGATCGCCCGAAGTCTCTGGACGAGGTCGATCCCGAACTGCTGAAGACCTACGAGAAGTTGGGCATCCCGCTGCGCGAGCAGGAGATCCTGGCCGGCGTCGAAGGGGCCGAGGGCAAGAGCCCGGCCATCGCCGTGGACGCCGTGTTCGACAGCGTGTCGGTCGCCACCACCTTCAAGGCCAAGCTGGAGGAGATGGGCATCATCTTCTGCGCGATCTCCGAGGCCGTGCACAAGTGTCCGGAGCTTGTCCAGAAGTATCTCGGCTCCGTCGTGCCCTACACCGACAATTTCTACGCGACGCTGAACTGCGCGGTCTTCACCGACGGCAGCTTCGTCTACATCCCGAAGGGCGTGCGCTGCCCGATGGAGCTGTCCACCTACTTCCGCATCAACCAGGCCAACACCGGCCAGTTCGAGCGGACGCTGATCATCGCCGACGAGGGCAGCTACGTCAGCTATCTGGAAGGCTGCACGGCGCCCCAGCGCGACGAGAACCAGCTGCACGCCGCGGTGGTCGAGCTGGTGGCGCTGGATGACGCGCAGATCAAGTACTCGACGGTCCAGAACTGGTATCCGGGCAACGCGGAAGGCGTCGGCGGCATCTACAACTTCGTGACCAAGCGCGGCGCCTGCCGCGGCCGCAACTCCAAGATTTCCTGGACGCAGGTGGAGACCGGTTCCGCCATCACCTGGAAGTACCCGAGCTGCATCCTGCAGGGCGACAATTCGGTGGGCGAGTTCTATTCGGTCGCCATCACCAACAACTTCCAGCAGGCCGACACCGGCACCAAGATGATCCACATCGGCAAGAACACCCGCTCGACCATCGTGTCGAAGGGCATCTCCGCCGGGCGGGCGCAGCAGACCTACCGCGGGCTGGTCAAGATCCTGCCGAAGGCGGAGGGCGCGCGCAATCACACCCAGTGCGACAGCCTGCTGATCGGCGACCAGTGCGGCGCCCACACGGTGCCCTACATCGAGAACCGCAACCGCACCGCCCGCGTCGAGCACGAGGCGACGACCGCCAAGATCAGCGAGGACCAGCTGTTCTACTGCCGCCAGCGCGGCCTGTCGGAAGAGGACGCCGTATCGCTGATCGTCAACGGCTTTTGCAAGGAAGTGCTGAAGGAGCTGCCCATGGAGTTCGCCGTGGAAGCCCAGAAGCTCGTCGGCATCAGCCTCGAAGGCAGCGTCGGCTGACCGCCCACCGTATCGCGAAGGAAGAAGAAACGATGATCGAGATCAAGAACCTGCACGCCACGGTGGACGGCAAGGAAATCCTCAAGGGCATCGACCTGACGATCAACCCCGGTGAGGTGCACGCCATCATGGGGCCGAACGGCTCGGGCAAGAGCACGCTCAGCTACGTGCTGGCCGGCCGCGACGGCTATGAGATCACCGAGGGCTCGGTGAGCTTCTTCGGCAAGGACCTGCTGGAGATGGAGCCGGAGGAGCGCGCCGCCGCCGGCCTGTTCCTGGCCTTCCAGTACCCGGTCGAAATCCCCGGCGTCGCCAACACCACCTTCCTGAAGTCCGCCCTGAACGCCATCCGCAAGCAGCGCGGCGAGCCGGAGCTGGACGCCATGCAGTTCCTGAAGCTGGTGCGCGAGAAGACCAAGGCGCTGAGCATGACCGATGAGATGCTGAAGCGCGCGGTCAACGTCGGCTTCTCCGGCGGCGAGAAGAAGCGCAACGAGACGCTCCAGATGGCCGTCCTCCAGCCGACGTTCGCCATCCTCGACGAGACGGACAGCGGCCTGGACATCGACGCGCTGAAGATCGTGGCCGAGGGCGTGAACGCGCTCCGCTCGCCGGAGCGGTCGATGCTGGTCATCACCCACTACCAGCGCCTGCTCGACTACATCGTGCCGGACCATGTCCATGTGCTGGCCTTCGGCAAGATTCAGCGCTCCGGCGGCAAGGAGCTGGCGCTGGAGCTGGAGAAGAACGGCTACGCCGAGTTCGGCGTGAACGAGGCGGCCTGACCATGGCGACGACGACCCTCACCAAGGCGCCGCGGGGTTACGACCCGGCGGCGGCCAAACCCTTCCTGGAGCAGTTTGACCGGGTCAAGGACGGCCTGCCCGGCGGCGGCCTGTCCTGGCTGAACGACCTGCGCAGCCAGGGGCACAACCGCTTCGCCGCGCTCGGCCTGCCGACCGTTAAGAACGAGTCCTGGCGCTACACCAACCTGCGCGCGCTTGACAAGCTGGCCTTCCAGCCGGCGGCCGTGACCGGCGAGGCCGTCCGCTTCGACGTGCTGCCGACCGTGCGCACGGACGGCACGAACGGTCCGCGGCTGGTCTTCGTCGACGGGCGCTTCCGGGCGGAACTGTCCTCCACCGCCGGTCTGCCGGCGGGGGTCGAGCTGCTGAACCTCGCCGACGCCCTGACTCGCAAGCCCGATCTGGTGGCCGAGCATCTGGGCCGCATCGCCGCCCCCGACGATCAGCCGCTGGTGGCGCTGAACACCGCCTTCCTGGCGGACGGGCCGGTCCTGCATGTGCCGCGCGGCGTCACGGTGGACGAGACCATCGAGCTGGTCTTCGTCTCCGTCGGCACCGAGGCGCAGCCCACCGCCTTCCACCCGCGTGGCCTGATCGTCGCGGAGGCGGAGTCCCGCGCCGTGATCGTCGAGCATCACGTCGGCCTGGGCTCCTGCACCACCCTGTCGAACGGCGTGACCGAGGTCTTCGTCGGCGCGGGCGCGTCGGTCCATCACTACAAGGTCCAGCGCGAGCACGCGGAGGCCTTCCACCTGTCGCACACCGCGGCGAAGGTGGCCGGCAAGGGCATCTACGACAACTTCATCCTGACCATCGGCGCCAAGCTGTCGCGCAACGAGGTGAACAGCGTCCTCGACGGCGAGGACGGCGACACGCATGTCAGCGGCGCCTACATGGTGCGCGGCGGCCAGCATGTCGACACCACGACCTTCATCGACCACGCCAAGCCCTGCTGCACCAGCCGCGAGGTCTACAAGGGCGTGATCGACGACCAGGCCCGCGCCGTCTTCCAGGGCAAGATCATCGTGCGTCCCGACGCGCAGAAGACCGATGGCTACCAGCAGAACCGCGCGCTCCTGCTCTCCGACACCGCGGAGATCGACGCGAAGCCGGAACTGGAGATCTACGCCGACGACGTGAAGTGCAGCCACGGCGCCACGGTGGGCGAGCTGGACGACGACCAGCTCTTCTACCTGCGCGCCCGCGGCATCGACAAGGATACGGCGCGCGGCCTGCTGATCGGCGCCTTCCTGTCCGAGGCGCTGGAGGAGATCGCCGAGGAGAGCGTCCGCGACGCCTTCCAGAGCTACGTCGCCAACTGGCAGAACGCGCGCTGAGGAGGGACCCGGATATGGACACCCAGATCACCCTCCCCACCTTCGATGTCGAGCGTGTGCGCGCCGACTTCCCCATCCTGTCGCGCAGCGTGCACGAGCGGAAGGGCAAGCCCGGCAAGCCGCTCGTCTATCTGGACAGCGCCGCCTCCGCGCAGAAGCCGCGGCAGGTCATCGACGCCATGACCCGCTTCCTGGAGGAGGATTATTCCAACATCCACCGGGGCGTCCATTTCCTGTCGCAGACCGCGACCGACCAGTTCGAGGAGGCCCGCCGCAAGGTCGCCCGCTTCCTGAACGCCCCGTCGGAGCGCAACATCGTCTTCACCCGCAGCGCGACCGAGGCCGTCAACCTCGTCGCCCACAGCTATGGCCGGACCTTCCTGTCGGAAGGCGATGAGATCATCGTCTCGGTCATGGAGCACCACGCCAACATCGTGCCGTGGCAGCTCCTCCAGATGGACAAGGGCATCCGCATCCGCGTCGTCCCGGTGGACGAGCACGGCGTGCTGGACCTGAACGCCTACGAGGACCTGCTGTCCGACCGCACGAAGCTGGTGGCGATGACCCACTGCTCCAACGTGCTGGGCACGGTGACGCCGGCCAAGATCATCGCCCGCATGGCGCACGAGCGCGGCGTGCCGGTGCTGTTCGACGGCAGCCAGGCCGCGGTGCACGGCGTGGTGGACGTGCAGGACATCGACGCCGACTTCTACATCATGACCGGCCACAAGCTGTACGGCCCGACCGGGACCGGCGTGCTCTACGGCAAGTACGATCTGCTGAAGAAGATGCCCCCTTATCAGGGCGGCGGCGACATGATCGAGAGCGTCAGCTTCGAAGGCACCACCTTCAAGGCCCCGCCGGCCCGCTTCGAGGCCGGCACCCCGGCAATCACCGAGGTGATCGGTCTGGGCGTGGCGCTGGACTACATGGAGACGCTGGGCCGGGAGGCCATCGCGGCGCATGAGCACGACCTGCTCCAGTACGCCACGCAGCAGCTTTCCCAGGTCGACGGCCTGCGCGTCTACGGCACCGCGCCGGGCAAGGGCCCGATCATCTCCTTCACGCTGGAGGGCGTGCACCCGCACGACCTCGGCACCATCGTGGACCAGTACGGCGTCGCCGTCCGCGTCGGCCGCCACTGCGCGGAGCCGCTGATGGAGCGTTTCGGCGTCGGCGCCACGGCGCGGGCCAGCTTCGCGCTTTACAACACGCGGGCGGAAGCCGACGCTCTGGTCGAATCGGTGATCGCGGTGAAGGAGTTCTTCGGAGCATGATGGACGAATTGCGCGAGCTGTACCAGGAAGTGATCCTGGACCACGGCAAGAACCCCCGGAACTTCCGGCATCCCGACGATGCCAACCGGGAGGCCAAGGGCGAGAACCCCATGTGCGGCGATCGCTTCATGGTCTACCTGAAGCTGAAGGACGGAGTGGTCGAGGACGTGGCCTTCCAGGGCCGCGGCTGCGCCATCTCCACCGCCAGCGCGTCCATGATGACCGAGGTGGTCAAGGGCAAGACCGAGGCGGAGGCCAAGGCTCTGTTCGAGACCTTCCACGACCTCTGCACCAAGGACGACCACGACCACGGCGACCACGGCCCGGTGGACGAGGACGCCATGGAACGGCTGATGGTGCTGTCCGGCGTCCGTCAGTTCCCGGTGCGCGTGAAATGCGCCACCCTCGCCTGGCACGCGATGAACGCGGCCATCGAAGGCGAGGACAAGGCGAGCAGCGAGTAAGTTGCAGGAAACGGTGAAACGCGATGCCCGATGACGCGATCTCCAAGGAAGCCGACGCCGCGGAGGCCAAGCCGATGAACCAGACCGAAGCGGACATGGCCGCGGCCAAGGCCGCCTACGACCCGCGCGCCGCGCTGAGCGAGGCGGTGATCTCGGCGCTGAAGAGCTGCTACGACCCGGAAATCCCCGTGGACATCTGGGAACTGGGCCTGATCTACCGCGTCGACATCGGCCCGAACAACGAGGTCGAGATCGACATGACCCTGACCAGCCCCATGTGCCCGGTGGCCGGCGAACTGCCGATGCAGGTGCAGCAGGCGGTTGAGTCCGTCGAGGACGTCACCACATGCAAGGTGGAACTGGTTTGGGAACCGCCCTGGCGCCAGGACATGATGTCCGAGGTCGCGCGGGTCCAACTGGACATGTTTTAAGGAGGCGAAGATCCCCATGGCCACGGCTTCTACGGCTTCTCTCCCCAAGGCCCTTTCCATCACCGACGCCGCCGCGGAGCGGGTGCGGATGCTGATGTCAAAGGCGACCGACGATTACATCGGCCTGCGCATCGGCGTGAAGGCGAAGGGCTGCTCCGGCCTCAGCTATGACGTGCAATACGCCAAGGAAAAGATGAAGTTTGACGAGGTGGTCGAGGACAAGGGCGTCACCGTCCTGATCGACCCCGCCGCCGTGATGTTCCTGATCGGCAGCGAGATGGACTACGTCGACGACAAGTTCCAGACCGGCTTCGTCTTCAAGAACCCGAACGAGAAAGGCCGCTGCGGCTGCGGCGAGAGCTTCCACGTTTGAGGGGAGATGGAAGGAGGGCGCCTATTCCTTGGCCGGTGCAGGCGCTCCCCGTTCCCGATAGGACGGAATATCCGGCGCCGAATCCGGTGTGGGATTGCGTTTCAGATCGGCGATGAGGGCCTTCATCTCTCCGATCTCCCGCACCTGCGCTTCAATGATGCCGTCCGCCAACTCACGCACGCGCGGATCGCGGATGTGGGCGCGTTCGCTGGTCATGATCGCGATGGAATGGTGCGGGATCATCGCCTTCATGTAGGACAGGTCGTCCACGGTCTCCTGGCTGCGCACCAGCCATAGTGCTCCTGCGAAGACCAGAAGCCCCGCCACCACGATGCCGAGGTTGGCGGCGGCGTTCCTGTACATGGACCACATGAAGCCGATCATGACGATCGCCATGGCGGCCCCCATCACCAACGCCATCCAGGCCCGCGTCTGGCTGTAGAACACGTGGTCGAAAGCGTAGGTGTTCAAATACATCAGCCCGAACATCACGACCGTCGAGACCACGATCATCGCCAAAAAGCGCCAATAGCTCATGACCATTCGCTCCGCCGTCAGGACCTATGACTGCGAACAGCGAATGGCAATCATCGTCCCATCGCTGGCATCTCCCCTGTCCAACGCCCCTTCGCGTCCCCACTCTCCATGCTAGAGTCCGTCTCCGCGACGCCGACACGGCCAAAACAAGGTTAGAGAAAAGCCCCATGGACAAAGGCACGCCCAAGGCCATCCGCCTGCAGGACTACCGCCCGCCCGCGCATCTGATCGACACGGTCGATCTGTTCTTCGACCTCGGCGAGGAGGTGACCACGGTCCGCGCGCAGTTCGGGCTGCGGCGCAACCCGGCGCGCGACGACGCGGCGGCGCTGCCGCTGACGCTGGACGGGCAACGGCTGGAACTAGTGTCCGTGGCGCTGAACGGGCAGCCGCTGGGCGACGCCGACTACACCGTCACGCCGGACCATCTGACCGTCCACAGCGTGCCGGAGATCTTCACGCTGGAAACCGTCGTCCGAATCAAGCCGCAGGAGAACACGGCGCTGGAGGGGCTCTACAAGTCCTCCGGAAACTTCTGCACCCAGTGCGAGGCGGAGGGTTTCCGCAAGATCACTTACTTCGCCGACCGCCCCGACGTGATGGCCCGCTACACCACCACGATCACCGCGGACAAGGCGCGCTATCCGGTGCTGCTGTCCAACGGCAACCTCCTCGAATCCGGCGACCTTTCCGACGGGCGCCACCGCGCGGTGTGGGAGGACCCCTTTCCCAAGCCCTGCTACCTGTTCGCCCTGGTTGCCGGCACGTTGGTGCACCAGGAGGACCGTTTCCGCACCGCATCCGGCCGCGACGTCACCCTGCGCATCTATGTCGAGCCGGGGAACGAGGACAAGGTCGATCACGCCATGCGCTCGCTCATCAAGTCGATGCGCTGGGACGAGGAGGTGTTCGGTCTGGAGTACGACCTCGACATCTTCAACATCGTCGCGGTCGGCGACTTCAACATGGGGGCGATGGAAAACAAATCCCTCAACGTCTTCAACACGAAATACATCCTGGCGAAGCCGGAGACCGCCACCGACCAGGACTTCCTGGGCATCGAGGCCGTGGTGGCGCACGAGTATTTTCACAACTGGACCGGCAACCGCGTCACCTGCCGCGACTGGTTTCAGCTGTCGCTGAAGGAAGGGCTGACCGTCTTCCGCGACCAGGAATTCTCCAGCGACATGAACTCGCGGGCGGTCAAGCGCATTGCGGACGTGCAGCGCCTGCGCACCGTACAGTTCCCGGAGGATTCCGGTGCCATGGCGCATCCCGTGCGCCCGGACAGCTATGTGGAGATCAACAACTTCTACACCCCCACCGTCTACGACAAGGGGTCGGAAGTCATCCGCATGTACCACACGCTGCTGGGGCCGCAGGGCTTCCGCAAGGGCATGGACCTGTATTTCCAGCGTCACGACGGACAGGCGGTCACCTGCGACGACTTCGCCGCGGCGATGTCCGACGCGACCGGCGTGGACCTGACGCAGTTCAAGCGCTGGTACCGGCAGGCCGGCACGCCGGAACTGGACGTGAGCGGCACCTATGACCAGGCGGCCAAGACCTACCGGTTGACCGTCCGGCAGACCGTGCCGCCCACCCCCGGCCAGCCGGTGAAGGAGCCGATGCACATCCCGCTGGTCATGGGGCTGCTCGGTCCGGACGGGGCGGACCTGCCGCTGCGCCTGACGGGCGAGGCGGAGCCGGCCGGCACCAGCCGCATCCTGCACATCACCGAAGCCGAGCAGGCTTTCACGTTCGTCGACGTGCCGGCCCGCCCGGTGCCCTCGCTGCTGCGCGGCTTCTCCGCCCCGGTGAAGCTGCGGGCCGACCTGACGGACGGCGACCTGACCTTCCTGATGGCCAACGACAGCGACGCCTTCAACCGCTGGGAGGCTGGGCAGACGCTGGCAACCCGGCTGTTGCTCTCCCTCGTCGCCGACCGTCAGGCCGGGCGGGAACTGGCGCTGCCGCAGAGCTTCATCGACGCGGTGGGCGCCGTTCTCAAGGACGCCGACCAGGATCCGGCCTTCGCCGCGCAGGCCCTGGTGCTGCCGACCGAAAGCTACCTCGGCACGCAGATGGAGGTCATCGACCCCGATGCCATCCACGCCGTGCGCGAGTTCGCCCGCCGCCGGCTGGCCGAAGCGCTGCGGCCCGGCTGGCTCGACACGCACCGCCGCAACGCGGGCAACCAGCCCTTCTCGGTGGACGCGGCGGCCATCGGGCGGCGGGCGCTGAAGAATCTGTGCCTCGCCTACCTCATGGCGCTGGAGGACGAGGAGGCGCTCGATCTCTGCCTCGGCCAGTATCGTGGCGCCCAGGCGATGACCGACGTGATGGCGGCGTTGCAGTTCCTCAGCAATTCCAACGCGCCGGAGCGGGACGAGGCCATCGTCAGCTTCTACGAGCGCTGGAAGGGCGAGGCGCTGGTCGTCGACAAGTGGTTCGGCGTGCAGGCGACCTCGCACCGGCCCGACGCGCTGGAGCGGGTGACCGAGCTGCTCTCCCACCCCGCCTTTGAGATCCGCAACCCGAACAAGGTCTACGCCCTGATCGGCGGTTTCGCGGGCGGCAACCCGGTGCGCTTCCACGACGCCAGCGGGGCGGGCTATCGCTTCCTGGCCGATCAGGTTCTTCGGCTCGACCCGATGAACCCGCAGGTGGCGGCGCGCATGGTCGGTCCCTTCTCGCGCCTGCGCCGCTACGACGCGACGCGCCGTGCCCTGATGAAGGCCGAGTTGGAACGCATTGTCGCCACGCCGGGCCTGTCGCCGGACGTCTTCGAGGTGGCGAGCAAGAGCCTGGAGGCGGCGGGCTGACCGGGAGAGGCTGATGCAAAAAGAAGGGCCGGAGGGTTTCCCCTCCGGCCCTTCTCCACCCCCGCGTCGAAACGCGGGCGTCTTTACTTCTGCTCGCCCAGGAAGGCGATCAGATCGTCCACCTTGCCGGCGTCCTTGATGCCCGCGAAGGCCATCGTACCGCCCGGAACGACTTCCTTCGGGGCGGTGATGTAGGCCTTCAGGTTGTCCGGGGTCCAGACCAGACCGCCGGCGGCCTTCTCCTGCATCGGCTTGGAATACTTGAAACCATCGATCGAGGCGGCCGGGCGGCCCACGACGCCGAACAGCGACGGGCCGACCTTGTTCTTGCCCTGCTCGGCCGTGTGGCAGGCCATGCACTGCTTGAAGACGTCCTTACCGGCGGCGGCGTCAGCGGCCTGCGCGGCGCCCGCGCCCATGGCAATGCCGGCGATCAGGGCGGCGCCCAGGATATGCTTGTTCATTGGTCAGATTCCCCCTTCCGGATGAGGCCGGCATTCGGATGCCGGCAGGTTCGGGCGCAGCATACACATTCTGTGGTTAAGGCCAAACCCCCAACGTGTCGCGCCCACAGCACAAACACCAAATACGGGTTATTTCATCCAGGCGAGAAGAACAACAAGAACAGCCACAACGCCGAGAGCCGCCCAGGGAACATAGAAGCCGCCCCGCCCTCGGGCGGCGGGAAGCGGGATCGGGATTTCCGGGACGGGGGCCGCCACGGCGGGTGTGATCGGCTGCGCCGCCGCGGCGCTCCGCATCCCTGGCCCCGCGAGGGATTCAGGGGTCGCTGGCGTAGCCGGCTCGGGCGCCGGCTCGGGCACCGGCTCGGGTGGCCCGCCGACCACCGCCGTGAACCGGTTGAAGAAATCGTCGGCCATCTTGCGCGCCGTGGCGTCCACCAGACGGGACCCGATCTGCGCCAGCTTGCCGCCAACCGTGGCGTGCGCGGTGTAGGTCAGGATCGTCGCCGCCTCGCCGTCGGGTTCCAGCGAGACCTTGGCGCCGCCCTTGCCGAAGCCGGCGGCCCCGCCGGAACCTTCCCCGGAAATGGTGTAGCCGTTGGGCGGGTCGAGATCGGACAGAGTCACCTTGCCGGAGAATTTGGCGCTGACCGGACCGACCTTGGCGACCACCTTCGCGGTGAATTCCGTGTCGGAGGTCTTCTGCACCTCCTCGCAGCCGGGAATGCACTGGCGCAGAATATCCGGATCGTTCAGCGCCGCCCAAACCTTGTCGCGCGGGGCCGTGATGCGCTGGCTGCCGCTCATGTCCATGACGTGGTCCTCCCCTGCTTTTTTACAGCCAAGCCGTAGCCGGACGATACGGCAAGGCCGCAACCGGCGACAGTCCCCCTTTCAGCCAGGAAGGGACGGCTCAGCGCGGGGCGGGCGGCACGCAGTTCTGGACGATCGGTGTGCAGGCGGACAGCGAGGCGTTGCCCGGGTAGGACACCTGCTCCACGACCCCGCTCGGCCCCAGGACGAAGGTCGCTTCGCACATGCCGGGGGAAGAGGAACCGATCGGGAGCCCGAATCCCAGCCCAACGCCGACGCCGCTGGAGCCGCCCCCGCCGAAGCCGCCGACGCCGATGCTGCTGCCACCCAGCGGGCTGACCGCCACTCCGGGATCGGAGACATACGTGTAGTAATCCCGCCCGCCGGCCTGGGCCTGCCGCGCCGGAACACCGGCGCAGGCGAGCAGCCGCTCCTTCGGCATGCCGACCAGTTCGGTCTGGGCGCGCCGGGCGATCTCCGGGTCCGGCCCCGTGGCGCAGGAGGCCAGGAGCGCCCCGGCCAGCCCCAGAAGCGTTGCCGTCCCGACATGCCGAACCGCCATGACCATTCCCCTCCGATGCAGCATCGCACGACTGGCACAACCCCGCCCGCCGCTTGCGGTTCCCGGAGAAAGCCGGCTACCTAAACCGGAGCGTGCTCCATGCCGGCCCTTTCCACCGACGAAAGGACTGTTTTGGATGTGACGGCGGCGCCGTCCGACGCTTTGACGGTTGATGGAACGGAGGATCATGGTATGACTGACGGGGATTTGGTTTCGACTAGCGACGGTTCGGCGATGACCACGGTCTACCTTGCGCTCGGCAGCAATCTGGGCGACCGCGCCGCCAATCTGGCGGCGGCGCAGCAGCGGCTCGCTCCGCAAGTCCGCGTCACGCTGGCATCGCCCGTCTACGAGACCGCTCCGATGTACGTGACCGACCAGCCGTCCTTCCTGAACATGGTGCTGCGCGCGCAAACGGCGCTCGGCCCGTGGGAGCTTCTCCGCCATGTCAAGGCCATCGAGGCGGAGATGGGCCGCGATCTGGAAAACGGCCTTCGCTTCGGGCCGCGCCCCATCGACATCGACATCCTGCTTTACGGCGAATTGGTGATGTACGCGCCGGAGCTGGAGATTCCTCATCCCCGCATCGCAGAGCGTGCCTTCGTCCTGGCCCCGCTGGCCGACATCGCGGGCGGCCTTCAGCACCCGGCCATCGCGCGCAGCTTCGATGATCTCCTGGCCGCCGTACCGGGGCGCGACACGGTGGTCCGGACCGGCACGGAGCTTCCGGCGGAAGTCTGATCTTGTTGGCGGTCTGACCTTGCCGAATGGGCGGGCGCCTGCGCTATAGTGGGCGCGGCGCAGCGACGAGGCGGCCGCCCCGGACGGGGCATCGATCAGGGCCGCCGCCCGCCAGGAGATGTTTTTTTGGCCAACGATCCCGTTTCCAGACACACTGGCCCCGGCTCTCCCGGCGCGGGGGCGATCTACACCATCCTGTTGCGCGATTTCACCGCCACCGTGTCGCTCGCCGGGCGCTCCGGACGCCACACCGTTCACATCAGTCTGGAATTGAAGGTCAGTCATCCCGGTCTCGGCTTTCCCGATGACATAACCGCAGTCATGTCCTACGAGGACATCGTCGAGGATCTGCGCCGTCTGTGTGCAGAAGAAATGGTGCCCGGTCCCGACTATCTGGCTGACCGCACCGCAGCGTTGTGCATGGCCCAGCCGAAGGTCCGCCATGTGCGCGTCGATGTGGAACTGCCATCCCTGCTTCCCGACACGGCCGGGGCCGGCGTCACGATCATGCGAAACCGCGACGCGGAACACTGAACTCATTCAACTCCACAACTCCACTAATGCGGTAACCCTTTTGCCGATATAGGCATCGGCTCGGTGTTCAGGCATGAACACTCAGCGGTTTCATACCCTTGCGCAAACCGCGATAGAATATTTCGCGATGCAGCATTGTTGCGAAATACCGTATCTTAAGTACAATAGAACCACGCCGCCTCAAGGCCGGCCGGAATGCACAGGGAGGGTAACATGGACCATTTGACGGCTCCGACCCTGTCGGAAATCCTGGACGAGCCCATCATCGTCGCCCTGATGAATCGGGACGGCATGACCGCCGAGACGCTGCGACAGCTTCTCGAGCAGGTCGGACGCAATTTGCGCGATCGCGAGGACCGGCTGGCCGCCTGAGCGTACGGGATCGGGCGGCGGGTCCGTATTACACAGACCCCCGCGCGAACCAGCCGGCGTTCAACGGACGGACACGACGCGGAAGGGGCGCTGCTCTCCATCATGCTCGGTGATGGAGATGTACTCCCCCTCGACCAGCGTGTGGCGGTCGAAGCGGAAGATCGGTTCGTCGTCGTCGCTGTCATCGGCGTCGTAATCGAACAGCCACCCTTTGCCCCGATGAATAAGGTGGCCGGTCTGCTCGTCCTCTCCGCGCCAGAAGCGGCGGACCGTGCAGGAGGCCCTCCGGCTGCGCCATTCTTCCAGATCCAGATGGCCATCCGCGGTCAGCGGAGCGATGAACTCATAGCCATGCTCCGCGCTGCCTTCCGGATGATCGGCGGTGCGGGCCAGTTCAAGGCGGATTGTCTTCAAGGGCACGGTCGTTCGTCCTTTGCTGGCAGCGGAACAAAGCAAAACGTCGCGGAAGCCCGACGGTTGGGGGAGCGCGCCGAGCGCGCTCCCCGCCGTCCCCCCGACGCGATCCCGCCAATGCCAACCGGACAAGGGGGCCGGATGTTCCGCCCCTCCCCTCGACCACCCGCACCGTCTGGTGCGGGTGGGGCGTTTCCTTCCTGGCACCCTCTTGTTTTGCCGCGTTCTTGTGTCGTGGCCGCGTTCTTGTGTCGTGGCTTCGCTTTACAGGGCCGGGTGCTGGTGCACGAAGCCGTCCAGGACGACCGTCAACTGGCGGGCGTGGACGGTCTGCCCGTGGCTGCGGGCCCGGTCGATGTCCTCGCGGATGATGCGGGCGATCCGACGGATGCCTTCGGCGTCGTGGGCAAGGCAGCAGCCCAGTTCCACCGCCAGGATTTCCGGAAGATGCTCATGCTCCGCGATGGCGTCGATTTCCTCTTCGGTCAGATCGCTGAGCGCGATGCAATCGTCGATCGTCAACATGGCGCGTTCCTTCCCGATTGCCGGGCCTTGCCCGGACCGGAGTCCGGGTGGCCCTTGTGGTTCAAAACCATCGGCGTGGAGGGCGCCCGTCATTGCGGCGCCGCGCGTCGGATCGGAGAAGCCCGGCCTTTTAAAAGAGAGGCCCCGTCGTCAGTGGGCCATCAGCACGGGCAGGCCGGCGTGATTCAGCACATAGCGGGTCACGCCACCCAGGATCATTTCCCGCATCCGGCTGTGTCCGTAGCCCCCCATCACGAGGAGGTCGGACCCAAGTTCCGCGGCCTTGTTGATGATGGCTTGGCCGACGGGTTCCGATCCCGGCTTCAATATGGTTACCTGAACGTTAACGCCGTGCCAAGCGAGATATTGGGCGATGCGACGCCCTGCCGCAGCCTGGGTGTTGGAGGTCTCGGCGGTCAGCACATGGACGGTGTCGGCACCGGTCAGGAAGGGCATCGCCCCAGTCAGGGCGCGCACCGATTCGGGGCTGCCGTTCCAGGCGAGCGCCACCGTGCGCCCGATCTCGTCCGGCAGGGTGGCCGGCGCCAGCAGCAGCGGACGAGCCGCTCCCAGCAGGGCGCTTTCCACCGTGGCGTAAGCCTGGGTGTTGCTGTCCAGCGTGGTGTGGGCGAAGACCAGCAGGTCGGCCAGCCGCCCCTCGCGCGGCACCACCTCCTCGACGCGGCCCGTTTCCTCCCGCCATTGGGCGGTCGGCGCCTCGACGCCGGTCGGGATGTCGCGCAGTTCGATGTCCGCGGCGCGAATCACATCGTCGAAGGTGCGGCGGGCGGTGTGGAGGTGGGTCTTCGACTCCCCTTCGGCGGCGCGCATGATCTCCTCGACCATCGCGCCGGACATGCCCTCGCCCAGCATGGGCACGGCATCGCGCGGGTCCAGCGACACGAACAGGGCATCGACATGGGCGTCGAATTCACGCGCGATCTTCAGCGCGGCGTTCAAAGCCACTGTGTCGCCGTCGAGTCCGGCCAGCGGCACAAGGATCGTCTTGAGTGACATGATCTCCCCCCGGGCCGTTTCCGCCGGCCCATCTTCTGGACGGTGCCTGTCGGAACGGCGGCTGGATGCACCGTTTCCAGCGCCGCGCCGCCCGTATATTAGACCATGGGGAACCGGCGGCGCCCGTTCCACCTGGAATTACACCAGTCGCTCCAGCACGGCCGCAAGCGTTTCCCCCGCATCCCTGCCAGCATTCGTACGCAGCCACTCAAGCGGGCCCAGATCATAGACGTCCTGCCGCTCGGCCACCTCCACCGTGGCGTCGGAAGCGTCGCCGCGCCGGGCGGCGATGCGGGCGACCCGCCTGTCCAAGGGCGCATCCAGCCAAACCCCGTCGAATCGCACGCCGACATCCGCCGCCACACCGGCCGCGGCGGACCGCTCCTCCGGTCGGGCATGGACGGCGTCCAGCACCACGGCGTGGCCGGCGGCCAGCACGACCCGCGCCCGCTCCAGAAGCCCGGCATAGACCCGCCGGGTCACCGCCGGCGTGTAAGCCTCTGCGGCAAGCCGCTCCATCTCCCCGACCCCGAACAGGCGCTTGCGCAGCGCATCGGAGCGCAGGACCACCGCGCCCGGCGACGCGCCCAGCGATGGCGCCAGGGCGCGGGCCAGCCGGGTCTTGCCGCTGCCGGACAGCCCGCCGATGGCGACCAGCCGCGGTGTCGGCGGTTCCAGCGCCGCAACGGCTTGCTTCAGATAGGCCAGGGCCTCCTGCTCCGACGTCCGCGACGCAACGTCGTCGGGACGGAGCACCGCCGTGCTGGCGGCGATCTTAGCGCGGATGGCTGCCCTTGCCGACAGGAACAGGGGCAGCAGCGCCAACGCGTCATAGTCCTCCGTCGCGTCCAAGCCGCGGTTGAGGAAGGCGTTGCCGAGCGGACGAAGCCCGCGCTTTTCCAAATCCATCAGCAGAAAGGCGAGGTCGTAAGCAACGTCGATGACCGCCAGCCGTTCGTCGAACTCGATGCCGTCGAACAGCACCGGCTTTCCTTCGAGAAGCACGATGTTCCGCAGATGCAGGTCACCATGGCAATGTCGGACGAAGCCACGCCGCCGCCGCTCCTCCAGCAGCGGAGTCAGGCGCTCCAGAGCGTCCGTGGACCGGCGGGCCAGCGTTTCGACGTCCTTCGGGGGAAACAGCGACGGGCTGGCGCGCAGTTCAGCGATGTTGCCGTCCACCACCTCCCGCATCGCCACGGCCCCGCCACCGTCCGGGCGTGGTTCGGCGGCCTTGTGAAATGTGGTCACGGCGTCGGCCAGCCTGCAAATCAACTCGTCGTCAAGACCGCCCCGCTCCGCCATTCGGTCGAGCAGGGCGTCCTGCGGAAAGCGGTGCATCACGACCAGCCAGTCCAGTGCCGGTCCACCCGCCGCGTGCTCGCCACCGAAGGCGAGCGCGCCGTCCGCACGCCGCACCACCGACTCCAGCCCAAGATAAAGGGATGGTGCGGTTCGCCGGTTGAGACGCAATTCCTCCGCGCAGGCCGCACGCCGCCGCTCGGCCGTCGAATAGTCGAGATAGGGATAGCGGACCGCGCGCTTCAGCTTGTAGGCCCGGTTTCCGGCCAGGAAGACGATGGCAGCGTGGGTTTCGACACGCTCCACCGCTGCCCCGCCATGGCTCGCCGGATCGGCGAGGAAGGCGGCCGCCAACTGCGTCGGGACCCGTGCCGGATCGGAAGCGGCGTGCTGCATGACGGCAGTCTAGCATGCTCCCGCGCTCCACGATGAGCCCCGCCAACCGCCTAGGCCTTCACAAACAGGGCAGCCCACCCACCATTGACGCGGGAGACGGCGCGCACGACATCTGGGAGTAGCACCGTTACGCGCTTGCGTGGGGCTGCGGTGCAACGCGTAATGCCACAACCGCGCCGGGATCGGACGCGGTAGGCTGGAGCAGCCGGGGTAGGACGGTCAACGATCGATCGGGAGCAGGCCGCCGTGCGTCATGGGACTTCGTGCCTCTGTCTGGTGGTTGCCGCGGTGGGCGTTGCGCTCTCCGCTTCCGCGGACGCGCAGACCCTGTCGATGCCGGACGACCGGATCGGCAACTGGAAGATCGGCGGCCTCGCCTACAGCGTCGGGGAAACGCCAGACACCAAGGTGTCCGACCTGCACAACAAGATCCGCATCGGCTCTTCACTCCTGCCCAAGCTCGACGGATATGCGGAGGTGCGTCCCTGGGTGTCGCTCGGTCCCAGCGCACCGGACGGCAGCCTGCACGGCATGGGCGGCATCCTCATCGACGTTCCGCTGGGGGGGTCCTCCTTCGTCTTCACGCCCAGCGTCGGCGCCGGAACCCTGCCGGTCACCCCGCGCGATCCGGCGGCATCGGGCAGCGTCGTCGAGTTCCGCTCCCAGCTCGAACTCGGCTACCAGTTCGAGAACAAGGCCCGCTTCAGCCTGGGCTACAGCCGCATCGACACCAGCGGTCCCGCCGCGGACGCCGCCGCACCGGCCAACAATGTGTTCGGATTCTATTATCGGATGCCATTCGGGGCCTTCACCGGACGCTAAAGGTCGACCCGTTATTTTGCATCGCAACATAATCTTCCGCGAATCACTTGGCGCTTCATCTGACGCGGAGGCTGCGCAAAAGGGTTGGCAATACTCGCCTTAACCACTTGTTAATAACGGCTGGTTCTATTGACCTCGGGGACCAACGCCGGGGATTCGATCATGGCCAAGCGCAAGACCGCCACCGCAAAGACCGTCGAAGCCGCTCCGTCGCCTGAAGCGGCCGAAGCGCTCGCCACCGATACCGGGGCGGAAATCGTCCTGAACACCAATTTCGCTGCGATCGAGCAGGACGCGGTCGCCTTGCTGCACGCCGCGAGCCTCCTCGTCGAAGCCGACACACCGGAAAAGGCGAATCACGCCCTCGACCACAACCTCCGCCTCTGGGTCGCCATCAAGACGGTGCTCAAGAACGAGGAAAATACGCTGGATTCGGAGGTCAAGGCGAACCTGCGCAACCTCGCGCAGTACGTCACCGTCACCACCATGGAAGCGACCCAGGGTTCCATCGAGGCACGCAAGCTGGTCTCGCTGTCACGCATCAACATGCACATCGCCGAGGGTCTGCTGCAGGGCCAGAAGAGCCGCATGGTGCAGGAGCGCGCCTATGAGATTTGGGAACGCGAGGGTCGTCCGAACGGTCGCGAGATGGACCATTGGCTGCGGGCCGAGGGCGAAATCGCCGAGCTTCTGACCAACCGCTGACAATAGGCGCAGCAGCCGGATCAGAGTCCCACCGCAATCCGGCCATTCCGTCAGGACATGACCACCCGCGTCGCGGCAACGTGACGCGGGTGGTTGCAGTTGATAGCATCCGGGAGTGACCGCGCCTCCCCTCTCCCCCGCCCCCACCCGTCCCGCGACGCCCCGCCACATCCGCGTGGAGAACATACCGCTTGGCATCGTCATGATGCTGGGGTCGGTGTTGCTGTTCTCCGTGATGAACGTGCTGGTGAAGCTGCTCTCAGAGACGTATCCCGTCATCGAGGTGACCTTCTTCCGCAATGCCATGGCCCTGATCCCCGTGGCGGTGGTCATCTCGCTGCAGGGCGGCTGGATCAACAGCCTGCGCACCGAACGTCCGATGGGCCATGTCTGGCGCTCGGTTGTCGGCTTGACCGCGATGTCCCTGACGTTCTGGTCCTTCAATCTGCTGCCTCTGGGCGACGCGGTGGCGCTGAACTTCTCGGCCCCGCTGTTCCTAACCGCACTGTCGGTGCCGCTGCTCGGCGAGAAGGTCGGTATCTACCGGTGGAGCGCGGTGCTGGTCGGCTTCGTCGGCGTTCTCATCATGGTCCGTCCCTCAGGCGAGATGCTGACGCATCTGGGCGCGCTGGTCGCGCTTGGCGCCGCTTTCTGCCAGTCCTTCGCGATGGTGGCGATCCGCCAGCTCAGCAAGACCGAGCGCGCCAACACCATCGTCTTCTACTTCACGGCCATTACCACACTCATCCTGGCGCTGGTCATGCCCTTCGTGTGGGTCACCCCGCACAACCTGACCGATTTCGCCCTGCTGTCGGCCACCGGCGTGCTGGGCGGCGGTGCTCAGCTGTTCCTGACGCGGGCCTATTCGCTGGCCCCCGCAGCCGTGGTGGCGCCCTTCAACTACGCCTCGCTGCTGTGGGCCGTGCTGTTCGGTTGGATGTTGTGGGGCGAGATGCCGACCCTGCACATGGTGTTGGGCGCCGCCGTTGTGGCGGTGAGCGGCCTATACATCCTGCACCGCGAAACCCGCCGCCGCCTGCCCCCCAGTCCGCCCGCGATGGGTGGTGGTGGCGACTGACCGTCCAGAACCTGACAGCCTCACGCGGCCGCCCTCAATCCGCCGCCCTCAATCCGCCGGTTGCAAACAGCGCTCCATGGCCCCGGCGAGCTGGTGCGGAGTCACCGGCTTGTGCATCAGGCCGAAGCCGTGGCGCACGGCGTCACGCTGGCACTCGGGGCCGGTTTCCCCGGTCACGATGATCGCCGGAATGTCGGCGTCGAACAGCTGGCGGACGTCGAGGATAGCGTCGGTGCCGACCTTGCCTTCGCGCAGGCGGTAGTCGGCGATGATGATATCGGGCTTGCGGCTGACCGAGCGCAGCTTGTCCATTGCTTGCTCTCCCGAGCCGGCGATCAGCACGTCGTACCCCCATTCGCGCAGAATGGCCTGAAGGCCCAGCAGAACGATGGCGTCGTCGTCGATGACCATGGCCAACCGCTCGTCCCCGTTCGCCGACGCCGGGAGCGTCGCGGCCATCGGCTCCACGGGCTTCAAGCTCTCGCCCAGCGGCACCTCGATGGTGAAGACCGACCCCGCGCCGGGCGTGGAACGGACGGTCACCGGATGGTCCAGAAGCAGCCCGATGCGCTGAACGATGGCGAGGCCCAGCCCAAGCCCCTGGCTGCGGTCGCGCTCCGGGTTGCCGACCTGATGAAACTCATCGAAGATTCGGGGCAGATGCTCTTCGGAGATGCCGATTCCGGTGTCGGCAACAATTATCCGCATCCGCCCGCCCATAGCCGTGCAGGTGATGGCGATGCTGCCCCGTTCCGTGTAGCGGATGGCGTTCTCCACAAGATTGCGGATCATCCGGCCCAGCAGCACCCGGTCGGAACGGATGTTCAGCGGGCACCCCTCCATCGTCCAGTCGAGCCCCTTGCCGCGGGCCACGGGGGCATAGCCCGCCGCGATATGGTCGAGCAGCAACGCCACCGGAAAATCCTCCAGCGTCGGCTTGACCACTCCGGCGTCCAGGCGCGACACGTCGAGCAGGCTGTCCAACAGTCCCTTCAGCGCGTCCAGCCCGCTTTCCAGATGGCGAAGCGCCCTCATCCCCTTCTCGCCCTGGACATGGCCGTGCAGCGCGCCGGAAAACAGGAACAGCGACTGCATCGGCTGGCGCAGGTCGTGGCTGGCCGAGGCAAGGAACTTGGATTTGGACAAGGCCGCCTGCTCCGCCTCCTCCTTGGTGCGGCGCAGTGCCTCCTCGACCTCGAGACGGTCGGTCACGTCGGTGTTCGTGCCGAACCACAGCACGACGGCGCCGTCGGAATCGCGAACGGGCAACGCCCGTGACAGGAACCAGCGGAAGGAACCGTCCCGCCCCGCCATGGGGAAGGTATCCTCCCACGGCTCTCCGGTCCGGAACGATCGCTGAAGGCTGGCCGTGACGCGCTCGGCGTGGTCGCCGGGAAGGATCCCGTCCCACAGCGGACCGGAAGCGGCGTCCACGCCCTCGACACCCGTGTAGTCGCACCAACGTTGGTTGTACCAGAAGATACGGCCGTCCGGACGGGCCATCCAGGCGAGCTGCGGGATGGAGTCCGCCAGTGTGCGGAAGCGCAACCCGACCTCCTCCGCCTCCTCCTTCGCCGCCTGCATGGCGTTGCGCGCCTCGAAGATGTCGGTGATGTCGGTGGAGGCGCCGAACCAGCGCTCTTCGCCGGTCTCCGGGTCGGTGATTGGCAGAGCACGCTGCTTGAACCAGCGGTAGATGCCGGCAGCGCTGCGGATACGCGCCTCGGTGTCGAAGATCGTCCGCGCTTCGACCGCCTGCATCCAAATCGTGAGAAGGCGGTTTCGATCGTCGGGATGAACGGCCTCGGACCAGCCGAAATCCCGCGCCTCCTCCAACCGCTGGCCGGTGTAGGACAGCCATTGCTGGCTGAGGAAGTCGCAACCGCCATCCGCCCGGCAGGTCCAGACCATCTGTGGCAACGCTTCCAGAAGCGTGCGGTAGCGGTGCTCACTGGCCCGCAGGGCGGCCTCCGCCGCGCGGTGGGCGGACACATCGCGGAAGTAGATGGACAGGCCGCCGCCCGCCTGTGGATAGACGTTGAACATGGTCCAGCGCTGGAAGATGCCGGACAGCGCCTCGAACTCGCGCGGCTGCTGGTCGGCCATGGCGGCCTCGAAGGCGCGGATGACTGTGTTGCCCGCGACGTCGGGAAAAAGGTCCAGCAGGCTGCGGCCGACGATGTCGTCGCGCGGGCGCGCGAACATCTCCTCGGCGCGCCTGTTCACATAAGTGATCCGCCAGTCGCGGTCGATGGCATAGAAAGCGTCCCCGATGCTCTCCAGGATCTGGTTCGCCTGCTCCACCGCGCGTTCCAGCGCCCGTTCGGCGAGAAGACGCTTGCTGATATCCTGGAAATAAATGGCCAGCCCGGCGGACGATGGAAACACCCGCAGGAAGAGCCAGACACCGAGCGGCGCGAAATAGGCTTCGAATTCGTCGGGATGGCGGCCCTTCATGGCGATGTGCAGGCGGTCCCACAACACCGTCCCCATGGCGTCGGGAAAGGCCTCCCACAGACGCTGTCCGGTCAGGTCGCTGCTGCCGCCCATCAGGCCGCGCGCGCGCCCGTTCATGTAGACGATTCGCCAGGACCGGTCGACCTCGTAGACGCCGTCCGTCGTGCTTTCCAGAATGGCGTGCGACCGCCGGTCGGCCTCCGCCGCAGCCTCCGCCACCCGTGCACGCCGCTCCGCCGCCTCGCGCCGGTCGTGGGAGCGGGCAAGAGCCCAAGCGACCAGTGCCGCCACCGCCAGCGCGCCCAGCCCGCCGCCGGCGATCGTGTAGATCGTGCGCCGCGCCGCCGCCTGGATCGGCTCTGCCGGGGTGCCGAGGGCCAGGAGCCAGCCGGGCGCAGCGACGGAGCCGGCCTTCGCCGACAGCACCTCCTGCCCCTGCTGCGTACGGGATAGGAAAAACTCGTCGCCGGTCTTCAGGGCCAGGGCAAGAGACTCGTGCGCCGGCTTTCCAACCGCGGAGTCGAAGGCCGTTTCGGACCTCGTCCGGGCGATGAAACGCCCATCGCGGTCAAGAAGCGCGACAATCCAATTCGGCATCGCCACCTGATCGACCAGGACCTGATGCAGGGACCAGGCCCGCACATAGGCGGTCAGGACCAGCCGCACTTCTCCCGCGCCCCAAACCGGCACACTGACCGCAAAGACCGGTTCCACCTTGCCGGCCGAGTCGCTGATGACGCCGCTGATCCAGACTTCTCCTGACCGGAACACCCGGTCCGCCTGGACGGAACGGGCGACGGGGTCGATGCCGCCGGCTTCCGGTTCCTGCGGCCGGTGGAGCAGGTTGACGACACCCTGCCGGTCGCGCACTTCCAGGGCAAACCAATCCGAACGCTGCCGCAGCGCACGTTCCCCCCGATCCCTCCAGACGACGCGGTCGTCGATGTCCAGCGAGCGGGCCGTGGACATGATTTCAAGCGCGCTGCGCGTCATGAGGACGCGCCCGTCCACCGTCCGCACCGCCGCGTCGGTGGCGTGACGGATCAGTTCCTCCACCGATCGCTCCTGTTGACGGTCGACCAACATGATCGAGGCCACCGCGAAGGCGACGAGCGGAAGAAGCGCCAGCAGAGGCACAAAGGGGAGACGAAGGCGCATACCCGATTTTCACAGACCGTTGACGCCGCCCACTATAGACAGGCACTAAGGCGACGCCCACAGAATCCGCCTATCTATCACTATTTTCAGCATGAAATGCGTGAAATTCTTGAAATCATCAAATGAAAGTTGGGCGCGCCACAATAGGTGGTAATGTGTGGGGCATAGGGATGCAAGGTGGCACAGCTCTGAATTGTCCATGTCCAAATATCGATGGCGGGCCTGCGGGAATTCGATTTGCCGCAGAGACAGACGGGCGGCACACTGGTCCAATGCCTAAATCCATGTCCCACCCCGCTTCCGCCGGCCGGAGCGTTGACATCCGCTTCGGCGAGTTCGTCGCGCTCATGGCCCTTTTGATGGCGCTGACAGCGCTGTCCATCGACATCATGCTGGTCGCCCTGCCGGACATCGCCAGCACCTTCGGGGTGGTTCGCGAAAACGACCGGCAACTCGTCATCACCGCCTATATGCTGGGCTTCGCCGTCGGGCAGCCTTTCCATGGGCCGCTGTCCGACCGCTTCGGGCGCAAGCCGGTCTTGGCCGCCGGTTTGGTGATCTTCGCCATCGGGTCGCTGGGCGCGGTCTTCGCCCCGAGCTTCACCGCGTTGCTGGCCGCCCGCGCGCTTCAGGGGTTCGGTGCCGCCGCCCCGCGAGTCGTCGCCATCGCCATCGTGCGCGACCGCTTCGTCGGGCGCGACATGGCGCGGGTGATGTCCTTCGTGATGATGATCTTCATCATCGTGCCGATCATCGCCCCGGCCCTGGGTGAGGGAATCCTGCGCCTCGGCACTTGGCCATGGGTGTTCGGCGCGCTGTTCCTGGCGGCCGTGGCCGCCTTCGCCTGGTCGATGCTGCGGCTGGCGGAAACCCGCGCGCTGGAGGACCGGCTGCCGCTGTCCCCGGCAGCGCTCGGCCATGCCTTCCACAAGGTGATGACGACGCGCGCGACGGTCGGCTACACCGCCGCCATGGGCCTGCTGTTCGGCGGGCTGCTGAGCTACGTCGGCAGCGCCCAGCAGATCTTCGTGGACGTCTATGGGCTGGGGGCGATGTTCCCGGTGGCCTTCGGCGCCATCGCCGGCGTGATGGCCCTGGCTTCGCTGGTCAACGCGCGGCTGGTCGGGCGGGTCGGCATGCACCGGGTGTCCCATGTCGCCCTGCTCGGCTACACGCTGACCGGCGTCGCCATGGCGCTGCTGGGCTTTCCGGAGCATCCGCCGCTGCTCGGCCTCGGACTGTTCATGGCGGCGATCTTCTTCTGCTTCGGCCTGATCGCTCCGAACTTCAACGCGATGGCGATGGAGCCGCTAGGCCATGTGGCGGGCATGGGGTCGTCCTTCGTCGGCTTCTTCAGCACCGGCATGGCGGCGGTGGTCGGCTGGATCGTCGGCCAGTCCTTCGACGGCACCGTGCGTCCGCTGACCATCGGCTTCACCGTTCTGGGCATTCTGGCGCTGCTGACCGTCCTGCTGACCGAGCGCGGAGCCCTGATGCGCTCCACCCACGACGCCGCCGCGCCGCAGCCGGGAGACTGACCGCCTAGGAGCATCGGACGGCAAGGAGGAGTCTCCGCCCTTGCCGGCGGTGTGCCCGATTCGGCATAACGTGCGCGACGTCCCCCGAGGGCGCCAAGCGGGCACCGGCCCATCACGCACGGGAGGGGACTGTGTTCCGCAAATTCGTCTATCTGCTGGCCCTGGCGCGCGAGCAGCATTTCGGCCGGGCGGCGGAGGCCTGCCACGTTTCCCAGCCGACGCTGTCCAACGCCATCCGCCAGCTTGAGGACGAACTGCGCGTGCCCATCGTCGAACGTGGGCAGAAATTCTCCGGCTTCACGCCGGAGGGGCTGAAGGTGCTGGAATACGCCCGCCGCATCGTCGCGGAGCGGGACGGGCTCTATCAGGAGCTGACGGCGCTGGGCCAGGGCCTGTCCGGCCATCTGCGGATCGGCGCCATCCCGACCGCCCTGCCCGCCGTCCCCCACGTGCTGGCCCGCTTTGCCGAGCGCTACCCGCAGATCCGCTCCAGCGTGCGCTCGCTCAGCTCGCGGGACATCCAGCGCGACCTCGACGGGTTCGAGCTGGACGCCGCCATCACCTATCTCGACAACGAGCCGCTGAGCAACGTCCGCACCGTCCCGCTGTTCTCGGAGCGCTACTTCCTGCTGGCCCAGCGCCGCCAAGTCGGCGAAGGCACCACCAGCATCCGCTGGGCTGACGCAGCGAAGCTGCCGCTGTGCCTGCTCACCCCCGACATGCAGAACCGGCGCATCGCCGACACCGCCTTCCGCATGGCCGACCGGACGGTGGTTCCGCTGATGGAGACGAACTCCATCGTCACCATCTACACCATCGTGCGCAGCGGTCTGGCGGCCAGCGTGGTGCCCAGCCAGCTCCTGACCCTGGTCGCGCTCCACCCCGATCTGGTGGCCCTGCCGCTGACCGAACCGGACCTCACCTACGCCGTCGGACTCGTCTACGCCGACCGCGAACCGCCGGCCCCGCTCGCCAAGGCGCTGGCCGCCGTCGCCGCCGAACCGGGCCTCGCCGAGCGCGTGCGCGCTTTGACCGATGAGGCCCTTGCCCCATGGGATTTGTCAAAAGGGCTATGATCTCAAGGACATAACCGCGCGATCCGTGTGGTGATAGCGAAACCCTATCACCGCATCAGAAAATCAAATTTGCCCGCCTCCCCCAATGTCCGTAACGCTGACGGACGAGACACCAACGAAGCGCCGCCGATCCAGGCGGGCGCGGGGGAGGAGACCATGAACGCCCGATCTCCATGGAGCGCGGAACGCGCCACGGCGGTGATCGCCGCCAACCGTCACCTGCGCGGGGCGCTGCTGCCGATGCTGCACGCTCTTCAGGAAGAGTTCGGCTGCATCGACGAGGAGGCCATCCCGCTGCTGGCGCGTGAGCTGAACCTGTCGCGCGCCGACGTGCACGGGGTGGTGTCCTTCTACCACGAATTCCGCCGCAGCCGCCCGGGCCGCCACACCATCAAGGTCTGCCGGGCTGAGGCCTGCCAGTCGATGAACGCCGACGGACTGATCGAGCACATCCGCCGCCGCCTGAAGGTGGACTTCCACGAGACCACCGCCGACGACGCCTTCTCGCTGGAGCCGGTCTTCTGCCTGGGCAACTGCGCCCTGGCCCCCGCCGTGATGGTGAACGAGACGCTGCACGGCCGGGTCAGCCCGGCCCGCTTCGACG